>SHBD01000019.1 GCA_004212735.1 SAR116 cluster bacterium
CTTCCAGAAATTCCCGCACCTGGTCATCCTCGATGTAAGCTTCGAACAAAGCGGTGAAGTGATGTTCGGCGACCTGATGCGTGGTTGCGGCGAACGCGAATAGATAATCGACCGTGGCAGCCATCTCAAAAGCACCGCGATAGCCGTGACGCATGGCACCGGCAATCCATTTCGGATTACTGGCCCGGCCACGGACAACACGGCTTATCTCTTCTGCCAAGGTGCGTATAACAGGGCGTTCAGGCAGGGAATGATCATTGTGATAGACCGGCACATCGCGTCCTGACAGATGCGCCACCGCAGCTGAGAGGCCACCGGCAAACTGGTAATAGTCATCACTGTCCAGAATGTCATGTTCCCGGTTGTCCTGATTATGCAGTACCGCATCAGCGCCAGCCAGACGCGCCTCGAGCTGATCGCGTGCGTCTATCCCATCCAGTTGGTCACCATAGGCATAGGATGACCAGATCAGAAATGCCTCGGCAAAATCCGCGCGCTTGTCCCAAATCCCCTCATCAATCAGGGTTTGCAGACCAGCGCCATAGGCGCCGGGTTTGGCGCTGAAAATCCGCATGGTGCTGGAACGCTGTGCCGCCGCACCCTCATAGCCGCGACTCTGCAATTGGGCCTGTTCACGCCGTGCCGCAGCCGCCAGGGGATTAATCTCCTCTGGCTCATCAAGTTTGGCAATCGCCTGCACGGCTCTGTCGATAAGGCTCATCTGCGCTGGGAATGCGTCACGGAAAAATCCAGAGCAACGCAACGAGACATCAACACGCGGACGGCCCAGAACATCAGCTGGAATGACATCAAAGCCAGTAACGCGGCGTGAATTCCTGTCCCACTGGGGCTGCACGCCCATTAATGCCAGCGCTTGCGCAAGGTCATCTCCGCCCGTTCGCATATTTGACGTTCCCCATGCTGACAGCACCATGGATTTCGGCCAGTTGCCGTGATCCAACAAATAGCGTTGCAGCAGCGCCTCAGCTGATGCCCACCCCAACCGCCAGGCAACGGGGGTCGGCAGTGCCCGGCTGTCGATCGAAAAAAAATTGCGACCTGTTGGCAATACTTCGGGACGGCCCCTTGTCGGCGCACCGGATGCCCCGGCAGGAATGAAGCGTCCGGCAAGACCACGCAGCAAGGCTGCGCTCTCCATCCGGCCACAGGCCAGCAGATTGTCACGCAAGGACGGCAGGCACTGCTCAATGATCAATCTTGAACTGGATCCGGGGGGCGATATCTGTCCTGCAACCAACTGCCCTGCAAGCAAATCAAGTCTCTCAACAGTGTCACCAGCGCTTCGCCAGACATCGGAGCTCAGAGTGACCAGCTGGCGCGGGCGCGAACCTGTCCAGATTTCAGCCCGCTCGCAAGTTAGCGGATCAAACCCATTATCATCCACACCCAGATCATCCGCCAACGCGCGCAACAGCGAGGCATTACAGCCATCTCCATCACCACGCGGGGTGCGGAGTATCTGGGTTAGCAGATCATTGGCAAGTTGCCCCGTTGGCGAGATGCCAAAAACATGCAGCCCGTCACGAATTTGCAATTCTTTTAGGTCACAGAGAAAATTGTCAAGTTTCAGCAATTTTTCTGCCGCGTCATCATGTGGCGCTATGCCACAATCTTCTGCAATGCCCGCGCGCTCTGCTGTTGCAAGGATATCGGTCAACAAAGTCTCGCTGCGAGCCCTATCCATTCCGGCTGCCTCGTAATACTCATCCATCTGCGATTCAATCTCGGCCATGGGGCCATGACTGTCAGCTTGTGTCATTGGCGGCGTAAGATGATCAAGTATAACAGCTGAAGTGCGGCGTTTGGCCTGCGCACCCTCGCCCGGATCATTGACAATAAAGGGGTAGAAATGCGGCATCGACCCCAAAATTGCCTCGGGATAACAGGTGGATGACAGCGCCAATGCCTTACCGGGCAGCCATTCCAGATTGCCATGCTTGCCAAAATGCACCACCGCATCACTCTGCCATCGCTGACGCAGCCAGAAATAGAATGCCAGATAATTATGTGGCGGCACCAGATCAGGCGCGTGGTAGGTGGCCTTTGGATCAATATTATAGCCGCGGGCCGGCTGCACGCCGACAGCAACATTGCCATAGGTGAGGATTGGCAGACGAAAATCGTTCCCATCGAACATCGGATCAGCGTCGGCCTCACCCCACCTCATCGTGATATCCCCACGAAGAGTGTCCGGCAGGGCGGCAAAAGCGGTCTGATAGTCAGACAGTGACAAAAACACCGTGCTTTTGCGGTCCTGCCAGCCGGCATTGGTTGGGCCAGCCCGTAACGCGCCAATCAAATCCGCACTGCTGTTCGGCAACTCACCTAGCTCATACCCTTCAGCTGCAAGCAGGTTTAGTGCCTCAAACACGCTTTGCGGGGTATCCAGCCCGACACCATTGGCAATCCGACCGTCACGATTCGGATAATTCGCCAGAATCAAACCGACTTTCTTCGCGGCTGGAGGTGTCACCCGCAATCTGGCCCATGCCGCGGCAAGACAAGCCACGTAATCAGCCCGTTCAGGTAACGGGTCAAAACCGGTGGTCATGGCGTGAGTCAACGGATCCTTGACCAACGGCCGCTTGAAACCGATGGCGCGTGTCAGCACCCGCCCATCAAGTTCGGGCAGCGCGACATTCATCGCAAGATCACGCGCTGTGAGACCAGCGCTTGACTGCTCCCAATCCGTCTGCCGGTTGGACGCCAGAACAATTTGCAATACTGGCGCATCCACCGCGCCAAACGGGCCAACTGAGCGCATTGACACATCAGCATCCCCCGCTGTGGCCGGGTCCGATACCGCAAAGCTGGTGGCATTCAAAATCACGCTAACACCAGCTCTTACCAGCAGATCAGCAATGATGGCGGCTGTTTCAGCTTCTTTCAAACTAGCCCCGAAGAGCGGGAGAGGGTTGAGTCCCTGCGCCCGACAGGATTTGATCATCTGGTCAATTGGCGCCAGATCACCCGCCTGAACAAGCGCCCGATAGAAAATCAACGCAACAACCGGTGCATCCTCCTGCCAATGCACGGCGAGATTATCTAAATCTGGGACTGGTAGATCCGGCCAGTAGATCCCTGCCCGCAACAGTGGCTGCGGAGGTGGCGCCGTCTGCGTGTCATCAAGACGGTCCTGCAACGCCTGTAGAAAGGCCACCGCATTGTCACTGCCACCCGCATCAAGATAGCTAGAAAGTGCCGCACAATCCGCTGCGCTGGCTGACGACAGGTAATCCAGTTCAGGGTCCGGCTTGCCATCACCGGAAAGAAAGATGATTTCGGTCGTCCCGGTTTCAGCGAGCGCCCGCAATTGCTGGGTACCGTAACTCCAATAGGCGATACCACCAAGCAGGCGGACCACAACCAGCCTTGCCGCCGCAATCGTATTTTGAATGTAAAGATCTACCGAATAGGGATGTGTAAGGCTGAGATAGTTGGCGATGCGGACATCCAGCCTTTGGCCCGCTTGATGGCAGGATTTGACCGCGGCCGCCAGCAACGCCACCTCGGTATCGGCGGAGGTTAGTACAACAATGTCACCGCCCGGCTGACCAAGATCGACAGCCTCGTCCGAATCGTAGAGGGCACCGCTTTCATCAATTTTGAGGAGGTGCATCTGATCCGCTGTCCATGATCACGCTGCCACCCAGCTGCGCGGCAATTGCGCCAGCATCAAGCCCGGCAAGACCAATAACCACCAGACGTCCAGCCTTCCCCTCTTTGCCAACCGCGCCGGGGTTTGGCGCAAAATATCCGTCAACGCGCTGACCGACAGCCTGAACAACAAAAGGCAATGCCTTACCTACGACCGAAACCCGACCCTTTGCCCGCAAAATGCCATGCGCACTGGCCAACGCCATGATTTGTGCCTGAAAGGCACCGGCATCCTCAACCTCGTTGAGGGATATGATATGCGAGGCAAATTCATCATGACCATGTTCATGCTCATGATGATGATCATCGCCATGGTCTTCACCATCGTGATGATGATGATGGTGGTGCTTGGCGCGCTGATGTGCCTCCTCCTCCATGTCAAGACCCAGAACAGCACTGAGCGGCGCTTTACCGCCGGCGACACTGATAATCGGCGTGTTGTCATGAAGATGTGCCTCCACTGCGGCGCGCGCGCGATCCAGTCCTGCTTCATCCAGCAGATCTGCCTTGGACAGAATGATCAGGTTTGCCGCGCTGATCTGATCTTCAAAAAGTTCATCAATCGGGCTTTCATGATCAAGTTCTTCATCGGCGGCGCGCTGCCTCTCAAGGGCCTCAAGGTCATGCGCGATGCCACCACCAGCCAATGCCGGACCGTCGACAAGCGTGACCACCCCATCAAGCATCACTTTCGCCCGGATGTCGGGCCAGCCGAAAGCCTGCACCAGCGGCTGCGGTAACGCGAGACCAGATGTTTCGATAATGATATGATCCGGTGGCGGATTCTGCGCCAACAGCGTCTGTATACTGGGCAGGAAATCATCGGCGACCGTGCAGCAGATACAACCATTCGCCAGCTCGATGATATCGTCGACGCTGCAGCTTTCAGCGCCGCACTCCGCTAGCATCGCGCCGTCCATTCCGACATCGCCAAATTCATTAACAATCAATGCCAGCCGTTTGCCATTCGCCTGCATAATAATGTTGCGAATCAGTGTAGTTTTACCGGATCCCAAAAATCCGGTAATCACCGTTGCTGGAATACGTCTGGAGATAGCTGAGACGGCCATTATGTGGTTTTCACTTTCAATTTATGCCCAGGTGAACTGGCGGAGGGCAGAGCACCCTTTTGAGACGGAAAACGAAAAAGGCAGAGCCATCGACCCTGCCTTGACCCCCCCCCAAGAGGTCGGATTTACATCCCGGGAAAGATCATGCCTTCGACATTTTCGATCAGATAGGCAAGACCAACGCCAGCAACAAGCGCGCCAGCAAGGCGCGGCTGCAGCGCATTAACACTTGTCACCTTCCAGATCTCGCGGGCCAAAATGCCAACGCCAACGGCAATCAGCAGCTGTGTCACACCAAAACCGGCCAAATAGGCAAGCAAAGGCGTTGCCTCTGCACCAACAACAGCTGCGCCATAGGCCCAGCCATGAAACAGGCCAGCTAAAGCGGCCAGCAATGTTGAGGGCAGTAAACCGGCACTCTTACCCCTCATCGCAACGGCACCAGCACCCACAACCGATCCGGTGATGACAATCTCCGCCAATGGCAGCGTCACCGCGGCAAGCGTGAGCATCGTGCCAGCCACTGTCCCGGCAACAAAGCCGAGCGGCATGACCAGACGGTTCGATTGAAACGCCGCAATCAGGCCAACAGCTATAACAAAGGCCAGATGATCAAAGCCGATGATTGGATGGCCGATGCCAGAAAGCAGGCCATGCATCGCAGTTGTTGGCACCTCGCCGCCAAGTGGATGATGCGCAAAGGCTGACGACAGCGTTGCAAAAAGCATGGTCGCAGCAATTATCAAAATTCTCGTCATGTTAAAGTCACTCCCCTCGGCAGAGTCATGCCCGAAATGGGCTAGGTAAGTCGTTTGAGCGAGGCAGTAGCAACACAGCGGACGATTTCCGCTTGCATCAATACGGCACACCCCGACCGTTGCATTCAGCGTGAAAGGCAGGTCTCCTGGCTCATGGATATTGTCCTCCAGCCTTCCCAGATCGCTCGTTGCTCTCCAGTGGCTTAATGGTGGACGACCCATATACAGTCGCGGGGACGGCTATGGCATCGGGCAGTCATTTTTCACCCTGTCCATATTCCCTCATTAAGGCATGGGGCTTTGCCCCACAGCCACCTTTAACATGGTCTCAGTGTTCCCATAATTATCTTCTTGGTGTCAACCAATTGCGTCATTGAATGGTCAAACTACGCCATCGGAAGTTTTATGATTTGCCCTGCCACTTGGCCAAGGCTTCATCTAGGGCTGAAAAAGCTGCGGCGTCGCCCGGCAAACCGATGCGTAGGAGATCTGGATGAGCGCTGAACGCCCTAACCCAAACACCGTTTTTGCCAAGATGCCGTTGAAGCGCGACGGCGTGATCACAGCGCACACATTGGAACAGTGACGTGCCTCCGATTATCGTCAACCCATGTCGTATCAATAGAACAGACAGGTGATCTGCCTGCTGGCTAAGCCAGATCCGGTGATCCGTGACCCATGCCACATCATCCAGCGCCTGTTTTCCGATTTCGAGGGAGGCTGTTCCCACAGCCCACGGACCGATCCTGTCAGAGAGATAGTCAATCTGCTCCGGCTGACCAATGGCAAAGCCAAGCCGCAATCCGGCCAAGCCGAAAAATTTGCCAAAGGACCGTAGATGCAAAACATGCGTTTGTGCCAGTTTTGCCAGCAAATGCACATCCTCCGAATGGGTTGCGCCGTCAGCAAAGGCACCATCGATCAACAACAGCCCCTCGCGCCGCCCGATCTCTGCCGCAAGCATCTCTACCGCCGTATAATCTGCCCAGCCGGTCGGATTGTTCGGCAAAACAACAACCGCGTGACGAACCTCCTCGGGCAATGTCGGCACAACGCTTACATCATGGCCATGTGCCGACCATGCGGGCAGATGTTCGTTATAGGTGGGCTGAGCAATCCAGACAGCCCCATCCGATGCCAGCGCGGGCACCAGTTGCAGCAGCGCCTGTGTGCCCGGCCCGGCACACAGCGCCAGCTCATCAGGCACCTCGTAATGGCGGCGCGCAGCGGCAAGGCAGGCAGCAAGATCACTCTGCGTCGGTAAAGCCTGCAACCGATCTGCCGTCAGCGGTGGTGCCGGATAAGAGCGTGGACTAATCCCCGTTGACAGATCAATCATATCAGCGCGGCCATGACGCTGGCGTGCGACATCAATGTCGCCGCCATGTTCACGGCGGGCGGTTGATCTCACCTTCGTCATGACTGCCTCATTACAACAGGAGCAACAGCGCCTTCGATGACGATATCACCGACCTCCCCGCCAGCCCAATTGTACAGTCGCGGCGCAAAATATTCGCCAAGAGACGGCGGACAGTCATAGCCAAGCAGGTGAATAATGCTGCCAAGCGCAACCTCAACAGCGCGGCGACTACCATCACGACACTTCATCATCAGACCAAGCCCAAGCTCGTGGAAAGCGGCACCGTAAACACCTTCTGCACCCACCTTGGCAGTGATCTGCTGGCCAAAAGCAGCCGCCAGCGCCGAGCAGAGGCGGCGCTCACCAGCAAGCATCTGTGGTGCCGCCGCAATGCCGTGACGAAGCAATGCGCAGGCACTAGCGCGATCTGGCGGTATAGCAGTCGTGTCGGCAAACAGCGCAAAGCCGCGCGCCCAGTTGCCGAGTGGCCCACTAAGCGCTGGTGCGCCGCAACCATCAACACCATGAGGAAACTGCATCAGATCAATTCCCGTCATGGTTTCAAGCGTGCCCAGAATGGATTGTTGCACGGGGTGGGACAGCGCTGCATAACCATCTGGTGCTGCGCCAAGAAGACTGGCAAGCACCAGCATGCCAGCATGTTTGCCGCTACAATTATTAAGAATTTTCGTCGGCACCTCAAGCGAGCGTATCTGGGAAATCGCTGTCGGCTGATCGCTTGACCAATGCGCCCCACACACCAGCAGATCAGGCGATAAATCAAATTTTTTCAGAAGATGCCGGGCAGCATCAACATGTATGCGCTGGCCATTATGGCTCGCACAGATCAACGAATATTCAGTTGTCGTCAGTTTTTTCTGCTCCGAAAGATGTATTGATTTTTCTGCTAAAGCAATAGCTTGCAACGGTTTCATCGCAGATCGTGGAAAGATTTGATGCTCAACGTCTCCCAGCCCGACAAGGACAGAACCCTGGGCGTCACAAATGGCGACATCAATCGTATGCGAACTTTCCACAGCCCCTGCCCGTCTTACCAGAACCTGCATCGGTTCAGCCGATATCAGCGGCAAGGATTGTCGGGGTTGGCGCATGAAAAGCTCCGGCTTCGGGTTGTGTGAGGCAGTGTGACCACCGAGTGTTAAACTCGTTCCTATCTACCAACAAATGATAGCAAACAAAATGCCTGCTAAGAGAATTTGATTGCGAAACTGTTTCCTGAGCAGAATTTGATCGCAACCAGATTGTAATCAGTCCGGACAATGAAATTGCGATGATGATCGAAGAATGATGCCAATCATCTGTCCTGGTTGATCAATTCTGCCTCGCAAAGCACCTGATCGAGCCGATCCAACAGCAATTCACAATCTTCCCCACCAATTGTCAGTGGTGGCCGAATTTTTAGAACATTGTCAAACGGACCATCGGTGCCAATCAGGATGCGTTCCTTCCGCATCCGGTTGGCGACATAACCTGCAAGAGCTGTTGCCGGGCTTTTGGTCTTGCGATCAGACACCAACTCAACCCCCAGAAACAGCCCGCGTCCCCGCACATCGCCGATCAAATCATGGCTGGATTGCAATTTACGAAAGCCGGCGAGAAGCTGCGCACCGGTTTTTGATGCATTCTCCTGCAACCCTTCATCATCGACTATCTGCAACACCTCGGCACCGATCAGACACGCAAGAGTGGTCCCGCCGAAAGTCGAAAAAAACTCCATGCCATTGGCAAAGGACTCAGCGATTGCAGCCGTTGTCACGACAACGCCGATGGGATGACCATTCCCGACCGGCTTACCCAGAATGACCATATCCGGCGTGGCATTCTGTGTGGCAAAGCCCCAATAGACCTCTCCCAGACGCCCAAGCCCAGTCTGCACTTCATCAGCGATGCAAACACCGCCTGCTGCCCGTACTCTTTCATAGACGGCGGCCAGATAGCCAGCCGGTGGTTCAATCTGACCACCAACGCTAGGATAGCTCTCGGCGATAAAACCGCACAATTGATGGCCGCGGTCACAAAGAGCCATGAGCGCGCCATCGACAGACGCAGCGTATTTAGGGCCAGCGGCAAGATCATCATAGCCAAAGCGCCCCCGATAAGGGTCCGCCACCTCGACAGTTTGCACCCAGTCGGGCGCACCGCCGCCGCCCGGCCCGTTAAATTTATAGGGTGAAATGTCAATCGTGCCCGTCGTATGACCATGATAGCCGTGCTCCTGCACAATCATGCCTCTAGCCCCAGTATGCGCCCGCGCAAGACGCAGGGCCAATTCATTCGCCTCCGAGCCGCTGGTAACAAAATAGCAATGCGTCAAATCCTGGGGCAGACGTTTTTGCAATGCTGTGGCAAACTCAGCCTGCGCTGGATGCAAATAGCGTGTGTTCGTATTGATCAGCCCGAGCTGGCGGGAGGCGATCTCGCGCAAACGAGGATGCGCATGGCCAACATGCGGCACATTGTTATAGGCGTCGAGATGGGGACGGCCATATTCATCAAAGAGGTAGTGCCGCCAACCCCGCATCAGCATCACTGGCCGGTCATATGATAATTTGAGATTTTTACCAAAGCTGGAGCGGCGCGCGGCATGGACCTCACACTCGTCAATCTGTGGATAGAGAGTCGATTTGCCGGACAGTCCCAGTAACGGTGCCGGATTGGGATAAAGGGCAAGCTGATAGTCAAGATCATCCGGGTCAGCGGCACCGGGCCAGTCAAAATCACGCTCATCATCATAGCCGGCAAGCGCAAGGCCAAGCTGCAAGTGAAGATGCGGTTGCCACCCACCATTGACCGCTGGTGCGCCAAGACTGGCAAAGGCTGTACCAGCAGACAACATTTGGCCAGGGCTCAAACTGGTGATCGAATCAGGATCGAGGTGACCATAGAGGGAGAAAAAAACATCACCTGCATCTGTTTCATGACGCAAAATGACAACCCCTCCATAATCCAGCCTGTCCTGAAAATTGGCCGTGGCAACGACACTCCCCCGCAATGGGGCAGCGATCTGGCTGCCCTCCGGGGCAAAAATATCAATGCCAAGATGAATTGTCCGGCGCCCCTCAACCGGATGTGTGCCGGTAAGAAAAGCTGGCTCGGTATAGAGAAGCCGTGGTTCAGCGTAATAACCCACATGTGGCGTCGCCGCCCCGATGGCGGCGGGCACCAGCTTTCGCGCTTCTTCAGGGCTGAGAACCGTCGGGTTTTCAGGCAGGACAGCCTCAGCAAGAGCGCAGGAACAGCGCGGCCATGAGGTGCTGTCGCCCGGAAATTCAGTGGTAAAAATGGGTGCCAAATCAGCTTGCCTGTCATCCAACCAAGCCAGAACCCCAGAGGCATGATTAACAACCGGGAAACCAGCGGCCAGATGCAAACGCCGTTTCACCATTGCAAACGGCCAATCGCGAACCTCATTCAAAAAACTTAACGCAGGTGCCTCGGTTATCGTCACATAGGGATCATCCGGTGAATGCTGCTTCATCATCGCGGCATTGACAACGCTGACCGCAAGCCGGGTCAGCAGCAACGGATAGAGAAGCGCCAACTCGCCTGTGCTGAAAGGGTGCACATTGTGATAACCACGAACCAACGCGCATAGCATGTCCAATGGACGGCGCTGTCCGAGAACCAAATATGCTGCCGCTGTGGCAAGGTCGCAGATTGCCGGCGCCAGCGTCATATCACCAAAATCAATCACACCACTGCAATGGGGGCCGGTCAACGATGGCTGGGCGAGTAAATTGTAATCGTTTCCGTCACAATGAATCGGGGCTCGACTCAGACATAATAATTCACTTTCACATTCATTTTCAAAATACTGAAATATATGTTTTATAAAGGGTTTTAATTTCTCATTTTGAAGCAAATCAATATGCGCCATCGCCCAATGGGGGCGCATCGGATGCCATTTCAAATCACGCAACAAAGCGGTATGCTCAAAATTCACCAAAGCCTTCGTCAAACGCGCCAAAACCCCGCCTGTCTGTTCCATCAGCTCAACTGTATGAGGCCTCAGCGAACCGTAGGGCACACCCGACAAGGCGGTGATCAGCCAAACTATTCGGTGTTTACCGTCACGGTCCGGCCAAATGATAGACTCTGCGCCAGCAGAAGATTTTTCGACCCGGGGAACCGGTAAATCAGGGTCAACATCACGCACATGATTCAGCGCCGCAATCTGCATCTCGACGAGCCCCGTCTCACAATCAGGACGCATGATTTTCAGCACCCAGCGCATCTCACCCTTCACCTCAACGGCGAGGTTCAGATCGTACTCGCCATCAAGACGTTGCAGGTCGGCGGTGATACCGTAATCTGCCGCCAGCAATTCCTGCCAATGGCTGCACTCTGCTTTGCTCAACATGACCTTCAACCCCTGTCACATAGATTTTTCTAGACCGCCACTGTTGCCACTGCCGCCCTTCACATACAGGCCAATGATACCCACCTTGACTAGGCATAGGATAGGCGAAAACATGACGCATTATTTTCTAACAGGCGCAAGCGCAGGAATCGGCGCCGCATTGGCCAAACGCTTGTGTGAACATGGCCATAAGGTGAGTGCTGTCGCACGGCGGCAAGACAGGTTGGCATCGATGGCAGCCGAAATCCCAAACTTCTGGGCCACAGGCTGTGATGTAACCATGGCCGATCAGCTCGCCGAGAGCGTCGCCGCCGCCGAGACTGCACAGGGCGGTATTGATATTGCTATTCTTAATGCCGGGATCTACCAGCCGCAGGACGGCAGCACCATCGATCCGGCGATTTATGCCAACCACATGGATGTCAATTATATGGGCGTGGTCAACGCGTTGGCCGCAATTGTGCCCCGTATGATTGCGCGTGGTGGCGGACAAATTGTCGTGATTTCATCTGTCGCTGGCTGGCGTGGTCTGCCGAAGTCAGCAGCTTATGGCCCCACCAAGGCTGCGCTGATCTCACTTGCCGAATCTCTCTATTTTGATCTGCAGCCAAAAAACATTAGGCTGCAGGTGATCTGTCCGGGGTTTGTCGAGAGCGAGGCAACAGCGGTGAATGACTTTGAGATGCCGGGCTTGATGACAGCTGATGCGGCGGCACAGGCCATCATCGATGCAATGGCGAAGAATGATTTTCTGGTGCATTTCCCCAAATCCTTTACCCGCAGCATGGCATGGCTACGCTTTCTGCCTGATAAATGGTTTTTCAGGATTGTTGGCAAACGCACGGGATATAGCTGATGGCAAAATCGCATCAAAAACTGATCGAAGCCTATGTCAAAGCCTTCACCTCGCTTCGCCCGGGAAACATTGACACGCTGCTGGCGCTTGTCGAGATTGATGTGGTTTTCGTTGACCCTTTCAACAAACTTCGCGGCAAGGCTGCTTTTGGCGCTGTCTTTGAACATATGTTCGAAACCACGATTGAACCTCAATTCACCGTTTCCGACGTCGCCCATTCTACAGTGAGAGATCGGCACGTTACCTATCTGCGGTGGCAGATGACAGCACGCACAAAAGGATGGCCATCAGTGTCACTGGAACTTGAGGGGATGAGCGAGATACATATCGGTGACACCGGGCTTGTCTCGCATCATATCGATCATTGGGACAGTGCGAGCCAGCTCTTGTCAAAATTGCCATTCATCGGGGCGCTGGTACGCCAAATTATGCGGATTTTTGTTGTGAGAACAAACTAGGGTAGTGGACGAAAACTGATCAGTACCTCACCCAGCTTGATTCCCCACTTCGACACAACCGCGCGGTTGATCAATATCCCTGCGTCCTGCAACACCATGACATCATCGAATGTCACTGAAACTTTGCGGCCATAGAGCGGGAGCCGGAATTTGTAGCGCCAGCTCAGCATGTTGTCACTGAGGCAGCCAGTTGCATGCCCGATCACATCAGCACATGCACCAGTGTAGCGTCCGTTACCAACCTTTGTGACATCCCATCTGCGCATTTCCGTCTCGCCATCATCATAGATAAAGCTCTCATCAAGCTGAAAACCGTGTTCTGTTCGCCGCCCCGTGACGGCGACATGAAACTGACGGCGCAAGCTTCCAAACCGGTCAATAAAAACACCATACGCCACCAGCTTTCCGGAAAAGTAAGCGGCAGGTTCAAAAACGGGGACAGTCAGTTTCTCGGTCATGATGCGGCTATCTGTGCATCAAGAGCATCTGTTTGACATCAATGATGCCGCCACGAAATCCACCCTCACAATAAGCCAGATACAGCTCCCACATGCGCTTGAACCGGACATCGAATTTACCGGTAGCCAGTTCTGGCCAGGCCTCGTTAAATCTCTCGCGCCATTGCGCCAATGTTTTCGCATAATGCAGCCCATAGCCATGCTCCTCAACCAGCGCCAGCCCCGCCGATTGCAGTGGCGATTGCAAAACAGGGAGTGATGGCAGCATGCCTCCCGGGAAAATATAGCGCTGAATAAAATCTGGATCCCGGCGGTAGGCATCAAAAGCTGTATGATCAATCGTAATCGATTGGATGGCGGCCCGCCCACCCCGCTTCAGAAGGCCAGAGACAGCATTGAAATAAGTCTCCCAATAGGCCTGTCCAACGGCCTCGAACATCTCAATGGAGACAATCTTATCATATTTGCCGCTTAACTCACGGTAATCCACAAGCCTGACATCGGCACGATCGGCGAGCCCTGCCTCATGAATGCTTTTTTGGGCAAAGTCATGCTGTTCCTTTGAGATGGTGATTCCGGTGACTTTTGCACCGATGGTCGAAGTCACATATTTGGCAAAACCACCCCATCCGCAGCCAATCTCGAGGACATGATCATCGGGTTTGATATCGGCAAGCTCGACAAGGCATTGGTATTTATTGATTTGGGCCCGCGAGAGGTCATCATCGTCATTTTTGAAGACGGCGGAGGAATAGGTCATGGTGCGGTCAAGCCAGGCACCGTAGAAGTCATTTCCAAGGTCGTAATGATAGGAAATGTTGCGTGCCGACCCAGCTTTGTTGTTACGCCGCAGCAGGTGAAGGAGCTTTAACCCAAGACGACGCATCGAATTCGCCCGGAGCGCAATCTCCAGATAACTGTCATGCACGACCGCAAACTCGATCAGTTTCGGCAAGTCAGAGCTGGTAACCTCGCCATCGATTATGGCCTCGCAAAACCCCATTTTGCCATTACGCAACACCTTGCCCACAGCATTTGCTGAGTGAAATTTGACATTACAAGATGGGCCGGGCCCGCTACCTTTGTAGGTCTGCTCACTGCCATCCGGCCATGTGACACAAATCTCACCATACTGAGTCCGTGCGACAATAGCCTCCAGAACATCCTGTTTTCTATTTTCGAAAAATCCAGTCATACTCACGCCAGTAACAACCCTCTACTTGCCAGACCTTGCTTCGGACCATGCCGCAGGCGGCTCTGGTCGCCGGTGGAACGGTACCTTCTTTATCCAAAGTTTTACAGCCTCAAAATGAATAGACATCAACGGACGCAAGGGCCATTGGCCGGTTTTGCAGAGACCTGTGACGATGCCCCATGTTGTCATCCGCTCAGGTAGTCCGCGCAATGTCGCGGTAAGCCGCGCGCTGCCATTGCTGAGGTAGCGCATCAGAAGCCTCACTGGCGCATCTGAACCGCCGGCCCGGATCATCAGCCGATATTCCCCATCCATTGGAAAAAATGGCGAGACATGAAAGAGTTTTGTCGCCTGCAGAACCGCACCATCATGCCCCGGCCTTCCAGCATAAGAATGCACATCGCCGAAAGTATTATGGACCTCATAGATCAACAGCGCGTCCTGGCCATCACCATCGCGCAGCACATAGACTGAGACCGGATTAAAAACAACGCCGAGGATGCGTGGAAACGTCAAGAGATAGACTGACGCGATGGCAACATCCGGGCAGAGCTCTGCAGCAAGACGGCGGGCATAAGCGGCAAGTGGCTCAATTGGGGTGCTGTGGCGGTAATTAGGCCCGTAATCACGCTGCGCAAAAGACAGCAGGTTGAAACGGTCGACCGAGAATAATATTGATTGCCGGTTCGCGGCATTGAGGTCATCGAGATCAATCCAGATCGACAGCCCTTTGCGCCGCAGAAAATGTGACGGCGTTCCATGGCGTGTGTGATGTATCTGCGATAGCACAAGAGCGCAGGCTGACATCAGGCGATCTCTCTTTCCTCTTCATCATGCATTGGATAGGCAGCAACCTCACTTTGCCACGGGATTTCAATGTTCAGCGAGCGGGCAATCGCGACGGCCGATTTCAGCCCATCCTCGTGAAAACCATACCCAGTCCATGCGCCGGCAAAGAACAGATTGTCATGTCCTTGTATTTCAGGCAATCGCGCCTGCGCAAGAATGGCCCGCTCATCGAAAACGGGATGATCATAGCTGAACTCCCCATGAACAAGTGAAGAGTCGGGTTCAATATGCGGGTTGAGAGTCTCATAGAGTGGATAGGCCTGATCAATCGACTGTAGGCGGTTCATCCAATAGGTCAGGCATAATCCACCATCGTGATCCGCTCCGGTCACATAATTCCATGAGCCCCACGCGGCACGACGTTTTGGCATTAAAACCGGGTCAGAATGCAGGATGGCCCGGTTTTCCTGAAATCGGAAGCTGGACAATATTTCACTCTCAAGATTGCTTGCGTCGGTGATCAGTGCCAGCGACTGATCGGCATGCGCTGCGAGGATCACCTTGTCAAACCAGACATCCCCCTGTCCAGCAATACTGAGGACAACGCCGCCCTGTGC
The DNA here is from genome assembly GCA_004212735.1 of SAR116 cluster bacterium. Taxonomy (GTDB): domain Bacteria; phylum Pseudomonadota; class Alphaproteobacteria; order Puniceispirillales; family Puniceispirillaceae; genus MED-G116. Next base: position 15,621 of record SHBD01000019.1, read on the forward strand.
CCGGCGCAACCCGGTGATGTGCGTTGATTTATGTGCATTTGGTCCCAGAGCTTTGACGATCCGCCCGACATATTCGCGTGAACCGCCTGTAACCGTCCGCCATTGAGGACGGTCAACAAAATTGAGTAGTTTATGATTCTCCAAAAATCTCATATACGAGCGCACCGGGAAATCCAGCATCATTCCCGAAGTGCAGGACCAAATGGCAGCCCCCATTGGCAATAGATGGTCCGCAACAAATGCTTCGCGATACCCCTGTCTTGTGACAAAAGCACCAAGGCTCTCATTGGCTGGGCCATCATAGGCAGTGCGTGGTGCAGAACGATAAAAACGCACCAGTTCGGCAAGCATCGACCAATAGCGTGGCTGGGTAAAGTTCGCGGGTTGTGCGAGTAGACCTCTGATTGAACCCTCATATTCGCGTCGGCCACCATCCAGCGACACGGCAAAACTCATATCCGTGTCCTGAGTGGCAACGCCAAGATGCGAAAACAGCCTGACAAGATTTGGATAATTCAACGGGTTATAAACGATAAAACCTGTGTCAACCGGCACCTTTACGCCGTCAAAATCAGCCTCAACCGTGTTGCTGTGTCCACCAAATCTACTGTTATTTTCAAATAGATGAACATCGGCATTGTCTTTTAGGAGATAAGATGCCCCGAGGCCGGATATGCCCGAACCAATAACCGCAATGCGCATTTTACGTCCTTGTTATTGCACAACTGCAAACCCGGTGGCACCCGATGGGAACAGTCGTTGTTTTCCCTTGTCTCGTATATAGTGACAGATTGTCGCAATCAATAGATTTGATCGAATGTTATTAATAAAAAATTAACGAGGGTATAAAAATGATCCGTAACATTGGAATTTCCCGCGACAATCAGGATGTGTTCGCCGTTGATATATGGAATGGCGCCTTATCTGCTACCATCCTGAGTTGGGGTGCGGTGGTTCATGATCTCCGACTGGCCGGGCACGAGGCACCGCTTGTTCTGGGCTTTAAAAAATTTAGACACTACCCCCGTTATTCCCCTTACTTTGGTGCAATTGTCGGACGTTATGCCAACCGAATCAACAACGGTCGAGCAACAATTGCTGGCAACCAACACCAATTCGACACCAATTTTCTTGGCAAACATTGCCTGCACGGCGGCAAAACAAGCTATGGTGTTCGCGATTGGGTGCTGAGCGATCACGCGCATGATTTTGTGGAATTACGCCTGACTGACCCCGATGGCATGATGGGGTTTCCGGGCAAGGTTGATTTGTGCGCACGCTATGAAATCACTGACGGGGCCACTCTGGCACTGAGCATAACCGCCAACTGTGATGCCCCCACCCTTTTCAATCCGGCACATCACAGCTATTTCTGCCTCGACGACAGCAACGATATCCGTGGCCATGAAATCTGCATCTCCGCCGATCATTATTTACCGGTCGATGACGAATTCATCCCAACAGGAGAGATTGCCCCGGTGACTGGCACGCGCTTTGATTTGCGAACGCCGGGATTAATCGGCGATACCGGGTTTGACCATAATTTCTGTCTTGGCAGGGCACAGGCTCCGTTGCGCCAGGTGGCAAGCGTTCGCAGCCCAAAATCAGGCATTGGTATGCAAGTGGCAACCACCGAACCGGGGCTGCAATTATACACGGGTCACAAGCTGGGCCCCCCGGTGACTGGCCTTATCAAACAACTTTACGGCCCTTTTTCAGGCCTGTGCCTTGAGCCACAAGTCTGGCCAGATGCGCCAAACAACCCGCATTTTCCTGACGCATCGTTGCAGCCTGGCGATGTTTACCATCAACAAACAACCTTTGCATTTCATCGCGGTTAGACTATTCCTTTACAATTATAACGGCCCAACGATCCATTTAATCTACCACAAATGAGAGCCGACAATGATCTACAATAAACTGGGTTCCACCGATATTGATGTGAGCGCCATATGCCTTGGTTCCATGACCTGGGGATCGCAGAACACCACCGAGGAAGGCCACGCGCAGATTGATATGGCGCTGGAACGTGGCGTCAACATCATCGACACTGCAGAGATTTATCCGACAACACCAATGTCAGTTGAAACACAGGGTGACACCGAGCGGGTGATCGGTGAATGGGTCGCCAAATCAGGGCGTCGTGACGATGTCCTGATCGCAACCAAGGTCGCAGGCAACGGATTTAAGAATTTACGCGGTGGTGGACCAATCACGCCTGAGATCATTTCCATTGCTGTCGAAAACTCACTGACCTCACTACAGACAGAATACATTGATCTCTATCAACTTCATTGGCCCAACCGCGGCTCCTACATGTTCCGACAGAACTGGCATTACGATCCAACGCAGCAGAACAAGCAGGAGACGCTTGATCACATGGCCGAAGTCCTCAATGCGTTGGACAAATTGCAAAAACAGGGAAAGGTCCGGTATTTCGGACTATCAAATGAAAGCACATGGGGAACAGCACAATGGTTGCGTATGTCCGAAGACCGCGGCCTGCCGAGGGTGATGTCTCTGCAAAATGAATACAGCCTGCTCTGCCGGCTTTATGACACCGACCTTGCTGAACTGTGCCACAACGAACAGGTCGGGCTTTTTGCGTTCTCCCCCATTGCCTGCGGAATGTTGAGCGGTAAGTATCAGAACGGAGCAATTCCTGATGGATCACGACGGTCCATAGGTCCCGAATTGGGTGGACGGGTCAATCCACGGGTCTGGCCAGCAATCGACGCCTATCTTGATATTGCCAAACGGCACGAACTGGATCCAAACCAGATGGCGCTTGCGTGGGCGCTAACAAGGCCAGCAATGATGTCACTGATCATCGGCGCGACCACTTTGGCTCAGCTTGACTGCCTCCTTGGCTCTGTCGATGTCACCCTATCCGACACAGTGATGGAAGAAATCGAGGCTGCGCACAGGGCGCATCCCATGCCCTTTTAATGGCTTTTGCACTCGACCTCCGTATTGAGGCTGACAGTCTGCTGGTTGGGCGGCATGGCGAATTTCAGGTGCGGCTTGTCGATGATGAACGGTTTTTCTGGGCGCTCCTGATCCCCGAATGTGAGGGCATTGTCGAACTGCATGACCTTGATCCGAAAACAAATGCCGATCTCATGCAACTCGCAGCAGCGCTCGGAGCTGCTTTAAAGCGTGCAACCGGCGCCAAAAAGATCAACACGGCCACAATCGGTAATGTCGTATCGCAGTTTCACCTGCATGTGATCGCCAGACACGCGCATGATGAAAGCTGGCCAGCCCCTGTCTGGGGACAGGGCACAACCGTCACTCTCCTTCCGGAAACCAAGGCAAAGCGGCTGGAAATTCTTGGCGAGTTTCTGACAAGGCTTTGCTAGACTGTCAAAAGATGGGGCGGCAACTGGTGCGTACCGTCAGTTGTCAAACCAAGTGGCCACACCGAAACAACCGCAGATAACGGCAACCGGTCAAAAAGATGTGGAAACAACTGACCGCCACGTGACTCCTCCCAGACAATATTGATCGCGACCGCATCAACCTCGACCAAAACAAGGTCGTCCTGGCCAGCAAAATGCAGATGCGCTGTTTCCGCCACCTGATCAGCACTCGAGAAATGGATGTAGCCATCAGCAAGATCAATCCCGGCACCGTCAAAAAAACCGGTTGTCTCAGCCTGTTGCCAGATTTGGGCCGGACATATTTTGTAGATCATCGTCATTCACAACCTCCAACCTGTGCATCTGTGCATATTAAAATTTGTGTCTGAATGTCGCACGAGGCGGCACAAGGCTTGACCAACCTGCAATTTTTATGGCTTTTTCACAAGAAGATGATCTGGTTACAGGTACTTTTATGGCTCCCTCCCCGCCTCATACACCGAGATTCAAACAGTCGCTGACAATCTGGCCGCACCGGTCATTGTCAAAGCGCGGGTTTGTGATTGTTATGGCAGCGCTTGGCAGCCTCGCCTTTTTTATCGGTCTTGGGTTCTTCCTGCTTGGCGCGTGGCCGGTCATTGGCTTTTTGGGGCTGGAAATTCTGGTTGTCTGGGGTGCGTTCAAGCTAAATTACAGAGCGGCAAAGCAACGCCAGAAGTTGACCGCAACTGAGCGTGAACTAATCGTCGAAAACGTGGCTCCATCTGGCGAAACTGACATTATTCGCATGTCGGCAGACTGGCTGCGTGTCGAAGTCACCCCAAAGGAACCACCGGAAATGTCATCACGCTATCGCCAACGGGTTTACGTCACCTCACACGGCAAACGTACAGAAATTGGTGGTTTTCTTCATCCCGTTGAGACGTCCGGTCTCGCTGCTGAGATATCAACCATGCTTGAGCGTGCGCGTGATGTTCGGACTCAGACCAGTGAGTCTGGCCTCAGGTAAAATCAGGGTGCACCATACAGTGTCATCGAAACCCAGCAAGGGTTTGAGTTTCACCGGTGTTGCCTAAAACCAGTGCGCCAAAAAAAGGCGTGAATTTTATTATCGGACAGGTCACACTGCGGCAATGGAATTCATGGACCCTCTGAAACTGGCCTTTGCGATGCTAATGGCCCTAGATCCCGAACTTATGAGCATCATTTCACTGTCCCTGGTGGTCAGCTTTACCGCTGTTGGCGCAGCGCTGGTAATAGGTCTACCGATTGGCGCGTTATTGAGCAGTTACCGCTTTCCGGGCCGGTGGGCCATCATCACCGTCAGCAACACCTTTCTCGGCATGCCTCCAGTTGTTGTCGGCCTTTTCATCTATGTTCTGATTTCGCGCGCTGGCCCGTTTGGCTGGCTCGGCATTCTCTACACAAGCTACGCAATGATGCTGGCACAGTTCGTTCTTGTTTTGCCGATCTCGATTGCTCTTTCACGACAGGTTTTCGAAACATTGAACAATGAATACACGCCGCTCTTTCTGTCCTTGAGGACGAGCAAACTCAATCGCGTACTTGTGCTGATCAGCGAGTCGCGGATCGCGCTGATCACCATTGCTCTCGCCTGCTTTGGACGTGCCATTTCCGAAGTTGGTGCCGTGATGATTGTGGGGGGCAATATACGCCATTCAACGCGTGTGATGACAACAGCAATCGGACTTGAAACATCACGCGGTGAACTGGCGAAGGCACTGGCGCTCGGCGTGGTACTGCTGGCCATCGCACTAAGCGTCAATATCGCCAGTCAGATGATTCGATCAAAATTTGAAAGAAACATCATAAATGATTGATATTAGTAATATTTTAATTGTTCAAACCAGAGATTTAACTGTTGTCAGAAATGGCAAGACATTGCTGGACAGGGTCAATCTGGATATTGAACGCGGTAGCCTGACCATGCTTCTTGGGCATAACGGTGCGGGCAAATCGGTCCTTTTGAGAACATTGCATGGCCTGATGACAAAGACCGATGGCCAAATAAACGGACCACCTGCCAAGCGGCAGAAAATCGTGTTCCAGAAGCCGATATTGTTACGCCGAAGCGCGCGCAAACATTTTCATTTTGTTTGTCCGGGCTGTCCCGACAAAGACACCGAGGCCTGGTTTGCCCATGCCGGTTTACAAGCGCAGATGGACACACATGCGCATCAGCTTTCCGGTGGTGAGCAACAGAAATTGGCTTTGATCGGCGCGCTGGCCAGTCAGCCAAGTCTGTTGTTTCTTGATGAACCCACATCGCATCTGGATTATGAATCGACAACGGCTATCGAACAGATGATCCATGACGCTCACGCAAATGGCACAACAATTATCATGACAAGTCATAACCGCGCGCAGGCCGAACGCCTCGCACAACAGGTACTGTTCATCCATGAAGGCCAGTTATTGGAAAGCCGGGCGGCGGCAGATTTTTTTCATAAACCCACAGACCCCATCGCTGACAATTTTCTGAATCATCTGTGACAAGCGACTTGCCGCCCTCCTGCGATCAGGCCATATTGCAGCAATAGAAATGCCCATTTCAGTTTCACGCTTGTTTTTTTAGGTAGCCCGATGATCATCAAGATTTTTATCAGAACATTCCCCTCGGCTGAAGAATGTGAATTGTTCGAGTCCATTCTCCAAACACGCTGGCCATCCCTTCTGGAAGCCGTGTCAAATGTGCGGTTTCGCGCCATAAAGAATGACCAGACACCTCATGTGAGCACGGTCATCTGGGAATTTCCGGATGAAGAAACACAGCATATGATCGAAAAAATGATAGTCGACAATATCCAGAAATTCACCCAGACCTTGTCACCAAAAACCATGTCGGTGACTGGCAAAACACTTATGACACTCGGCAGTCTCGAAGATTAGACCAGAAACATCTGCTGACTGGTAATGGCTTAGGTGTTAACGAAGATCGATCAAGCCCTATCCTGGCAACTCTGCTGGGGGCCAGCGATCTGGTCACACGCCTGAAAATCGGTTAGCGTTTACCTATTGCCAAATTTTATCCTGATCATAAGCAGTGGATGGTTGCTGGATAAAGGCAAGGCGGGGAAAGCGTTATATGAGTGACGATCGAAAAATCATAGTTCTGACAGGCGCAAGTCGGGGTATTGGGCATGCCACAGTAAAGCGCTTCTCGATGGAGGGATGGCGGGTGATCACCTGCTCGCGCTATGGATTCCCGGAAAACTGTCCCTGGGAAGCAGGGCCAGAGGATCACCTGCAGATTGATTTGGAGTCTCAGGAGGATGTGATGCGCGGTGCCGGCGAACTGCTTGAGCGGCTGGATGGCAAGCCCCTGCACGCGCTCGTCAATAATGCCGGAATCTCGCCAAAATCCAACGATGGCACACGGCTTGACAGCCTAACAACGCCGATGACCGCCTGGCAGCAGGTGTTTCAGGTTAACGTCTTTGCCCCGATCATGATGACAAAGGCCTTTGTCGAGCCATTGCAGCGTGGCAAGGGAGCTGTTGTCAACGTCACCTCGATTGCTGGCAGCAGGGTGCATGATTTTGCCGGTTCCGCCTATGCAACCTCCAAGGCGGCGCTTGGCGCCCTCACCCGTGAGATGGCCTCTGACTTTGGCAAGCTGGGAATACGTGTGAATGCGATTGCCCCCGGGGAGATCATGACAGACATTCTGAGCCCCGGCAGCGAGGAGACCATCCTGCCGCAGATCCCTCTGGGTCGCTTTGGCACACCTGATGAGGTTGCCGAAACAATCTTTTTCCTGTGCAGTGACGCTGCGCAATATCTCAATGGCTCTGAAATTCATATCAATGGTGGTCAGCACGTCTGAGTAGCGCCGTAAGGAAAGATGATCCCATGAATTTTGATGACAGCACCTCCGGTAACTCGCCAGCCAGCCGTGACATCGCCTTTCACCTGCATCCCTACACAAACCCGTCACTGCTACGCGAGTCTGGACCGCATATCATGGCGCGCGGTGACGGCGTGTTTGTGCATGATGACAATGGCCAGAAATTCTATGAAGGGATGAGCGGGCTTTGGTGCACATCGCTTGGCTTTTCCGAACCGGAGCTCGTCGAGGCAGCCATTACACAGTTGAGGACCCTGCCGTTTTATCACAGCTTTGCGGGAAAGACCGTCAATCCGGCAATTGACCTTGCAGAAATGCTGATAAAATCGGCGCCACCAGCAGGGCGCAACAGCCAGATGAGCAAGGTTCAATTCGCTGCGTCTGGTTCCGAGGCAAATGACACCGCCATAAAGATAGTCTGGTATTACCATGCCGCCAAAGGCACGCCTGAAAAGCGCAAGATCATCAGTCGCAAACGCGGCTATCATGGTGTCACCATCGCTGCTGCCAGCATGACAGCATTACCCTACGCCCAGGATGGCTTTGGCCTGCCGCTGGATTTTGTCAAACACACAACAACCCCTGATTACTATAACGGTGCTCTAGAGGGCGAGAGTGAGGCCGATTTCGTTGCGCGCTGTGCCGCTGAATTGGAGGCATTGATCCTGGCCGAGGGACCAGAAACAGTCGGCGCCCTGTTTGCGGAGCCGGTGATGGGTGCTGGCGGCGTGATTATCCCGCCAGCCGGTTACTTTGCCACCATCCGGGAGGTGCTGCATAAATATGATGTTCTGCTGGTTGCAGACGAGGTTATCTGTGGTTTTGGCCGAACCGGCAATATGTGGGGCTCACAGACAATGGATGTACAACCGGACATGTTGACCTGTGCCAAGGCTCTGTCGTCAGCCTATCTGCCGATCTCGGCGGTAATGATGTCCGACCATGTTCATGGCCCACTTGCGGAACAGGCCGAACAGCTGGGAATTTTCGGACATGGTTACACCTATTCGGCACATCCGGTCTGTGCCGCTGTGGCCCTACGCACCCAGCAACTGATTGCAGAGCGGGATATCATCGGGCATGTTCGCCGGATTGCACCGGCTTTCGCTACGCGTGTTGAGCGTTTTGACAGGTTTGATTTCATCGGCAATGTCCGCGCCATAGGATTAATTGGTGCGATGGAATTTTGCACTGACAGAAGCAGTGGGGGAAAATTTGATCCCTCACATAAGATCGCTGCCAAAGCAGTTGCCAAGATACAGGAACATGGCGTGATCCTGCGGGCGCTACCCGGTGATATTGTCGGTTTCTGTCCCCCCCTGATTATTTCCGAAGACGAGCTTCATGATTTGTTTGATCGGGTTGAGTTGGCGATGGACGCCATGCAGTCAATCGCTGATGAGATTCGAACATAGATTTGTTTAGGCAGGTCTGAACATGAGCATTGCCTCACTGCACGACATTCTGGGATCGGCACGAACCGGGCGTTATGGCATTGTCGGCTTTGTCGTTCTGGGCTGGGAGGATGCGCTGGCTTATGTCGCGGCTGCCGAGGCCCTGCAAACTCCAATTATCTTGCAGGCAGGTCCCGGCTTCCGGCGGCATATGCCGGTAGAGGTGTCCGGCCCCATGTTCAGGCATCTGGCGGAAAAAGCTTCAGTACCGATTGTTTGTCATATCGACCATGCGACCAGCTTTGAGGAATGCGTGGCTGGCATTGATCATGGGTTTTCCTCTGTCATGTTTGACGGCTCACGCCTCGCGCTAGACGAGAATATCGAAAAAACTGCAAAAGTAGTTGAGCTTGCGCACCGTCATAACGTGTCAGTAGAGGGTGAAATCGGCTTTGTTGGCTATGATTCCGGGGAAGAATCGGAAATGACCATTCCCAGCGATGCAGCGCGATTGGCATCCGAGGCAGGGCTCGACGCACTGGCCGTTTCGGTTGGCAATGTGCATCTCCAGCAGGCAAAAAAAGCCGACATCAATCTACACCGTCTGGAAGAAATTGAAGCGGTTGTTTCCTGCCCATTGGTGATACATGGTGCATCCGGTGTGCCAGTGGAGATGCGACGGCATCTGGCAACGCGAACTGGAGTCTGCAAATTCAACATAGGCACCGAGTTCCGCCAGTGTTTTGGCACTGCGCTTCGCTCAGTGCTGGCAACAGAAACAGAGTTGTTTGATCGGATCTCCATTCTGAACAAGACCTGCGAGCCTCTACAGGCCATTGCCGAGCAGGCAATTGAAAATTTGCGCCCAAGTAATGATGACTAATTGCTTTAGATTTGATAATTAATTCACTGTTAAATATAGGATTATGATATGCATTTTGATCCACGAAACGACAAATGCCCGCTGCCATACTCACCCTTCAAATCCTGTACCGTGCCGCGGCCAATTGGCTGGTTGTCGACAATTTCATCTAAGGGAGTGGTCAATCTGGCACCCTATAGCCAATGGCAAAATCTGACCTTTGACCCACCAATGGTTATGTTTGCTGCAAATCAAATGAGCAGTGGTGAGCGCAAACACACCGTTGTCAACGCCGAGGAAACGGGCTGGTTTGTTTGGAACATGGCGACCTATGACCTGCGCGAGGCTGTCAATATCTCGGCGATGGAACTGCCTGCCGACATCAATGAATTTGAACGCGCTGGTGTCACCCCGATCAGCAGCATTGATGCCCCCTGCCCACGCGTCAAGGAAAGCCCAGCACATTTCGAATGTCGCTATATGTCAACCCACAGGTTGCGTGGCAACTCCTCGCACGGCTGGGTTGAGGTGGTCTATGGAGAGGTTGTCCGCATTCATGTCGATGATGATGTAGTGACACCAGACGGCAAGCTGGACATCCCCCGCATCAAGCCGTTAGCCCGGCTTGGCTATTATGACTATACAGCGGTAACAGACGTGTTCGAGATGCGGATTCCAGGAGCATCAGGAACTGCAGCCGCTGGTTTGGAGGGCAAATCAGACTGAAGAAGCCGCAACTGTCTTTTTAGCCATCATCCTGACCGGCAAATTCACTTGAAGGTGCCCACAGATTGATGCCCGCGTCATCGGCCAACTTGTCAATTTTGGCAAGTTCATCAGTGCTGAAATCAAGATTTTTGATGCAAGCAATGCAGTCACGGATCTGATCGCTGGTTCGCGCGCCAATCAATGCTGTCGTGATCTGGCCCACGGGCTGCGCGCGCAGCACCCAGGCCAGCGCCATCTGCGCCAATGTCTGACCACGCTCGGCAGCGATGCTGTTCAGCCCACGTATCCGTTCCATGGTCTCTGGCTTGATAAAACTGCTTGAGAGCGAGCTATTGTCACTGACCCGGCTTGTAGCCGGGATATCAACAAGATATTTTGATGTCAGCATCCCTTGCGCCAGCGGTGAAAATGCGATTGACCCGGCGCCAACATCGCCCAACGTCTCCAGCAAACCATCTGCCTCAAGCCACCTGTTGATCATCGAATAGCTTGGTTGATGAATTAGCAGCGGCACACCCATCTCGCGGAGTATTGCCGTAGCCTCCCGCGTGCGTTGACTGTTGTAAGACGAAATACCCACATATAACGCTTTGCCAGCGCGCACGGCTTGTGCAAGCGCACCCATTGTCTCCTCAAGAGGTGTTTCTGGATCAAAACGGTGCGAATAGAATATATCAACATAATCCAGCCCCATCCGGGTCAATGATTGTTCGAGACTGGCCAGCAAATATTTGCGGCTGCCCCACTCTCCATAGGGTCCGGGCCACATATCATAGCCAGCCTTCGTTGAAATGATCATCTCGTCACGATAGGGAGCCAGATCCTGTGCCAGTATCTGGCCAAATGCCATCTCAGCACTCCCATGCGGTGGACCATAATTATTCGCCAGATCAAAATGGGTAATACCAGCGTCAAAAGCGGTCAGACACATATCTCGCTTGGTTTCATGCGGAGTGGTCCCGCCAAAATTGTGCCATAGGCCGAGGGAGATGACAGGCAATTTCAACCCACTGCGACCGCAGCGGCGGTAGACCATGCTGTCATATCTATCCGCGTTGGCCTGATATTGCGTTTCCATGCTCATAAACTGTCTCCGTGATAAAAATGGTTGGTCTGAACTGCTGTTAAAATAGCGGCAAACCCAGCCAAATAAAACAGCGTTGCTGCCGCATCAGCATTTTCCAAGGGTAAAATTTATGGCAGATTGACCAGGGAGCCAATCAAATGCAGTGGATTTCTGTTTTGCGATGAAATTTTTACAGCGAATGCGGCGTTTTACGATTGAGCGCAAGATCAATCAGACTTACGCGAAAAGGCTGGCGGCAAAGGGCAGTCGACCCGAGGGCGTTTTCTGGAATTCAGAAGCCAATCAGATCAACCGCTTCGTGACTCTGCTTGCCCTGATAGATACAGTAACTGTTGACGGGCCTATCACGGGCAAGGCTGGATACCCTGTTTCAATTGCAGAGATCGGCTGCGGCTACGGAGCGCTTTATCGCTATCTGCAGCAAAGAGATGCGCCTGACCGATGGCGCTATCACGGTGTCGATATCAACCCCGCGATGATCGCCGCCTGTCGACGGAATTTTCCAAAAGAAATTGCCCACTTTATGGTTGCCGACAGGCCACAGTATGAGGTTGATTTCAGTGTCTTTTCCGGAACCTATAATCTGACGCCGGTTGAAGATTGTGAGCAATGGCTTGGCTATATCCTTCAAGGGCTGCAGAGTTGCTGGACACTTTCACGCCGGGGCATGGTGCTCAACTTCCTGTGCGCGCCAGAAGCTAGGATCAGCAAGAAAATCTACTACACCACCAGGCAAGATTTCATTACTGCGGCAACCCGGCATTTTGGGCCAACGATCGCAGTGCCTACCAAAAATGTTGCCGGTGATTTCAGCTTTCTGATCAGCCGCGACTCGTAATCATGCCGACTGCGGCATGGCGACTAGTTGAAAATCTGTCCTAGATCATAGATCACAATGGCAATTTCCGACTCCAGCGGGAAAGACAGCATGCCCATCACATCATAACCAAGCAATGCGGGCATGATGTAAAAGCGAATCATAAACAGGAACCACGCGACGTAGAGTGGGCGCAACCGGTCAATGAGAAAAGATGGTGTAAGCCGGGACATAGCCTTGATCATTGGGTCTGTCACTTTGACGAAGGCCCGCATGAAAAAGAAATCAGAATTTTCCGAGACAAAAATCGCCATGCCGAACCGCCCAATCAGCGTCCACATGGCGGCACCGATGATATAATCCAGAATGGCGACATAACTGGCAAAGCCACCAACCATTTTTATATACTCCCCATCTTTCTGCAGCATTCGAGCCCACGGTCCATAAGGACCGTTCAAGCACTTAATTTATTTTGCCCTGTTACCCACAATTTAGACACAAAAATGGGGCGGGAGAAAGCCCCGCCCCACCATTATCGGATCGCCTCCGACTATTTGTTTGATCCTACTGAGATCCGTCCAGAACCGCCTTGCCCTTAGGCACACGGATCTCGTCAACCATCCTCTGTGTCTCTTCATCAGGCTCTTCCGTCATCAAAGAGACGACAACCATCAGAATAAGGCTGACCGGCATACCGATCATCCCAAAACGCAGACCATCAAGACCAAGCCATGGGGTCATGCCGGCAAACTGCACCATGTACAGATACCAGGCACCAGCACCAAAGCCTCCAATCATCCCGGCGACAGCACCTTGACGGTTTGCCCGTTTCCACCACACGCCAAGGACGAGCGGGAAGAACAGGCCGGAATTGGCAAAGCAGAATGCCCATGCCACCGCACCAAGGATACCGGTCAAACCCTGCGAGGCCACAAAGGCACCAGCGGCACCAACAGCAAGCAGCAGGATTCTGGCGACAACAAGACGTGTCTTGGTATCGGCCTTCGGATCAATCATCTTGTAGTACAGATCATGTGACAGTGCGTTCGCAATGGCGAGCAACAGACCGTCAGCCGTAGACATCGCAGCAGCCAAACCACCCGCGGCAACCAGGCCGGAAATGACGTAAGGCAAGCCTGCGATTTCCGGCGTAGCCAGAACCACAATGTCACTCTTCATGAAGAATTCATTGATCTGCAACAAGCCATCGCCATTGCCATCAAAAATCTTCAAGAAACCGACATTGCTCCACTTCTGAACCCATTCAAGCGCTGCCACATCAGCAATCGGCTTGCCGATGATGCCTGTCGCCAGCGTTGGATCAAGCAGTGAAAGCTTGGTGAATGTAGCCAGAGCCGGTGCTGTGAAATACAGCATGAAGATGAACACAAGTGACCAGCCAACTGACTGTCGGGCCGCCTTGACTGACGCAGTGGTGAAGTAACGCATTAACACGTGAGGCAATGACGCTGTACCGGCCATCATGCAGATGACCAATGTAAGGAACTTCCACTTTGCCATCAATGTTGTGCTGGCATCATTGATCCCAACCTTCAACGCTGCGAGCTTGCCAGCTGCTGCCTGTGCTTCGGCGGTTGGGAGAAGTGTTCCCACACCATGCATGGCTTCCAACTCCTGAACACGCAGAACCGCATCAAACTGAGCCAATTGCGGGATCAGCCCGTAATCGGATGCGTTAGACATCCAGAACACGGGAATCAGATACGCAATGATCAGCACGATATATTGGGCCACCTGTGTCCAGGTAACGGCTTTCATCCCGCCAAGCATGGAGCAGAACAAAATACCGGCAAGACCTACCCAAACTGCAAGATTGAACGGAATGGCCAGCGCCCGCGAAGCAACAAGGCCTGTTCCCGTGATTTGTGCCGTCACATAGGTGAATGACGCAACAACAAGAACGATGACCGCACAGAGCCGAGCCAGATTTCCACCGTAGCGTGTACCGATGAAGTCCGGCACCGTGTAACAGCCAAATTTGCGCAGATAGGGCGCCAAAAGGCTGGCAACGAGAACGTAACCACCGGTCCATCCGACAAGAAACGCCATGTAGGGATAGCCCTGGAGGTAAATGCCACCGGCCATCGCAATGAATGACGCACCAGACATCCAGTCCGCCGCTGTTGCCATTCCATTGAAAACCGCTGGAACCTCTCGTCCGGCGACATAATATTCGCTGGACTCCATGGTGCGTGAAAGCACTCCAATGAGCGCATAAATGGCGATGGTAAATCCAACGAACATCCAGCCAATCGCATCAGCGCTTACACCGACCTGCTCAAGAATTGCCATCAAAATGACAAAGCCCAGGAATCCCAATGTGTAGATTCCGTAAACCCGTCCAAGGTTGTTGATAAAGCCTCCTTCTAGCCTCATAACCCCCTCCTATTCTTCTGCAACGCCGTGTTCCTCATCAATTTTGTTCTGCCTGCCGACAAACCAAAAGATGAGAATCACAAACGCAATTTGTGACCCCTGACCGGCCATGAAATAACCAGCAGGGAAAGATCCTCCAGCACCGTTCAGCGCATCGCCGAACCAGTGAACAACAAAGGAAAAAAAGAACCAGATCGCCAGCGTTACCCATAGTAACGAACGGGACCGGTCCCAGTGACTTGCAGTATCTGAGCTTTGTGAACTCATCAATGCCTCCTCCAAATTCAGTGCAGAGTCTCTCCTTGTATCTGCACCCTGAGAAATGCTTTCCCAAACGCCCATCGCTGGACATCGGCAGACCGCATTTCAAACAAAACCCGCGATTATAATTTTGTGTTTGTATTCGCGGATCTACATGCTCATGATGGTAAGTAAGATTAAAGAAATAACAATACTTTTAAATTGAGTTAGCCTAATTCCCATGCTGGAGAGACTCAAACCCCTGCTGCGTACACTCGGTTTCATCCGTCTTCCCCGGATAGAAAATAGAGACCAGCTTATTGAATTCATTGATAGTAGGGCGAGTTACGTCTCGCAGGTAACGCTCTACACCTATGTAAAGGCGCGGGCTGGCACACAATATCCAAAGCTTTTCAGCAATGAGGATTTTCTGACCTCGCTGCGCATTGCACGCTGGCACATCTATGGTGCCGCCGTCTGTGATCTGTGCCTTTTTGCCGCCGCACAATTTAACAAGGCCGGCCGTTTGGACCCTGACTCAAGCCGCGACGCCGCCTGCAGCATGATTGACGATGTGTTCATTCGGAATGACCAGACAGACATCACCGCCGAGAGATATGCAAGCATTGCAGACCAGGGCCACCAACGCGCAGCCTTCGCCAATTGGGCCGACATCGCCGATGGCCCAACCGCCTTTCAAAACAGCTCAGATGCAGTTTTTGAATGGGCACCGATTGCCGATCAACTAAAATCCGAAGATGAGGAAATCATCCGAAATTCGATTCATTTGCGCTGGATTGGCGTTCGCCGCGATCTTAAACACACACTCGTGCCTGACTTCCCAATCTAGACACCGTGGATATATGGCTAACAATATGTTTTTACTAAAAAATACATATGGTTTATGACGCGCAACCCCTACGCCGCGATCGGGTAATCACGCACGAAAACCATCGTCTGAGCGTCCGACTGATCAGGTTGAAATTCATAGCCGCCGCTCGTAAAACCTGTCAGTCCCTCGGATGTGGTAACCCTGTGCTGTATCACGAAGCGTGCCATCGCGCCGCGTGCTTTTTTTGCGAAAAAACTAACAATTTTTTCCTTCCCATCTTTGCGTTCTTTGAACACAGGCGTCATCACAGGAACGGTAAGCGCACCCATGTCGACAGCGCCGAAATATTCCTGTGATGCGCAATTAACAAGCGCGGTAGCGCCCGTCGCCGCAGCCTGTGCATTGAGTGCATCTGCCAGTTTGCGCCCCCAATAGGAATAGAGTGAGGCGCCTTTCTCGGTGTGAAGGCGGCTTCCCATTTCCAGTCTGTAGGGCTCGATTGCGTCGAGTGGCCGCAAGATGCCGTAAAGACCCGACAGGATTCGCAGGTGATTTTGTGCCCATGCCATTTCATCCGGATCGAGAGAAGTGGCCTCAAGGCCCTGATAGGTGTCGCCGGCAAAAGCCAATGCAGCCGGTTTTTTCTGTTGCACCCCAAAAGCGCCGAAACGCTCTGCATTCAACTGCGCAAGGGATGGGCTCAATCCCATGAGCTTTTGCAGCTCCTCAAGGCTGAGTTTGTCCGCAACTGCCGCCAGCTCACGCGCCTGCTCGGCAAAAACTGGTTCGGTGGGCAGAATGTCCTCAACCGGTTCCATATTCAGTTTTTTTGCGGGCGAAACGACGATCAACATATTTGCACTCCACTAACCCTGGACGGAAACTTTCGCCCTTAAGGTAGGGGGTATCCCATCAAAGGTCCAGAAAGCCCAGCGAATTTTTGCAATGCGATGAAACCAGCACCCCAAATCACACTCTGAACAGCGTCTCCTTGAGATCTGGCAATGCTTCGCCCCAGAATACCTGTTTGCGCAATACCTTACGGACTGCGTAAACCCCATGGGTGTAATGATCGAGGAGTGCTCTAACGGTTGGTATATCACCTTTCCAGGACATTGCCAGAACCTCATTCAACTATGACCTCGCCCATTCTACGGGATCGCCGGGCATTTGTTGATGTGGGCCGATACCAAATGCGATTTT
>SHBD01000002.1 GCA_004212735.1 SAR116 cluster bacterium
CCTTTGGCGAGTGTAGCCTTGAGACCGCTTAGCGGCCTCAGACACATCGCAAACTATTGATAAGACGTTGTTATTTGACCTCTGCCTTAAAGACAGAAGACAACAAAACAACTATGGTCTGATGATTGGTTTGGAAGTTGGTGTCGTGCACGAAAGTCACGACTACGACGACCATTCCCTAACCTAGCCCACGGACTTGGATCTATGGATTTGGTTTGTCGTGGTGGTCGTAACATCGAAGAGGTTTCAATGGGTGGACATTAATACGACCACCTCCGCCAAAACCATAATTGCTAGTATTTAGCAGTTGAAATCCAACCTCCATCATAAGTGACCCCTAAGTCATTTCTCGTAGAGAAAAGATTGGCCCCCTCTGCATAGGGTACCCCACTTAATCCGTGTGTCTTTCTAAGCAGTCAAAACCACCGACATGTCAGTAGTCTGCCCTTAGGTGGACCCAGATTAAGGTGAGCAAAAAGTACAAAAGTCATCCATAGGTGGCCCCTAACTCTCAAGCCGTTAGGCGCCTTCCGATTTGCTCAAAAGAAACTAGGGGCAACGTCGATAAATTTCTGTTGTCTTTGGTCACTCCTCGGTCACTCTTAACCCATAATTTCGAGTGACAGAGGGCCATATTTGTCGATACCATCGTCGGCAACGACAACAACTGACACAAGGCTGTGACAAAGGTGTGGCTTGGGTTTAATACCAAAGAGAAATGGTAGCGGAGGAGGGACTTGAACCCCCGACACGCGGATTATGATTCCGCTGCTCTAACCAGCTGAGCTACTCCGCCAAAATCGGGCCGGTGAACGGCACGACGTTCATGCTTACCATCATGCTGAGAAACATGCTTAGCGCTTGATGTCGCCCTTTTTTAAGGCTTTAAGGGTATCATCGTCAAGCCCGATATCGGCGCCGCCGCGAAAATTTCGCCGGGCGTTCTGAATGCACCGGGCCAGTATCAGCCACAGGCCGGACAAGCGCCATGATCGAAGATTTCCTGACCGCCTTCATCGTCTA
This sequence comes from SAR116 cluster bacterium, assembly GCA_004212735.1. Lineage (GTDB taxonomy): Bacteria > Pseudomonadota > Alphaproteobacteria > Puniceispirillales > Puniceispirillaceae > MED-G116. Next base: position 1,024 of record SHBD01000002.1, read on the forward strand.
TTTCGTCGTCATAGACCCGATCGGCACCGCCCCCATTTTTCTGGCGGTCACAGCCGCACAGGACAAGCGCGCGAAAATCCGCACTGCGATCGAGGCAACGCTGGTGGCAACCTTGATCATGGTGTTCTTTGCGCTGTGCGGGTCATGGGTGCTGCAATATCTCAAAATCGGCGAGCCAGCCTTCAAGATCGCCGGTGGGGTGATTCTGTTCCTTGTGGCGTGGGATATGCTGAACAGCAAACGCCAGGCGCGCAAACGCCGCGAGACAACCGCCCCTGCCCTTGCTTCTAACTTTGCTCCTGACTTTGTTCCTAACCTTGGACTGAACATTGCTGATAACGCTGGTGACGAGGCCATCCCCAGCCAGAAATCAACAAAAGAGGACAGCGGCAACGATGACGAGCCGGAAAATGTGGCCATCTTCCCTCTGGCCATCCCGATGCTGGCCGGACCGGCGGCAATCATGTCGGTGATGGTTGTATCCGCTGATTTCAGTGGCAGCATGGTGACGAGCCTGACCGGATATGGCGCGTTGATGACGGTGATGCTGGCGACCGGCTTGATCATGGTGTTGACGGCAATCGCCGAAAGGATAATCGACCCACGCCTCAGCAATGTGTTCTCTCGGGTGACGGCAATCATTCTGGCAGCGCTGTCCGTACAGTATGTGATTGACGGGCTGGCGGCGCTTCACCTGATTACATCCCTCTGAGACCCGCCGAGCCTTCCTCGCCGTAATTGTGCCGCAAATGGGGCGTAACGAGTTGTCATCTGGTGCTCCTTCAAAGGAACCGCCAACACCCCCCATAGCTCCCGTGACGAGACGTTAAATGCAACAAGACATTCTGATTATCGGTGTGCTGTTTCCGGCAATCCCACTGATGATGATCAATTTTGGCAACCGCTATGCCGTACTGGCAAGTCTGATCCGCGACCTGCACGACACGGTGATCCACGATAATACCTCGCAAGGTGATGCCGAACGCTTTTTGCTGCAAATCAATAGCTTGCGCAAACGCCTGCGGCTGATTGGCATCGTGCAGACGATCTCCGCCTTGGCTTTCTGTTTCGCATTATCGGCGATGATCGCCACATATCTGGACGCCACTGCGATTGGCAGTTGGCTGTTTTTCAGCTCGATCATGCTGATGATGCTGGCGATGCTCAGCTTTACAATCGAAATACAGATCGCCAATTCAGCGCTTGATGTGCATATTTCAGATCTGGAAGACCATCATGAATGGCACCATCTGATCAAGCCGAAACGCACCCGCCGTGCCGCCAAAAAAGCCGCCAAACAGGTTACAAAACAGGCCGTCAGCTAGAGCAGCGATCAAAGCAGATGCCCGTCTAGCCCGGTGTCACCATAGCACGCAGGCGTTTTTTGTCGATCTTGCCAACACTTGTTCTGGCAAGGTCCGCGACGATGTCTATTCGCTCTGGCAGCGCCCATTTCGAAAGCGCTCCCGCAGCAATCTCAGCCTCAAGCGCCGCGGCAATATCTGCTGGCAGCGTGTCAGGGGCGGCGCCCTCCTCCGGCACCACCAGCAACAGCGGCCGCTCGCCCCATTTCGAGTCGGGAATGCCGATTGCCGCCACCTCAGCAACACCGGTGACAGCGGATGCCACGCTCTCCAACGTCAGTGAGGAAATCCACTCACCACCGGATTTGATCACATCCTTTAACCGGTCGGTGATCATCAGCGAGCCATCCACCTCTATCCGACCAACATCGCCAGTGTGCAGATAACCACCCCGCCACAGCGCGGCGGTGGCGTTTTCGTCTTTCAGGTAGGCATCATTGAGCCAGGGCGCACGCGCTACAATCTCGCCGGTGGAAACACCATCGCGCGACACATCACGCATTTCCGCATCGACAACGCGCAGCTCGACCATCGCCGCCGGTCGGCCTGTTTTCAACCGCGCCGCAACATCGGATTCATCCGCCGGGTCAAGATGCACCGTTGTCAGCAGCGGACAGGTCTCTGACAAGCCATAGGCTGAAAACACATTGATCCCCCGTGCTAGCGCCGCCTCGGCCAGACCACGTGGCAACGCCGAACCGCCAATCACCACCTTCCATCTGTCAAAGGTGACCTCAGCCGCCGCATCACAGGTCAGCAGCATATGAAGGATGGTCGGCACACAATGCGAGAAAGTGACACCATGCCGGTCAATGAGGCGGACAAGATTATCCGGCTGATAGCGGCCCGGATAGATCTGCCTGAGGCCAAGCATCGTCGCCGCATAGGGAAAACCCCAGCCATGTACATGGAACATCGGCGTGATTGGCATATAGACATCATGGGTGTGAAACCGATTGCCAGCCGCCATTGGCCCGAATGTCGACAGGATGCCCATCGTATGCAGCACCAGTTGGCGATGCGAATAGGCAACGCCTTTTGGATCACCGGTGGTGCCGGTGGTATAAAAACAGGTGGCCCGCAGATTTTCATCAAAATCGGGAAAAACAAATGAGGATGGCGCTGCCGTCATCATCGCCTCAAGCATACCCTCAATAACGAGCGTGCTTTGCGGCGCTTCCCCAGCAGGTGCATCACGCATCACGAAAAGCCGGACCGGCCGTTTTACCATTGACATGGCGTCTTCCAGAAGCGGCAGAAAATCAGCATGCACCAGAATGATATCATCCTCGGCATGGTCAATCGTATAGGCAATCTGGGCTGGCGACAGGCGGATATTGATCGTATGCAGAACCGCGCCCATCATCGGCACAGCAAAAAAACACTCCAGATAGCGGTGCGTGTCCCAATCCATGACACCTACCACAGTCCCCCGCCCGACACCGGCATCAGACAGAGCGCCTGCCAGCCTGTGCAGCCTTCCGGAAAAGTCGCGATAGGTGAAATGGCCGAGGCCATCGCTGATGATTTGCTGATCTGGCACCGCCTGTAGCGGCGCTGTCAACAAGGTCTTGATCAGGAGCGGAAAGTCAGCATTCATAAGACACCGGCGAGATAGGTTCCAAGGCTAAAAACCTAACAGCCGCAGCCTCTATTGCAAGCCGTTTCCAGCAGTGCTGACAGCGCAATCCATGATATCTGGAGAGCTGGATGTCAACTGGCAAGCGCGGCAAGAGGCGCTGCGGTTATCCACCCACCGCCAAGCAAATTCTGGCTGTCATCGGCGTCATAGATGGCAGCCGCCTGCCCCGCAGCAATGCCGAATTGTGGCTCCTGCAGCCGAATGACGACACCGCCATCAGCCACGGATTCGATCATGGCCGGCATCGCCGGTGCCGTATTGCGAAGCCGCGCAAGAACAGCATGACCCGGCAATGGCGCGCCATCACGCGCCACCCAGCTTGTCTCACCGAGATGCACCTGTTCACAAGCGAGCGCAGACTGCGGACCAACAATAACCTGATGCGTTGCCGGATCAATGCCGACAACATAGAGCGGCCCCTCAGCCTCGTCAGCGTCCTTGCGACCGCCAATGCCAAGGCCGCGCCGCTGCCCGATGGTATAGTCAATGATGCCGTTATGCGTGCCAAGCACAGTGCCATCAAGATGCACGATCTCTCCGGCCTCGACCGCGCCTGGCCGCAACCGCCGCACCACATCGCCATAACGACCATTTGGCACGAAACAGATATCCTGACTGTCCGGCTTGTCAGCCACACTCAAGCCGTGCCGGTGCGCCAGCTCCCGGGTTTCCTCCTTGCTCAGCCCCCCAAGGGGAAACCGCAGATAGTCAAGCTGGTCCGGCGTTGTCGCAAACAGGAAATAGGATTGGTCCTTACCGGCATCAGCACCACGATGGAGAACCGGGCCAGCAGCGGTATCAAAGCGCTGGACATAGTGACCGGTCGCAAGACAATCTGCGCCCAGATCACGGGCGGTTGTCAGCAGATCAGAGAATTTGACCGTCTGATTGCATTTGACACAGGGAATGGGCGTTTCACCGCGCAGGTAACTGTCGGCAAAATCCTGCATCACCTGATCGCGAAACCGGCTTTCATAATCGAGCACATAATGCGGAATGCCAAGGCGCGCCGCCACAGTACGGGCATCATGGATATCGACACCGGCACAACAGGCCCCTTTCGCCTGAACGGCGACACCATGATCGTAGAGTTGCAGGGTAATGCCGATGACCTCATAGCCCTGCTCATGCAGCAGGGCGGCGGTCACCGAACTATCGACACCGCCTGACATTGCTACAACGACACGTGTCTCTGCCACAGGCTTGGCAAAGCCGAGCGAATTAAGTGCCATCGGGGCAGATGGTGCAGCTGATGATGCTGGCGGTGATGCCGGCGGTGATGTCGGTGGCGACACCATGAGTGTGGTTCCTTACATATCCTCGGGTACGGTCAGACGCAGACCATCAAGCGCATCCGACATTTCGATCTGGCAGCCAAGACGCGAGGTCTCGGTTAAACCAAAGGCCAAATCCAGCATGTCCTCCTCATCCTCACTCGGGCCGCCAGTTTTGGCAAACCAATCGGGGTCAACAATGACATGACAGGTCGCACAGGACAGACAGCCACCGCAGGTGCCCTCGATACCGAGATTGGCATCACGGCCAGCCTCCATGACGGTGACACCCTCGTCAACGCTCACATCATGCTGCTTGCCATCTGGCGTGGTGAAAATAATTGTTGGCATGGTCTGCTCACTCCATTAAACGACACCCGGCAAGGGGTGCCTAAATTCCAGTCCCAAAAGCGCCGGGTTTACTTAAGGCTGCGGCGATGCTTTTACAACCCAGCCAGCACTTGCGCAAGCCTTTCGAAATCTTGCCTGCGGGTCTGCCAACCACCAGAAACGCGGATTGCCTGCGCCGCCTTCTCGCCAGCACCCATAGCATTGAGAACATGGCTGGCTGTCACCTTGCCCGAAGAACAGGCTGAACCCGCACTGACCGCAACCCCGGCAATATCAAGGGCCATGACCATCGTCTCGGAGGGTTTGTCCCCAACGACAAGACAGGACGTGTTGCCAAGGCGAGGCACGTCCGCGCCAAACAGCACCATATCGGGCCGCGCTGCGCCGATTTCAGCCTCGAAGGCGTCACGCCAACGAGCCATCTCGCGGTAATGCGCAACATCACCGAAGGCAGCGGTTGCCGCAGCACCGAAACCGGTGATGCCGAGAAGATTTTCCGTTCCGGAGCGCCGTCCCTGTTCCTGACCACCGCCGCGCAGCAAACTTGTCAGGCTTTGTCCCGGACGAACAGCAAGCGCCCCAACACCTGTTGGACCGCCGATCTTGTGCGCCGAAAAACTGGCAAAATCCAGCCCCAGCGCCTCTAAATCAATATGTGTTTTGCCAAGAAGCTGGACCATGTCGCTATGCGTTGCGAGACCGGCATCACGGGCAATCTGGACGATCTCGGCAAGTGGCTGGATCACGCCAGTTTCGTTGTTGGCCGCCATCACCGAGACAATTGTCTGCTTTCGCTGTTCCACCGGAACAGCTGCAACCATCTGTTTTAATGCGGCAAGATCAACCACGCCATCGCCTGTCACCGGCAACAGGCTGGCCCGCGGTGCCGCCTGAAGCACAGAATCATGCTCGATCGCGCTGGTGATCACATGCGAAAAGCCAGACAGGGCAAGGTTATTCGCCTCGGTGCCACCGCTGGTAAAAACCACATCCTGCGCCCGGCATCCAACAAGGACGCCAAGAGACTGGCGTGCATCTTCGACAAGTAACCGTGCCCGGCGGCCAAACCCATGCACCGAGGAGGGATTGGCGGGAGGGCCCATCGCCTTGTGGATCGCGGCAACAGCTTCAGCGCGCAACGGCGCGGTGGCGTTATTATCCAGATAGATAGGGTCAGCGACCGGCATTGAAACGACCACGCATTAGGGTTTACAAGACAAGCCTCACCGGGCCGATCTAGCTTTTGGTTGGTTTGCGACCGGCATAATTTGTGGCCGTATCATCAGCGCGCCGTGGCTTTCCCGCATCATCATGCATCGCCGTTGGCGCCAATCGGTCTTCCATATCATTCAGGCGGGCACGAAGCGATTGCACTTCATCAACGAGCGCGGCTATCGTGCGCTCACGGGGGTCAACCTCACCCGGGTTGGCAACGGCGTAAGCCTGAAATCTTTCATCGGCCTTGCCCGCACCAGCCTTTGCCGCAACCTGGCGTGCCGGCACCCCAACAACGGTGGCACCCTCAGGCACATCCTTGGTCACAACGGAATTACCACCAACACGCGCACAGGCATTGACGGTGATATTGCCCAATACCTGCGCTCCGGAGCCAATGATCACATTGTCACCGATGGTCGGATGGCGTTTGACGGACCGTTGCGCGCTGGCATCAACGGCCGGCAGAACACCACCAAGCGTCACCCCCTGATACAAGGTTACGTCGCGCCCGATAACCGATGTTTCACCGATCACAACACCAGCCCCATGATCAACAAAAAAGCCACAACCGATGGTCGCGCCGGGATGGATTTCAATATTGGTCACCATACGGGCAAACTGCATGATGAAGCGGGATGTGAATTTAAACCCTCCACGCCACAGCGGATTGGCCAGACGATAGGCAAGCATAACCTGAAAACTGGGATAAAGAAAAATCGCTGCAAGTTTTGAACTGGCTGCGGGGTCACGCTCCATGATGGCGTTCAGATCTCGGCTCAGTTTGGCAAACATCTGCTTCTGCTTCCATTTCAGTTTTCGTTCAGAGTTACTATATCCACTATTAACGAGTGGCGAATAATTCATGCGTGCCAAAGCTGGCTTGGCCTCGCCTCATTATTGAGATATAAGCCCCTTTCACAATATCACAAGACGAACGGAAAAAACATGCCCGAGGTGATTATCAACGGCCCTGAGGGGCGGCTCGAATGTCGCTACATGCCCGCCGAAGCGCCCAATGCACCAACCGCGTTGATGCTGCATCCCGAACCCGACAAGGGCGGCACCATGAACAATCGGGTCACCTATTCACTTTACAAGCATTTTCAGGCGCGTGGGTTTTCGGTGATGCGGTTCAATTTCCGGGGCGTCGGTCGCAGTCAGGGTCAATATGACAATGGCGAAGGCGAACTCTCGGATGCGGCGACAGCAATGGATTGGTTGCAGGCGCAGAATCCAGCCTCCAGCCAATGCTGGATTGCTGGATTTTCCTTTGGATCATGGATTGGCATGCAATTGATGATGCGCCGCCCTGAAATCAGGGGTTTTGTCTCGGTGACACCACCGGCATCAACGCATGATTTCTCATTTCTGGCCCCCTGCCCCGCATCCGGATTGATCATCCATGGCGAAGAGGACACAATTGTGCCGCCCGATGCGGTGCATAAGCTCGTCGAACGCATTTCGATCCAGAAGGGCGTGAAAATTGAGGTTGATGTGTTACCGGGAGCCAACCATTTCTATGCCGATCACCTTGATGAATTGATCGCCCGCATCGGTGGCTATCTGGATACGGCTCTCACCGCCCCAGATTTTGATCCGCTCTCATGATCACTCTGGCGCTATTCCACTGGCGTGAAAATTGTGACCGGCGGAGACATAATGATAGCGGCAATTGATGTGGGCGGAGCGAAGTCTTTGCCCTCCTTTTGCGCGGAGAACAGGCCAACAGGCCAGACATAAAACCAGGCGATTGTCATGACGTATAAATCAGCCCTCATCCAACAATTCACCGAGCGTGGCTACATGCACCAGGCAACCAACCTCGAGGGGTTGGACGAGACTGCCGAACAGCAGATTGTGCCGACTTATATCGGTTTTGACTGCACTGCGGACAGCCTGCATGTCGGCTCACTGGTGCAGATCATGATGCTGCGCATCATCCAGAAATCAGGGCATAAGCCGATCGTCCTGATGGGCGGTGGCACGACCAAGGTTGGCGATCCATCAGGCAAGGACACCGCGCGCCCTCTTCTGTCAGACCAGGATATCGAGCACAACAAGCAGGGCATCAAGTCGGTCTTTGAAAAATATCTGACCTTTGGTGATGGCCCAACAGACGCGGTAATGGTGGATAATGCCAACTGGCTGGACAATCTTGCCTATGTGCGATTCCTGCGTGATTACGGACCGCATTTTTCGATCAACCGGATGATGTCGATGGAATCGGTAAAATTGCGGCTTGAGCGCGAACAACCGCTATCCTTCCTCGAATTCAACTATGCCATCCTTCAGGCCTATGATTTTCTGGAGTTGCGGCGGCGCTATGGCTGTCTGTTGCAACTTGGCGGCTCTGACCAATGGGGCAACATCGTCAGCGGGATTGACCTGACGCGCCGCGTCGATGCACAGGAAATCTTTGGATTGACCTCGCCTTTGATCACCACCGCCTCCGGGGCAAAAATGGGCAAATCGGCGGATGGCGCTGTCTGGCTGAATGCCGAAAAACTATCACCCTTTCATTTCTGGCAGTTCTGGCGCAACACCGAGGACGCCGATGTTGGCCGCTTTCTGGCGCTGTTTACCGAGTTGTCGATGGATGAGGTGAACCGCCTCGCCGCATTGCAGGGTGCCGAAATCAATGAGGCGAAAATCATTCTCGCCAATGAAGCAACAATTCTGTGCCACGGCGCCGACGCCGCCAGAGAGGCGATGCAGACAGCCCAGCAGACCTTTGTCTCAGGTGGCGGTGTCTCAGACGGCCTACCGCAGACTGAGATCCATGCGGATGAGGCCAACGGCATGGAGATGATCGCCGCCCTCAACAAAGTAGGCTTTGCCACCTCGAATGGTGAGGCAAGACGGCTGATCCGTGGCGGCGGTGCGCGGTTGAATGACGCGCAGATCAATGATGAGGCAAAAACCCTGTCGCCTGACGATTTCATTGACGGCAAGGCAAAGATTTCGGCTGGCAAAAAACGTCATGCGCTGCTTGTGCTTGTGTGAGGCAACGGCGAGCGCGCGCTGCCCTTATCCGGAGATTTGGCTTAACCTTCTGGCGCATTATCAATACCCAAAATCCGCGTGCCTTCGCGCTTCAGCCAATCCGGACTGACGACATCGCGCAGAATGCCCGGAATCAATGACGCCGCATTTGTTGATGTCTGCGGATCATCAATTAACCCTGACATTGAAAACTGGGTAACAAACAGGCCGCCCTTATCGACCCCGGTCAGGATATTGCCAAGAAGCGGAATGGCGCCAATCACCTGATTGAGCAGATTGGCAGGAACGAGATTGCCGCTGACCTCAACCTCGCGCGACATGGTGTCGTAGCGCCCGACCATCGACAAAGCGATATCAACGCCGCCACCGCGCAGCTGTCTGATATCGACCAGCGAGCCACGCTTGCGGAATTCAGCCTCGCCCCATTCAAAACGTGTACCATCACCCTTGACAAGGCTGAGCAGGCCAATCGGCCCGAGAACGGAAAAGGCCCGCACCGCTCTTGGTGCCTCGACCACATTGAACTCGCGGATCTTTATCTGTGTATCAAATTCGGCAAAATTATCAGGAACATAGGTGTTAACAAGCTCAATGCTGCCTGAGCGGATGGTATCGGTGACATTCAACCCGGTCAGCATTCTTCCGGCATTCTGTGAGGCCATCTCCAGCCTCGGTGGGGTGTCTTGGCCGTTGGTAAATTTTAATGTCGTTTCAGCCCCACCAACAAGGCCGGTGCCACGCAGAAATTCACCTGTATCACTATAGATGACCGTTAGATTCGCCTCCTCAATCAGCGGTTTGCCCTGGAACATGAGATCGCCATTGAGGACGGCCTTACCGCCTCCCGCCTGATGCTTGCTTCCAACGAGGTGTCCGGCAAGTGTCAGGCCATCACCAATCACAAATTGATTGGCTGTCAGATCAAAGCTGATCTTGCGGTTGGCCCCGATGCCGCTGTTACGCCGCAGTGGCACAAGATCAACAATGCGCGCCGTCGCGCTGACATTCACACCCTCGCCACTATTCTCAATAATCACATCACGCAGGTCATTGCCTGGCCACTTGATACGTTCGAGAAGTGCGCCCTGCACCGAACCGCCCGGACCAAGCGCAACCTGGCCCAATACAGACAGGCTGCCAAGGGAAATATTGACATCCTGTAGCCGGTTGACGCGGCCATTGCGTAGCAGAAAAGTCAGGCGGGCATGGCCATTTTCCGACGGTAATTTTGCCCATGATATTTCTGGCACATTGACCGAGGCGCTGCGCATCTGCGCGGCAAGGTCAACACTGACCTCCGTTAACGCCATGTCACCGCTCATTGTGACACTGCCACCAACCTGTCCGCCAACATCGAAGCCGGTGATATCAGCAAGCATCTCGGCCATTGTCGCGGACGGAGCTGCCTTGCCAATGAAGCTCACATTGTCAGTGAGCGCATCAGAGCGAAAGCTGAAATCGCCGGCAATGCCAGCGATTGCCGCCTTGCCGGAAATTTCGATCACACCCTTGGCGAAATTCGCCACGAGATTGGCATCCTCGATCGTTGTGCCGTAGGGCAGATTTTGAAAGGACCCGTCGGAGATGGTGGCATCAATGGCAAGCGAGATCGCCTCCCTGTCAATACGCTGTTGAATCGGAAAGGCGGCATTCAGCGAAAGCTCAACCTCGCCTTGTGGCTGCATAGCCGCGACCTCAAACACACCAATTTTGCCAAGTCCAAATTCGCCACCAACAGCAATCGCGGTCGCCAGACTTCCCTTCAACGCCATTTTTGCCTCTGCCTTCGGCACAGTCCCGGCAAGAGGTCCGACCAGCGGGGACGCAATGGTCACGCGCCCATATAGCAAGGCAAGGTCCGCAATATTGGCCTGATTGAGAACAATCGTTGCCACTTCCTCCTTAAGGCTGAGCTTGCCATAGACATTGGTCATCGGAGGTGCCGCGCCCAACAGGGTCATTTCGGCGTTGGCCATCGCCAGACTGCCCGTCAACGTCTCGATCTGCGGCTGTGTTCCGTCAAGGGCGGCAACAAGGTTGATGGTCGCATCCTGCACCAAGCCTGCCGGAATTCGATCAGCAACCAATTGCCGCGTTGCCGGCTTCAGCCATTGCGGCCACAACGCATGAAACAAATCGAACTGCATTTGCTTACTGGCCATCGATAATGACAGGGTCTGGGGTGTCCAGTCATTGACAAGACTCAGGTTGCCGCCAAACTGCATCTCGGCCCCATTCGCCAGCGCGACATCAAATCTCTCCAGCGTGAGCCTATTGTCACTAAGGCCGGCTTTGACCTCAATGGCGTCAATACCAACGGCACCATCATAGCCGGCAATAAGCACAGAGCCATCGCCAAGGCCAAGTTCGAGCCCCATGCTCTGGACCTGACCGCCGGTGCCAAGAGACAGATTTACGGTGCCTTCAGCTGTGCCAACAATTCGTTGATACTGGCCAGCCGCCAGATCAAGCCTGATGCCCGTGAAGGATGAGTCAAGCGTCATCCGGGACATCGCAAAATTACCATCTTCTTTGTTGTAGCGGCCAACAAAATCAAAGCTGATGTCAGTCAGCGCCCCTCCCGAAAAATGATCAAAGAGAACTTTTTTGACATCGGCTGCCGCCGTGTCAGGCCACTCCTGATTGAGTGAGGCGAGCGAAAGGCGGTTGATGCCAAGCGCACCAGCGACAACCGGTTGATCGCTGTGAAAATCAAGCAGGTCACCAGAAAATGAAAAATGCCGATCATCATCAAGTTTGATTTGCATTGTGCCAATCGAAACAAGATCAGCCTCGCGCCGGTAAGTGGCATCCAGCCAGATCGAACGAAACCCTGCCTCTGGGTTAGAGCCGGGCATCTGAATCGTGCCGTCGATTGCGCTGATTGCCATGTCCATACGGGTGATCTGGCTGGCATCAACACCGGCACTGAGCGCGCCGCTGATAGTGCCGAAACCGTCAACCGCCGCAGGCAATCTATCGAAATAGGGAACAAGGCCCGCTGTTACAAAATCATTGGCAGTGATATCAACAAGGAAATTGCCACCACTTGGCCAGCCGACAAAATCTGCCTTTAGACGCCCCCCTGCTTCCTTGTCAATTTGGCGGCTCAGGGTCAGGAAACCACCAATGCCAGTTGTGGCATCACTGGTCACGCTGATTGTGGCGTCACCCAAAACCAAGGGGGCAATGCCCGGGTCCTGATGCGACAGTGACACCCGGCTGGCGCGGACAGTCAGGCGCTCAAATCCTTTGGGCGCGAGAGCGCCTCCACTCGTATTGCTGCCACTCGTGGTTGAGAGTTTTTTGATGCTTTCAAAGAGAAACATCGCCAGCGGTGACGTGGTCCACCCATTGGCGCTGCGGATGATATCCACCTCAAGACCGCTGATGGCGACCTCGCTTGGTGCCCCAGTGACCAGGGAATTCAGACCAAAGGCGATATCAGCTTTTGGGATCAGTAAATCCGTATCATCGAGCTGCATCCCGATATTGGTGGCATGGATGTAAACCGACATGGGACCAGACCGGAAGGCAAAGCTGGCACCACCGACCGTCACCTGTGCCGCACCGCTGACAGCGGAGATACGGTCCTCAAGGATTTGCGCCACACCGCCTAGATGCAGCACATAGGCAGAAGGCAGGCCAACAAACATCACCAGCAAAACAAGCAGGGTTGTTATGACCTTTTTCCAGAACGGAGTGCGTCGGTGCCGCTTGATGCCGTCTCTATCGCGCAAAAAATGCTCCATCAAAACCCTGTATCACTTGCCTTGTAAGCCGATAAATTTCAACTATCTATCCCCTATAGACCTGTTAACATCGGCGCGCGACCAGCGCCAGCCTCAACCATCTACAGATGCGAAGGAATGGACAATCATGCTTGAACTTGGCGCAAAGTCACCCTCTTTCACCCTGCCGACAGATAACGGTGATTTTAATCTTGCAGACTATCATGGCAAAAAGATGGTCGTGTTTTTTTTCCCGCGAGCGGACACATCGGGCTGCACCAAGGAAGCGATCGCTTTTTCTGCGCTCAAGGATGACTTTGCCGCCGCCAATTGCGAGGTGATCGGCATCTCCAAGGACAGCGCCGCCAAACAGGCGAAATTCCGGGCAAAGCATGGACTGACCTGTCTGCTGGGTGCGGACGATGCAACCGATGTCTGCGAGCAATTCGGCGTGTGGGTGGAAAAATCCATGTATGGCAAAAGCTATATGGGTATCCAGCGCGCCAGTTTCGTCATCGACGAGCAGGGGATGATTGCCGCCGTATGGCCGAAGGTGAAGGTGCCCGGCCATGCAGAAGAGGTGCTGGCCTTTGTTACGTCTTGATTTGTCACGTTTTAAATTTATACATCTTAACAGGGGCTTGATGTGCCAACCGGACAAACCCTGACCACAGCGCTGGCAGAAGTGTTGCGGGTGGATTGTGCGCGGGACAAGGCAATAGCCGTGCGCCAGCTTGTGGCACAATGGCAGGACGGCAGCTTTACAACCATCGGGCAAGCCACACCCCCCGCACGCCCTGGCCGTCCCGAACGCCCGCAGTTACGCCCCCCGCGTGAGGTGCCACGCCGACGCATTACCAAAACGCCAGGTGGACGGATTGCGCTGGTGCATGCAATTGCCCATATCGAGCTGAACGCGATAGATATGGCGCTGGATATGGCATGCCGGTATGTAGCGCACCGCCTGCCCCGTGATTTCTATACGGACTGGCTGTCGGTTGCCGATGATGAGGCGCGGCATTTCCTGATGCTGTGTGACAGACTCGCGGAATTGGGCGCCAGTTATGGCGATTTGCCAGCGCATGATGGGCTGTGGCAGGCAGCCCAGGAAACAGCTGACGATTTTCTTGGCAGGCTTGCCATTGCACCGCTTGTCCTAGAGGCGCGTGGCCTTGATGTTACGCCAGCGATGATCAACCGTTTGCAGAGCGTAGACGATGCACAAACCGCCGCCGCATTCACCATTATCATGAATGACGAGATCGGCCATGTGGCGATCGGCAAGAAGTGGTTTGATTATGCCTGTGGTATGGAACGGCGCGACCCGGTCAGCACTTGGCATCAGCTTGTTGGTACATATTTTCGGGGGCCGCTGAAGCCACCTTTTAACATTGCTGCGCGCACCGCCGCCAAATTCTCAGCCGCTTTCTATGCACCGATGGCAGAACGCACTGATCTGTATGACAGCCCCCGCCGGTAAGCAGGCGCCGATAATCGGTGCCAATCATGGGCGACGCTAAGGGGCAGCTACCAAGAATTTATGTGCGCTGGGCACCAACACGGGCGGCAAGGCTGGCCTCGACGAAATCGTCCAGATCACCATCAAGTACACCCGCCGCATTGCCCTTTTCGACATTTGTCCGCAGGTCCTTGACCATCTGATAGGGATGCAGCACGTAGGATCTGATCTGATTGCCCCAGCCAATTTCAGTCTTGCCAGCAGCAGCATCAGAGGCAGCGTCCTCGCGTTTTTGCAACTCCAGTTCATAAAGACGGGCCTTCAGCATATTGAAGGCCGTGGCCCGGTTGCGGTGCTGCGAGCGGTCATTCTGGCACTGCACAACGATGTTGGTCGGCAGATGCGTGATGCGGATAGCGGAGTCCGTCTTGTTCACATGCTGGCCACCCGCCCCTGACGCGCGATAGGTGTCGATGCGCAGGTCCTTATCCTCTATCTCGATCTCGATGTTCTCATCGACAACCGGGTAGACCCAGGCGCTGGCAAAGCTGGTATGGCGGCGGGCTGAGCTGTCATAGGGAGAAATGCGAACAAGACGATGCACCCCAGACTCGGTTTTCAGCCAGCCATAGGCATTTTCGCCCTCGATCCGCATGGTCACGGATTTGATGCCGGCCTCCTCGCCCGCGCTTTCTTCAATCATCTGCAATTTGAAGCCACGTGACTCGCACCAGCGCGAATACATCCGGGCCAGCATTTGCGCCCAATCCTGCGCCTCGGTTCCGCCAGCTCCAGCGTGGATCTCGAGAAAACAATCATTGCCGTCAGCTTCGCCAGACAGCAGGCTCTCAAGCTGGCGCTTATCGGCGATCGCAGCAAGCTGAACCAGCGCCTCCTCGGCCTCGGCAACGACATCCTGATCACCCTCGATCTCGCCTAATTCGATTAATCCGACAGCATCATCCATTTCATTCTGCAAGGAGGTGATCATATTGAGCTGCCGTTCAAGCCGGTTCTTTTCGCGCATGGCTTCCTGCGCGACGGCCTGATCATTCCAGAAGTCCGCCTCTGCGCTTTGTGCCTCGAGTTCGGTAAGGCGTGCCAGCGCCACATCATAACCAACATGCACACGCAACAGCTCAATGGTGGCGATTATCGATTCAATTTTTGCCTGGGTTTCAGCCTGCATTTAGATATACCCTGCCCTTGCTCTTGCGATGGCGACACCACAGCATGCGGTGCCAACCGGCGTAGATAACTAACGCGCCGCCGGTGCCGTGACAAGTTAGAACAGGCCGGGCGTTGTCACCTCGCCGTCGCCAACATCAGGATTACCGCCCGGCACATCAATCAGATCACCACCCGGACGCTGGCCCGGCTTAAACACTTCCATCACCGCCTTGGCATGTGTTGGCAGCACCCTCTCTCCCGTTTCTGCATGCACCGGAATAATCGTCACACCGCTTGGCCGGCGGAACGGGATTACCGGCCTGTCCGCATGGGCGCGGCCAATAAAATCTCCAAAGATTGGCACTGCTACGGTCGATCCGGTCTCGCGCTTGCCAAGCGGGCGCGGCGTGTCATAACCGACAAAGACACCAACCGCGAGATCAGGGGTAAAGCCGATAAACCAGCCATTTGTATTGTCATTGGTCGTTCCGGTTTTGCCGGCAACAGCAAGTTCCAGCTTGGCAATGCGTCGCCCGGTGCCCCGTTTGACAACACCCTCAAGCATCGAGACCATCTGAAAGGCAGAGGCCGGCGTTGTCAGCTGCGCGCGAATATCTGGCAATTCGGGAATTGGCTGGTTATCCCATCCAACGCTAAACTGGCACCCCTCACAGGGCCGGCTGTCATGGCGATAGATGGTGACGCCATTGCGATCCTGAATGCGGTCAATCAGGCTGGGGGTGATCTGTTTACCACCATTGACCAGCATGCCATACGCAGCCGTCAGCCTCAGCAATGTGGTCTCGCCAGCCCCAAGCGACATCGACAATAGAAGTGGCAGATCCTCATTCAGGCCAAATTTGCGGGCATAGGTCTGCACTTCCTCCATCCCCAACCGCATCGCCAAACGCGCGGTCATCAGATTGCGTGATTTTTCGATGCCGACACGCATGATCGACGGGCCATAGAAACGTTTGGTGTAGTTTGCCGGTTTCCATTTTGGCTTGCCCGGCCCCTGATCCACCACCAGCGGCGCATCCAGAATTCGCGTCGTCGGCGAATAGCCGTTATCGAGCGCTGCCAGATAGACAAAGGGTTTGAAGGCTGAACCCGGTTGACGCAACGCCTGCACCGCGCGGTTGAATTCTGAGGTGGCGAAATCATACCCTCCGCTCATCGCCAGCAGCCGACCCGTATGGGGATCAAGAGCAACGATTGCCCCCTCAACAAGAGGACGCTGTGAAAGCGAAAATTCATCTTCGGCCGGTTCATACCCATCGCGGATCAGGTCAGGTGTGTCGTTGGGTCGCTGAACCATGACGATATCACCCTCGGCAATGGCATGGCGCAGATCAGTCAGCGGCGGCGGGCGCACCCCCTCATCATCACGCGGAGGGTAGGCCCAGAAGGCCAAGTCAAAGGGAATGCTGGCATTCTGGCCATTGACGAAAATCCGGGCCCGTTCCTTATCCACCTCGGTAACAAGAGCCGCATAATGGCCAGGCAGCATCTTTGCCTGTTCTGCCGCCAATGCCTCGTCGACATCGTCATCAGCCGCAATGGTAGCAAGAGCACCTCGCCAACCCTGACGGCGATCAAGCGCTTCAAGCCCCCGTTGCAGCGCAACCCGCGCCGCCCGCTGCAGAAATGGATCGATTGTCGTGCGCACTGACAGGCCGCCGCCATAAAGCATGTCCTCACCATATTCGGTGATCAGCGCACGCCTTACCTCCTCTGTGAAATAGGGAGCATTGGCAGCGTCAAAACCAGATTGTGCAGCGATCTCTAGCGGTTGGGCAATTGCGGCAGCGGCCTCGGCGTTACTGATGTAGCCATTGCCGGTCATCTGCCGCAGAACCCAGTTGCGGCGGTTGGTTGCAGCTTTGATCTTGCGAACAGGATGATAGTTGGACGGCGCTTTTGGCAACGCGGCGAGGTAGGCAACCTCGGCCAAGGACAATTGGTTTAGCGGCTTGTCAAAATAATTGAGAGCGGCAGCCGCGACGCCATAGCTGCCATAACCAAGATAAATCTCGTTCAGATAGAGCTCCAGTATCTGGTCCTTGGAAAAGGCACGCTCCATCCGTAGCGACAAAATGGCTTCCTTGATTTTCCGTTCAACCGACACCTCGTTGGTCAGCAGAAAGTTCTTCGTTACCTGTTGGGTGATTGTCGACGCCCCGATGGGACGCCGCCCCCGGCCATAATTCTTTGCATTGGTAATCACTGCCCGCAGCATCGCCTGCGGATCAATGCCGAAATGGCTGTAAAATCCACTGTCCTCAGCAGACAGGAACGCATGGATCAGGCGCGGTGGTATTGCCTCAACAGGGACAAAAAGTCGCTTCTGGTTGGCATATTCGGCAAGCAGCGCGCCATCACCGGCATGAATGCGGGTCACCACCGGCGGCTCATATTTTGCCAGTTGGTGATAGTCCGGCAAATCCTTGCCATAGGTCCAGAACACCCAGAGCAAGCCTCCACCAACAGCAACCACAACCAGGAACAACAGGCTTAACAGCACCGATAACAAGAAGAAAAAACGTGACAAAATTGAGCGCGTCCCCTCCTCGGGCAGCGTTTCGAGGTGCATGTTCCCCATTTTTGCAGACTTTTTGACCATCATTCAGCAAACCTGTCAGATTTCCGGTCCAAACTCTTCAAGATATTTCACAATCGCATCTGTAAGCCGCCCGGCCAGTTTGCGACGGTAGGGTTCGCGATTGAGGTTTGACTCATCTTCGCGGTTCGACAAAAACCCCATTTCGACCAGCACGGACGGCATGTCAGGAGCTTTTAACACGGCAAATCCGGCAAAACGATGGCCACGTTTGTCGCCCCCGGGCATATTTCTGATCTCTCGTAGAATTTTGCCGGCAAAATGTGTGGATTGGTTCATTGATTCACGTTGGAACATGCGCAGCAATTCATTTGCCGCCTCAGGGTCCTCAACGCCCAGATCCGGCCCGCCAATCAGGTCGGCTTTGTTCTCATTACGGGCCAATGCCGCCGCCTCTTTATCCGATGCGGTCTCGGAGAGGGTGAAAACGGACATGCCGTGTGCCGATTTCGACGCCGCAGAATCCGCATGCAGCGAGACAAAAAGGTCAGCATTCTGGACCCTAGCCAGCTTGATCCGTTGGCGCAGTTTGAGATATCTGTCATCCTTGCGCGATAACACTGCCCTAATATGTCCGGTTGCCTGAAGTTGGCGAGCAAGTTCGATAGCAGCGGCAAGGGTGATGTCCTTTTCTTTTGTGCCCGCCCGCCCAATGGCACCCGGGTCCTTACCACCATGCCCCGCATCAATGAACACGACCCAACGATTTGGCCGTTTCATTGGTGCCGGGACCCCCACTGCCGGATTGACCGTAACGGTCGGTTTTGTCTGCTTAGGCTTTGGCACGGGCGGCGTAATCGCCGAGGCCACCATTTTAGTTTCGGCGTCTACTGTTCGCTGGTCATTCGTCAGATCAGCCCCGCCAAACTGGATCGGTTTGCTGTCACGCAACGCCGCAGCGGCCACCTGAAAGGCCGTCCTGCCATTATCTGCCATATCGATGACGAGGCGATGCCCCCCCTTGTTTGGCGGCAGGGCAAAGGCCCGAAATGGCGCAGACGGCGAGTCAAGCTCGATGACAAGCCGCCCAATCCCGGGTTCCGGCTGGCCAAAGCGATAGGCAGTGGCCGGCGATCTGTCGAGGCGACCCTTTTTAGGCAAGGAGTCAATCTGCCAGCCAACATCGCGCATATCGATCACCAGCCTGTAAGGCGCACTGAGCAAAGACATCTTAACCGTCGCCGGGGTGTTGGTCTCTACAACCAGCCGGAGCGCCTGCTGGCCATCAACACTGACGGTTCCAAGCCGCAACGCGGTCAGTCCGTTACTATCAGAAGTGTTAGTGGTAGTGGCATCAGCGTGAGCAGTCACTGCCATACAGAGATGCAAAAGCAGAAGCACCAGCATTGCGGATAGACACGCCAAACACCGGCCGGTCAAACGGGTCAATGTCCAGCCTTCGTTCCTCATCCTCCCATGGCCTTGGCCAGACTGCGGACATTCAGGGTATTTGTTGATAAGGCGTTCATCAAAAGGACTGAAACCACTCACTTTATGCTGATATCTGTCGCCAACACCCTACCGGATTAAACCCCGCTTCCAAAGCCCAGTTTTATTTTTTTATGGACGGTGACACGGTCGACCTTTTGTTGACAGAGAGGGGCATTGGTCCGTTACGGGCGCGGCAAAGCAGACCCCAGTCGCAGAAACCCAGCAGCAGAAACCCAACTGCAGAAGCCCAGCAGCAGAAGCTCAATCTGGAAAATCGCCGGAAAATTAAGGCGAATTGATTTTTAAAAACTATCCTTGTTGGCATTTGGGTTAATGAGTGTGTATAGTCGGGCCGTGGACGTGTTTCTGGTTTGTGAAAACCACGAACCAACACGCCTGACATTGAATTACCCGCTGGGTGGTTCGGCCCTTGCAGTTATGCCAGACGGAGTTTCCGTCCCGCGACTGACCAGATGAATGGGCCCGGCCAGCGAAAACCGACGAAACTCTAACACCGGACCCACCGATGATTAACATAATGTCACAAGTGCAAACGAGAGCCCCGCGAAATGGCGGCTCGTCTTTGCCTGACATTCCGGCTGGCGTCCCGGTTTCACTGTACCTGTCGCGCGCGCAAATTTCTGCCGTAAATAACGGCGAAGATGCGTGCCTGACCGGAGAAAGACACCATAATGACAAAACGATTATTGATCGATGCACGCCAGCCCGAAGAAACGCGGGTGGTGTTGCTAAGCGGCACCCGCATTGAGGATTTTGATTACGAGGCAAAAAACCGCAGACAATTAAAGGGAAATGTATATTTGGCCAGGGTGACCCGGGTCGAGCCTTCCTTGCAGGCGGCATTCGTAGAATATGGCGGCAATCGCCAGGGATTCCTCGCATTTAGTGAAATCCACCCTGACTATTACCGGATCCCCGTTGAGGATCGCGAAGCGCTGATTGAAGCCGAAAATGCCGAAAATGCGGAGGATGAGTCCGAAGCCGAGGCCGATGGCGCACCGGAAACTGTTGGTGGTGACGGCCAGGACTATGATGATATCCGCCCGCGCCGACAGGTTCGCAAATACAAAATCCAAGAAGTGATTTCCCGCAAGCAGATCATGCTTGTGCAGGTGGTCAAGGAAGAGCGCGGCAACAAGGGGGCCGCATTGACTACATATCTGTCGCTGGCAGGTCGCTATTGCGTGCTGATGCCAAACTCAAGCAGAGGCGGTGGCGTCAGCCGAAAAATTACCAACATAGCTGACCGCAAGCGCCTCAAAACCGTTGTTGGCGGCCTAGATGTGCCGGCTGGCATGGCGGTGATCGTTCGCACTGCCGGTGCCAAGCGCACAAAGGCAGAGATCGCCCGAGATTATGCTTATCTGTCAAAATTGTGGGATGACATCCGCAGCCGCACGCTGGAGTCACAGGCACCATCGGTGATCCATGAAGAAGGAAACCTGATCAAACGCTCGATCCGCGATCTATACACAAGTGAGGTCGAGGAAATTCTGGTCGATGGCGAGGACGCCTACAAGACGGCACGGACGCACATGAAAATGTTGATCCCCAGCCATGTGAAAAAGGTCCAGAAATATGAGGGCGATCAGCCGGTTTTTCAGCGTTATGGCGCGGAAAACCAGATGGAGACGATCCACAGCCCACAGGTAACGCTGAAATCTGGTGGCTATCTGGTGATCAATCAGACCGAGGCGCTGGTCGCTGTCGATGTCAATTCCGGGCGGTCAACCCGGGAGCGCAACATCGAGGAAACCGCGCTGAAAACCAACCTTGAGGCAGCCGATGAATTGGCACGCCAACTGCGGTTGCGTGATCTGTCTGGCCTGATTGTCGTCGATTTCATCGATATGGAAGAAAACCGCAACCAGAACGCGGTTGAACGGCGGATGAAAGAGGCAATGCGCAATGACCGTGCCCGCATCCAAATCGGCTCGATCAGTCATTTCGGCCTGTTGGAGATGTCACGCCAGCGGCTGCGGTTGAGCTTTAATGAATCAATTAGCAATCTGTGCCCACATTGTGAGGGAACAGGCCGCGTCCGTTCGATAGAAACTGCGGCCATGCAAATGCTGCGGATCATCGAGGAAGAAGCGCAGAAGGGCAAGATGGACGAATTGCATGTCACGATGCATCGCGACGTTGCCCTGTTCATCCTGAACCACAAGCGAACATCAGTGGCCGAGTTGGAGGCACGTTACGGCGTGCAGATCGTTCTGTCCTCGGACGACAGTCTGATCGCCCCTGATTACCGGGTTGAGCGTGTTGGCTGGCAAGGCAAAAAACCGCAGGCGGCCAACAATAACCGCCGAGCCAAGGCCGAGTCCAGCACCGCCAGTGCCGCCAGTGCCGAGAGTGATGGCGAAACAACGGATGCGGTCGCCAGCGAAGAGGACACGCCATCAGATGATGAGCAGCCAAAGCGGCGCAAGCGTGGCCGGCGGGGTGGCCGCAGGCGGCGGCGGCGCGGCGGCGAGGGTGACAACAATCAGAACGGCGCACAGGCAACCGAATCCGATACACCAGCCGATGACACTGCCAAAGCGGCAGATCAGAATGATGGTGCCAGCGCACCTGATCAGGCCAGTGATGGTGACGCGGACGCAAAACCCGCCAAAGCCGCGCGCGGTGGGCGTGGACGTGGCCGCAGGGCGGTGAAGAGTGATGACACCGGCTCACAGGTTGAGGGTGAAACCACTCAAAGTTCTGAGGCTGGTGGAAGTGGTGACAATGATGACAGTGGTGAGAGTGTTGTGGCAGATGCCAGCACTGCGCCAACCGATGCCGACACCGCAGGCGATGCCAAATCGGCAAAACCGAAAGGGCGAACCCGCAAGAAAGCAGCACCAAAAACAGCACCAGAAACTGCAGATAACGCAGATAACGATGTAGCAGTAGATGCGGCTGGGGGCGGTGAAGAAGATGCGCCGAAGCGAGCCCGCAAAAAAGCCCCCGCTGCGAAAACTGGCACCGCGAAAAAGGCGAAGAAGGCCGCTGCAAAGAAAACAGCGCGCAAGAAGGCGGCACCAAAGTCAGCTGCCGCCGACAGTGCTGGTGAGCGGGCACCCGTTACCAGTGAAAAAGTTGCAGACGAGACACAGCGTGCGCCAATCAGTTCGGCACCGCAGGATGTTATCGAGGTTGGTGAAGCCAAGCCCCAAGGCCGCAAACGCGGCTGGTGGAACCGCGGCTAGAGACTTTTCAGATACGAAGGAAGCCAGCTGTTGATACGACGGCTGGCTTTTTTCATGTCCTCTGTGCTGCCGGCATATGATAGCCGCAAATGGCGATGCCCCAGCTCCTGATCAAAATCCACTCCAGAGGTGCAGGCGACATGCGCCTCTCGTAGCATGGCATTGGCAAAATCAAGCGAGTTCACAGCCGTTTTTGAGAGTTGCGTCAAATCGGCATAGATGTAAAACGCCCCGTCTGCAGGGGCCATATCGCCGAGAAATTCTGGCGGAAGTTCACGAAGCAGAACGTCACGGTTCTCGCGGTAACGCAGAACATTCTGGTCAAGAATGTCATAATCGTCAAAGGCCGCCATCGCGCCTTCCTGCATCGGGCGCGACGGCCCAATATACAGGTTCTGGGCCAGCCGCTCGGTTATTTCCAGCAGGTCATCGGGCAGAATCATCCAGCCAAGGCGCCAACCAGTCATGCAAAAATATTTGGAAAAGGAATTAACCACAATGGCACTGTTGCTGTGCAGAAGGGCTGAGGTCGGCCGTGTATCAAAGGTCAAGCCATGATAAATCTCATCCATGATCAGGCGCACACCATTGGCGTCACACCAGTGACAGATATGCTTTACGTCAGCATCACTCATCACCACACCGGTAGGGTTTGCCGGACTGGCCAACAATAACCCATCAGGCAGATTGCCCTCATTTGCCAGAGCCTCAAGCCGTGGCACCCACCCCTCAGCCGCGCGCGATGGCAGCAATAAAGGCTCCAGCCCAAGCGCCTTCATCACATTGCGGTAAGCAGGGTAACCCGGATTAGCGATAGCGATCCGGTCGCCTCGATCAAATGCCCCCAAAAAGGCAAGGGTAAACCCCAGGGATGAGCCAAGCGTCACGGCGATATTGGCTGGGTCAGGACGGCAATCATACCAATCTTCATAATGTGCGGCAATGCGTTGGCGCAGGGGCAACTCGCCAAAAGCCACGGAGTAGCCATGTGTTCGTGTTGTGCCAAGTGATGTTGTCAGCGCCCGCAGGACAGCAGGTGGTGGCGGTGTCGAGGGCTGGCCAACCTCCAGATGCACCAGATCAGCACCAGTCACTTCAAGCTCGCGTGTCGCGTTCATCATCTCCATTGCCAGAAACGGGGGAATGCGATTGGTTGTCGAAACTTTAATGGCCATCTGAAATACCACCTCGATCTTGTTCATAAAATAAAATATGCCGGCCAGCGGCGCGATGGAACGATCAGACGGGTGTTTAGCAAACTCGGAGTAAAAAGGCCACAGTTCCGCCAGATTCATGGGCTAGCGAAAACAGTGGGCACCCGATATGTTACGGCGTGTTAGCATCGGCAATGGGCGTGATCACAAGAGGGATAATGTCTTGAACAGACCGGCTTTCAATCCACACCCCGCAAAGGCGGCAAATCAAGCCCGCGTCATCGTGAGGCGATTGGTCTTGGCTGGTCTAGGACTTCTTGTCGGTCTCGGTGCCATCCTGCCTGCGCAGGCAAATATGATCCGCGACACCGAAATAGAGGCCGGGATTGACGAGCTGATCGCGCCCCTGATCCGCGTTGCCGGCTTTGCTCCGGGAGCGATTGACGTCCGCATCATTCTGGACAACCGGATGAATGCCTTCGTGCAAAGCAAGCGCACGGTCTATATCAATTCCGGCCTGATTGAGAGCAGTGATGATCCTTTGCTGTTTTTGGGCGTGATGGCGCATGAGCTGGCGCATATCAAGGCCGGTCACGTGCAGCAGATTGATGAGACCCTGACCACTGCGGGAACCGCTGCCGCGCTGGCGACCATCGCCGCTGTGGCCATTGCCGCCGGGGGCCATGGTGATGCGGCCGCTGGTGTTCTGGTTGGCGGCACCGACCGCGCAAACCGTAACATTCTGTCATCGGTACGCCGGAACGAGGCAATTGCCGATGAGATTGGGCTGACACTTCTTGACGAAGCCGGTATTTCTGCCAATGGGTTGCGTGACATGATGGCCAGAATGGCGCGCCAACGTGCCCTACCCGAGTCGCGACAATCTCAGTATTACACAACCCATCCCGGCACTGCCCAGCGTTTGCAGACCTATCAGGACCATGTGAACAGCTCGCCGCACACCAACAACAAACCAGCGCCTGAGCTGGCAGAAAAATTCCGCCGGATCAGAGCCAAACTCCATGCCTGGACGGAGCGTCCACAGACGGTACTGAACAGCGAAAGTGACGATCTTGAGTCCTATCTGCAAACCTATGCCCATGCCATTGCCGCCTATCGTCGTGGCGATCTGGATGGCGCGCTTGAACGGATCGACAGCCTGATCGAGGCGCAGCCAAAAGACCCCTATTTTCACGAATTCCGCGGCGACATTCTGATGTCGATGGCGCAACCCTCAGCCGCAGCAACAGCCTATGAGAACGCCATTAAATTGCGGCCGAACAGCCCGCAGATCGAGTTGCTTCTGGGGCGCGCGCTCATTGCGACTGGTGACAAGACACGCCTGCCACGCGCCATCGAGGTGATTACAAACGCGCGCAAGGCTGAGCCTGAATGGGCCTTTCTGCACCGCCAGCTTGGCATCGCCTACGGCAAGGCCGGACAAATCAACCATGCCGACCTCAGCCTTGCGAATGAGGCCATTTTACGGGGTGATAGCATACGCGCAGTACAGCTCGCCAAACGCACACTAGGGCGCGGTGATCTTCCCGATACGCTGCGCAATCGGGCCAACGACATTATCTACCGCTACGAACTAAAGAACTGATAAAAAAACTGGCACGACATGGCGGATAATTGATGGCGATTCTGCCGCTAGGCAAATCTGGTTGCGGTTGCTATAACGCGGTCCAGCATGAAACAGCCCCAATGGGCAAAAGGAACTCATAAGATGCTTCGAATTTTCGGATTTATTGCCCTGATGATGATTTTGACCAACCCCGTGCACGCTGATCTCAAATCAGTCGACAAAACCAAACTGGATGAGATGATCCGCGTCTATATCGAGGAAAACCCCGAGGTGATCCGCAATGCGTTGCAGCAATTGGCCGAACGTGAGGATAAGGCGCAGAAAATGGCGGCACTGGCATTTCTGGAAATGTCCGAAGGCGATCCGGTGCTTGGCAATCCGGACGGCTCGCTGGTGATCTATGAATTCAGCGATTATAATTGTGGGTATTGTAAACGTGTGTTCGGGCCCATTCAGGAAGTTTTGGCTGAGGATGATGACATCCGCTTCGTGATCAAGGAGTTTCCAATCCTGGCGCAATCATCACTGTTCGCGGCACAGGCGGCAATAGCCACCCAGATACAGGGCGTGTTTCCGCAATACCACATCACCATGATGACCAATCCCGGGGCCATTTCAATGGACACAATTTTGGCTGCGGCACGTGATGCCGGCGCGGACATCGGCCAGTTGCAAAAAGACATGAATAGCGCCGAGACAGCCGCCGTGATCAACCGCACACGCATGTCTGCTGAACAATTGCAGATTTCCGGAACGCCCGGGCTTGTCATTGGTTCGACAATCATTCCCGGTGCCATCAGCGGTGATGAATTGCGCCGCCTGATCGCCGAGGAACGAGCCAAACGCGGATAACAGGAGACCACGCGGCAAGCGCTGGCAATAAGCAGAAAAAGAGTGGTAGGGTTGGGTCGATGCCTGAGACAGTAAAAATATTGGTGGTCAATGGCCCCAACTTGAACATGTTGGGGACGCGTGAGCCGGAAACCTATGGGGCGATGACGCTTGACGCGATCGGCGATAAATGCCGGGCCGTCTGTAAAACGCATGGCTTTGATATGGAATGGATGCAGTCAAATTCCGAGGCGGTCCTGATCGACACCATTCAGGCGGCCTGCAACAAATTTGACTGGATCATCGTTAATGGTGCCGGACTGACACACACTTCGGTTGCGCTTCGCGATGCGCTGGCACTATTTACCGGCGGCGTTATCGAAGTGCATCTGTCGAACATCCACGCACGCGAGGAATTTCGCCACACCTCGCTGATCACCGCCATTGCAAAAGGTGCCGTGATCGGCTTTGGCGCTAGTTCCTATACTATGGCCATCTCGGCAATTGCCGAGATGCAAGAGGAGTCCTGAGACGATGGCAAAAGCCCCAAAGAACCCCGTTGAACCCGCCACTGAACTGGTCAAGGCTCTTGCCAACATTCTGGATGATGCCGGGCTTTCTGAACTGGAGTATGAGACAGATGACGTTGCCATTCGGCTGTCGCGTGTATCTGGTGCAGCGCCCGTCGCCGCCGTGGCACCGGTGGCCGCACCGGCAGCTGTCGCCGCGCCAGATACACAATCTGCCGAGGGCGCCGCTGATCTCAGCGCCCATCCAGGCGCGGTGATGTCACCGATGGTCGGAACCGCCTATATCTCGCCCGAACCCGGCGCTCCAGCCTTTGTCGAGGAGGGCAGCACTGTCAAAAAGGGCCAGACATTGCTGATCGTCGAGGCAATGAAGGTGATGAACCCGATCACCGCTCCCCAAGATGGAACCGTCTCCAAAATCATGGTGAAAAATGCCCAGCCAATCGAATTCGGCGAAGTGCTGGTTGTGATCGAATAATGTTTAACAAAATTCTCATCGCAAATCGGGGTGACGTCGCCCTTCGCGTGCTGCGCGCCTGCAAGGAAATGGGCATCCCCAGTGTCATTGTCCATTCAACGGCGGATGCGGATTCGATGCCGGTGCGCCTCGCCGATGAATCGGTTTGCATCGGGCCCCCAAGCAGCGCCGAGTCCTATCTCAATGTTCCCTCGATTCTGGCAGCGGCTGGAATAACCGGCGCCGATGCAGTGCATCCGGGCGTTGGCTTTTTGTCCGAGAATGCCGATTTTGCCGAGATCGTGAAAGCCCATGGCCTGACCTTCATCGGCCCGGAAACGCGGCACATCCGGTCAATGGGTGACAAGGTTGAGGCCAAAATTACCGCCGCGAATGCCGGTCTGCCGCTGGTACCTGGCTCTCCCGGTGCGGTTCATACCATCGCCGAGGCGAAAAAGCTCGGCAAGACCATTGGCTATCCATTACTGGTTAAGGCGGCCTCAGGGGGGGGTGGCCGCGGTATGAAAGTGGCTGAGACAGCTGCTGATCTAGCCGAGGCTTTCAGTTCAGCTAGATCAGAAGCGAAAGCCGCATTTGGCGATGACACGGTGTATCTGGAGCGTTATCTTGGTCAGCCCCGTCATATTGAGGTGCAGGTCATCGCCGACTCGCATGGCAATGTCGTGCATCTTGGTGAACGTGAATGTTCGGTCCAGCGCCGCCACCAGAAACTGTTTGAAGAAGCCCCCTCACCAGCATTATCAGCAGATCAACGCGCAGACATCGGCAGAATTGCCGCCGAAGCGACGCGAAAGATGGGATATCTTGGCGTCGGCACAATGGAATTCCTTTATGAGGATGGCGAGTTCTTCTTCATCGAGATGAATACCCGTCTACAGGTGGAACACCCGATCACCGAGGAAATCACCGGGGTCGATCTGGTGCGCGAACAGATAAGCATCGCGGCCGGCGAAAAACTGTCCTTCGCGCAGGAAGATGTCACCTTCACCGGCCATGCCATCGAATGCCGGATCAATGCAGAGCATCCAGAGACCTTCATGCCAACGCCCGGCAAAGTGACAGCATTTCACGCAGCTGGTGGCCCGGGCGTCAGGGTCGAGTCATGTCTCTATTCGGGTTATTCGGTTCCACCCTATTACGACAGCCTGATTGCCAAGCTCGTGGTCTATGGTGATGACCGGGCACATTGTCTTGCCCGCCTGAAGCGGGCGATCGAGGAATTTGTCGTTGAACCGATTCCAACGACATTGGCGCTGCATGCACGGTTGGTCGAGGCTGACGCCATCATCGATGGAAGCTATAATATTCGTTGGCTTGAAGAAAAATTTCTGGCCAGCGACTAGGCCAGCCTTCAGGCCAATCCGCGGCATAAATCAGGGAACAGCAGAAACGGGCAGGCGCATGTCCACACGCTACGCATTTTCACCGGAAACGTTGATCAAAGCCTATTCGCTTGGTGTTTTTCCGATGGCGGATGGTGCCAACAGTCAGACCATCAATTTTTATGACCCAGACGTGCGGGCGCTAATACCGCTTACTGTAGGCGCCGAATCGAAACAGCATTTTCACATTCCCAAGCGGTTGCGCCGCACCGTGAAACAGGGCCGATTCATGGTGACGATTGACAGGGATTTTCCTGCAGTCATTGCTGAATGTGCCGCACCGCGCCCCGACCGCGAAGACACCTGGATCAACAGCGACATCAAGCGCCTCTATATAGCGCTGCACAAGCTGGGCTTTGCCCATTCAATCGAGGTCTGGGATGGTGACAGTCTGGTTGGCGGCCTTTATGGGGTGGCGTTGCGCTCCGCATTTTTCGGCGAGTCCATGTTCTCACGCGCCACCGACGCATCAAAGGTTGCGCTGGTGCATCTTGTTGCGCGACTGAGGGCCGGCGGCTTTCACCTGCTCGACGCACAATTCACGACAGACCATTTGCAACAATTCGGCATCTTCGAGCTACCGCGCGAGCAATTCCAACAGCGCCTTGCAATGGCGCTGGCAAAGCATGCCGATATTCTGCCCGGGGAGCCGGACACACCAATGGTTGCCGCGTTGCTGACGGCAATTCAGACTGCCGAACAGCCAGGTTAATCAATAATGCAATCCAGCAGCGTGACGTCATAGACAGGATGTTCCACCGCCGAAACCGCGGGGCTGGACGAGAACATCCAACCGGAAAAAACCTGCCTGCCAGGTGCGGTCTGGTCATGACCACGATCGGTGATTTCCAGAAAGGCCACATTTTCCGGCGGCTCCTCAGGAGGCCGGAAAGCACAGCGCTGAATGACGATCTCAAGCGTGCCGAACCTAATGGGCTCGCCAATCGGGGCTGACAGCGTCGAAATACGCGCGGTGATCTTGTCAAGTGCCTGGAGCTGAGCAACCGTGCCATTGATCCAGCTAGCATGTGCCGGTGAGATGGCGCAAAGCAGCATCGCACCAACAGTCAGACCGGCACCTAAGTTAAATTTACTGCGCATCGCCTGCTGAAAACACCGCCTTGCCGAGAAGATCGGTCAGGCTGACAGGGTCCCGCGTGTCGTAGATCACATCGCCGGCGACCATCATCGTCTCATCGGCACCCGGCATCAATTCCAGATAATTGCCGCCAAGCAGCGAGGCAGCGGTGATTCTGGCGCTTGTATCAGCCGGCACCGTAATCGCGGGGTCGAGGGCAATGACAATCCGCGCCGCATAGGTGATAGGGTCCAGCTCCTGGCGGATAATCCGTCCTACCTTAATCCCGGAAATACGCACGTCATCGCCAGCTGACAGCCCTCCTGTCGAGCCAAATTCAGCAACAATCTCATAGCCATTGGCACCTTTTAGATCGGCGGCCTCATAGGCGAGTGACACAAACCCTGCAGCAGCCAGCAGAACAATGGCTCCCATGATTATTTCCAGTGTGTTGCGTTGCATTTTCCTACTAGATCCTAACAAGTTTTTGCCTAGTCCAGCCGGCGTGTAGCCCGCGTGACTGCCTCAGCGACCAAGCCTCAGCTTGGTGTCCAGGGTTCATAATCGCCAGTGGCCGTTGCCCGTTTGCCACCACGCAGGACATGGCCGGCAGGCCGGTGCGCATATTTCGTTCCCGTCAGATTCGGCAGATGATCCTGCTGCCAGTCATACCGGTGATAACCATCAGCTGGCGGTGGCGTGTCCTCGGTGTGATGCAGCCAGCCATGCCACTCGGCGGGCACCTTTGAAGCTTCGGCAATGCCATTATAGCGGACGTAGCGGCGTGGCGGCTTGCCAGCACGTGCCTTACGTTCCTCGTAATAGCGATTGCCATGTTCATCACTGCCGACAAGGTTTGCCGTCAGCTTCAGTGAGATCAATGTCACCAGATCCATTTTCTTTTGCCTTCATAAAGTGACCGTCGAGGTTGCCCGAATAGTCGGGGACCGGTTAGGCGGCGCCCGGGTGGTTGGAGGACAGCCCGTGCCGCCAGCATTCGCTCACCCCAATTTGTTGTGCGCCACTATAAGCCGTTAGCATATGCCGCGTCCAGACCAGAACAGGCCTCTTTGCCAATTCCGATCCCATCAACCCGAAAGACAGGGATGAGGGAGGTCTTTTTGCATGTTTCGCAAGCTCCTTGGAGGAAAGACTGCCATGGGTAAAAAAATGAAATATCCTCAGTAACTTGGAAGCATCACACACAAATTATCACTGGTCTCCTGATGGCTTTGTTACATAAATATTATGGCAAAAAGACGTTTTTTTTGAGATTGCCTATTGTCCCCTCACCGCAACATCATGTAGTTTACTACTTGTGGAGCCGCTAGATGTGGTAAGTCCTCCACAGATACCTTATAACCAACAGTAAACTAACAACAAACCACAAAACAACACTGTGGTGACAAAAAGAGATTCAGAGGACCAGACCATGCGCTTTGAAAGACGGTTCACAAAAGCCGGACAAGATCCCTATGCGACCATCGATTTTCGTCTGGCAACAAGCGAAATCCGGAACCCGGATGGAACCGTTGTATTTCAAGCAGACAATGTCGAGGTGCCCGCACAATTCTCACAGGTCGCAACTGACATTCTGGCTCAGAAATATTTTCGCAAGGCTGGCGTTCCCCGCGTGTCAAGGCGCGTCGAGGAAACGTCTGTGCCGTCTTGGCTGTGGCGCTCGGTCCCGGATGAAAAGGCACTTGATGACCTGCCTGAAGACCAGCGTTTCGTGGGCGAAACTTCAGCCAAGCAGGTTTTTAACAGGCTGGCCGGCACCTGGACCTATTGGGGCTGGAAAGGCGGATACTTCACAAGCGAGGAGGACGCCCTCACCTATTATGATGAAATGTGTCACATGCTGGCGATGCAGATGGCAGCGCCCAACTCGCCGCAATGGTTCAACACCGGTATGCATTGGGCCTATGGCATCGACGGTCCCAGCCAGGGCCACCATTATGTCGATTTCAAGACCGGCAAGCTGACCAAATCCAGCAGCGCTTATGAGCATCCCCAGCCGCATGCCTGTTTCATCCAGTCAGTGAGTGATGATCTGGTGAATGATGGCGGCATCATGGATTTGTGGGTGCGCGAGGCACGGCTGTTCAAATATGGATCTGGAACAGGGTCTAACTTCAGCCGTGTTCGCGGTGGCGGAGAGAGCCTGTCAGGTGGTGGCAAATCATCTGGTCTTATGAGTTTCCTGCGCATTGGTGACCGCGCCGCCGGTGCGATCAAGTCTGGTGGCACGACGCGGCGTGCGGCGAAAATGGTCACGGTCGATGTCGATCACCCCGACATTGAGGAATATGTTGATTGGAAGGTTGTCGAGGAGCAGAAAGTTGCGGCCCTCGTTGCCGGATCAAAACTGGCACAAAGGCACATGGGCGAAGTGATGGCGGCCTGTCAGATCACCGAGGGTCTGGATGGCGATGAGCGGTTTGATCCGCGCGCCAATAAGGCACTCAAAAAGGCGATCCTCTCAGCCCGCAAATCAATGATCCCCGAAAATTACGTGCAGAGGGTCATCCAGTTTGCCCAGCAGGGCTACACCGAGATCGAATTCAAGACCTATGACACTGATTGGGATTCAGAGGCGTATTTGACCGTTGCCGGACAGAACTCCAACAACTCAGTCCGAGTGAGCAACGAATTCCTGCAAGCCGTGCTGGATGAGGGCGATTGG
Organism: SAR116 cluster bacterium; assembly: GCA_004212735.1. Classification (GTDB taxonomy): domain Bacteria; phylum Pseudomonadota; class Alphaproteobacteria; order Puniceispirillales; family Puniceispirillaceae; genus MED-G116. The sequence goes on from SHBD01000002.1 coordinate 33,229, forward strand.
GAATTGATCAAGCGCCGCGACAACGGCGTGGCCAAGCGGATCAAGGCTGCCGATTTGTGGGAAAAGATCGCCCACGCCGCCTGGGCCTGCGCTGATCCGGGACTGCAATATGACACCACAATCAATGAGTGGCACACCTGTCCTCAAGGGGGACGGATCAACGCATCCAACCCCTGCTCAGAATATATGTTCCTTGATGACACGGCGTGTAATCTTGCCTCGCTGAACCTGATGCAATTCCGCCATGATGACGGCTCGTTCGACATAGAGGCCTTCGAGCATTCCTGCCGGTTCTGGACATTGACGCTTGAGATTTCAGTGTTGATGGCACAATTCCCGTCAAAGGAAATTGCCCAGCGATCCTATGAATATCGCACACTCGGACTTGGCTTTGCCAACATCGGCGGCCTGTTGATGGCGCAGGGTCATTCCTACGACAGCGACGAAGGCCGCGCCATCTGCGCCGCGATCACCGCTGTGATGACTGGCGTTTCCTACGCCACCTCAGCCGAGATCGCCAGTGAGGTGGGTGCTTTTCCTCAGTATAAAAAGAACAAGAAGCACATGCTGCGAGTGATGAAGAATCACCGTTTGGCAGCGCATGGCGACGCCAGTGGCTACGAAGGGTTGAGCATCATGCCTGTGCCGCTTGATGCCGACTCCTGCCCGGATACGAATCTCGTCGAAGCGGCGCGCACCGCCTGGGACAAGGCCGTGACGTTGGGCGAGGCAAATGGCTATCGCAATGCGCAGGCCACTGTGATCGCCCCGACCGGAACAATCGGTCTGGTAATGGATTGTGACACCACTGGGATCGAGCCAGATTTCGCCATTGTGAAATTCAAGAAACTGGCCGGCGGTGGCTATTTCAAGATCATCAATCGCGTGGTGCCCGAAGCATTGGCCAATATGGGCTACAGTCAGGAGCAGATTGATGACATCATCAAATATGCGGTTGGCAATGGCAGCCTGAAAAACTGTCAGGCGATTTCGGTCAACGCCCTCAAGGACAAGGGCTTCGGCGATGCCGAACTGGCCAAGCTCGAAGCCGCAATGGAAAGCGCCTTCGACGTGAAATTCGCTTTCAACCGATTCACGCTTGGCGATGATTTTTGCAAGGACAAGCTTGGTTTCACCGACGCCCAGCTTGATGATTTCAATTTCAACATGCTCCAGGCGCTTGGCTTCGACAAAGACGCCGTCGAGGCTGCCAACATCCATGTCTGTGGATCGATGACGCTTGAGGACGCACCGCATCTAAAGGATGAGCATCTGCCAGTGTTTGACTGTGCGAATGCTTGTGGCCGGATTGGCAAGCGCTTCCTGTCGGTTGACAGCCACATCACCATGATGGCGGCGGCACAGCCATTCATCTCTGGAGCGATCTCGAAGACAATCAACATGCCAAACAGCGCTACTGTCGCGGAATGCGGCAAAGCCTATATGTCGTCATGGAGACTGGGACTGAAAGCCAACGCGCTCTACCGCGACGGCTCAAAGCTCAGCCAGCCCCTGTCATCGGGCCTTGTCGAGGATATTGACGAGGACGAGGAAAGTTTGGATGCACTGAACACACCTGTTGCCGCAGCCGCACCACAGGTGATCGAAAAGGTTGTGGAACGCATTATCCGCGCGGAACGCGAGAGACTGCCACACCGCCGTAAGGGCTACACGCAAAAGGCAACGGTTGGCGGCCACAAAGTCTATCTGCGGACTGGTGAATATGAGGATGGTCGTATTGGCGAAGTCTTCATCGACATGCACAAGGAAGGCGCGGCTTTCCGCTCGCTGATGAATAATTTTGCGATTGCCGTGTCGATTGGCCTGCAATATGGCGTACCGCTTGAGGAATTTGTCGAAGCCTATACATTCACCCGGTTCGAACCACAGGGTATTGTGACCGGCAATGATGCAATCAAGATGTCGACATCCATCCTCGACTACACCTTCCGCGAATTGGCGATTTCCTATCTCGATCGCCATGACCTTGGCCATGTAAATCTGGATGATCTCGATGTGACAACGACCGGTCCTGGTGATAACCAGTCCGACCTCGTCAACAAAGTCACCAGTCGTGGTTTCATCCGCAAACAGGGGTTGGTTGTCTATTCGAATCAGGGCAATGCCGCAACCGCCATTTCCCAGGATAATGGGTTTGCAGCAACAACCGAGCCAGTGGCGTCACCGGCACCGGCGATAGCCAGTGGGGCATCCAGCGCCAGCCGTGCAGCCGTTGCCGGCACTGCCGCCAGTGACGAGACGGCAACCCGCGTTCAACAGGCCCGCATGCAGGGCTATGAAGGCGAAGCCTGTCCCGAATGTCAGAATTTCACCCTTGTCCGTAATGGTACCTGCCTGAAATGCAATACCTGTGGCGGCACAACAGGGTGTAGCTAAGCTCTCCCTGCAGAGCAACCTGCAGAACTGGCCCCGCACCTCGGTGCGGGGCTTTTTTTCTGTCGTTCACATAGACATAAGGCAGTGTTTTCGCTTGTCCTCGAGCGGCAGGTTGTGTAAGCGTCCTCGCATCAATCAGACCATCGCTGTCAGGCGTGACAGGCCAATTCAGGAGACCAGAATGAGCAACGTTGAAGCAAAATTGAATGAGATGGGAATCACCGTTCCCGATGCACCGGCACCTGCGGCCAATTACGTGCCCTTTGTGACCACCGGCAATCTTGTGTTCATTTCCGGTCAGGTTCCCTTTGTCGACGGCAAATTGCAGATCACCGGCAAAATTGGTGATAACGCCACAATCGAGGACGGACAAGCACAGGCGCGTATCTGTGCGATCAATTTGATTGCCCAGTTGAAAGTTGCCTGCGGCGGCGATCTTGACCGCGTGAAGCGCGTTGTCAAACTGGGCGCTTTCGTCTGTTCAGCAGATGATTTCAACGGTCAGCCCGGCGTTGTCAACGGTGCGTCTGACCTGATGGTTGAGGTCTTTGGCGAGGCTGGCCGGCATGCCCGGTTCGCGGTTGGAACAAACGCATTGCCTCTTGGTTGCCTTGTTGAAATCGATGGTATCTTTGAAATCGAATAGAGCGCCGTGATCGTCCAGCCAGTCATCGCAAAAAATCAGCCGGCCTCTTGCGGGGCCGGTTTTTCGTTGCCATCTCTTCTGTCATGGATGGTGACAGTTTTTCTCTTGAGTTATGTGACGATATAAGCCGCATCGCCGCCCCCGATTGGGATAGCATTGCCGGCACCCAGAATCCCTTTGTCTGCCACGCCTTTCTGGCAGCACTGGAGGCTGGCAAAGCGGTGGGTGGAGATACCGGGTGGGACCCGCTGCATCTGGTTATGCGCGACGACGGTGGCAAGCTGATTGCAGCGATGCCCCATTATCTAAAGCACCATTCTTATGGCGAATATATTTTTGATCACAGCTGGGCCAATGGTTTCATGCGGGCCGGCGGTCAATATTACCCGAAGATGCTGGCCGCCATTCCCTTCACCCCGGCAACGGGACCTCGCCTGCTGACCGGCACAGCCACGGGCGTGCGCCGCCAGACGCTCATCCGCGGTCTGGCAAATGGGATGGCGCAATATGTTGACAAGTTACAGCTCTCATCGGCGCACATCAATTTTCTACCTCTTGACGATGCCAATGCGCTTGTCGATGAAGGCTGGTTGCTCCGCCATTCAATCCAGTTTCATTGGCATAATGACGGCTATCAATCCTTTGATGATTTTCTGGCGAGCCTGTCATCACGCAAACGCAAGAATATCCGCAAGGAACGGCAATCGCTGGTCGATGCCGAGGTGCAGATGCTGTCACTGACCGGTGCAGCCATCAAAAGTCACCATATCGATGATTTCTATCGCTTTTACATGTCCACCATCGACCGCAAATGGGGTGGTGCCTATCTGACGCGCGAGGTGTTTGAAATCCTACATGCCACTATGGCCGACCGGATGCTACTGGTCATGGCCGAATATCAGGGACGTATCATTGGTGGCGCACTAAATTTCATAGGTGAAACCACGCTTTATGGGCGCAATTGGGGTGCCGATCTGGACATTCCCAACCTGCATTTTGAGGCCTGCTACTATCAGGCAATCGACTATGCCATTGCCAACAAGCTGTCATCCGTCGAGGCTGGCGCCCAGGGCTTTCACAAGGTCCAGCGCGGTTACCTGCCGGTGAAAACCTGGTCGGTTCACTGGATTGCGCATTCCGGCTTCAAACAGGCCGTCTCGCGCTTTTTGATGGCCGAAGAGCGCGGCATTGACCAGGAAGCCAATCACATCACCATGGCCAGCCCGTTCAAACGGGGCGGCACGCAGGACTGAGGCGCGACGCAGCGCCGGACCTAGCCGCGTTCAGGCGCAGGCAAGGCAGTGCGTTTGCCCGGAAGCGCCTTTTGCGGCGGTGCCTTCACCGTCACCACAAGTGCGTCATCCTCCACATCGACAAGCGCAAGCCCGCCACCGGTCAACTCACCAAACAGCAGCTGGTCGGCAAGCGGCTTTTTTATGTGTTCCTGTACAACGCGGGTGAGCGGACGCGCACCGTAATTACGGTCATATCCCCGATTTGCCAGCCAATCACGTGCGGCTTCCGTCAGTTCGATCTCGACGTTGCGTTCAGCAAGTTGGGCGTCAAGCTGCATAATGAATTTATCAACCACAAGGCGGATCACATCATGTTCAAGCGGAGCAAACGGAATGATCGCGTCCAGCCGGTTGCGGAATTCTGGGCTGAACAGCTTTTCAATAGCTTCGATATCCGCCCCCTCATTCGTTTCACGGTTGAAACCGATCGCCTTTTTTGAGAGTTCCTGCGCCCCGGCATTGGTTGTCATGATCAGGACAACATTGCGGAAATCAACCGATTTGCCGTTATTATCCGTCAATTTACCATGATCCATGATCTGCAGCAGAATGTTAAACAGATCCGGATGCGCTTTTTCAATCTCATCAAGAAGCAACACCGCATGCGGCGTCTGGTCAACAGCATCGGTGAGCAACCCACCCTGATCAAAACCGACATAGCCTGGAGGTGCGCCGATTAACCGCGAGACGGTGTGGCGTTCCATATATTCTGACATATCATAGCGCAACAGTTTGATGCCGAGCGCTTCTGCCAACTGACGGGCAACCTCGGTTTTGCCGACACCCGTTGGTCCTGAAAACAGATAATTGCCAACCGGCTTTTCCGCCTCGCGAAGGCCGGCACGCGAAAGTTTGATGGCCGAGGCCAGCGCACTGATCGCCTTATCCTGGCCAAACACCAGCCGTTTCAGATCACCCTCGAGTGACGCCAGAACCGCTTTGTCATCACGGCTGACATGCTTTGAGGGAATACGGGCCATGGTCGCCACTGTCGCCTCTACCTCACGTTGGCCGATTGTCTGCTTGCGGCGTGACTTGGGCAGCAGATTCTGCGCCGCAGCTGCCTCGTCAATGACGTCGATCGCCTTGTCGGGCAATTTGCGGTCGTTGATGTAACGGGCTGACAGATCAACCGCAACCTTCAGCGCCGCACCGGTGAAGCGTACCTTGTGATGATCCTCATACCGGCTCTTCAAGCCGTTGAGAATTTTGATCGTATCGGCAATGGTCGGCTCATTCACGTCGATTTTCTGAAAACGACGCACCAGCGCGCGGTCCTTTTCAAAATGCCCGCGATATTCCTTGTAGGTGGTCGAACCTATACAGCGAAGAGTGCCTTCCTGAAGTGCTGGTTTGAGCAGGTTTGAGGCGTCCATGGCTCCGCCTGAGGTTGCGCCAGCACCGATCACCGTATGGATCTCATCGATGAATAAAATGGCATTCTCGTCCTCGGCGACAGCCTTCATTACAGCTTTAAGCCGCTCCTCAAAATCACCACGATAGCGCGTGCCAGCAAGCAGCTGACCCATGTCGAGCGAGTAGATCACCGCATTGCTGAGAACATCAGGCACCTCGCCATTGTGGATGCGAAGTGCCAACCCCTCGGCGATGGCAGTTTTGCCAACACCCGGATCGCCAACATAGAGCGGGTTGTTCTTGGTGCGGCGGCACAGCACCTGAATGGTGCGGTCAAGCTCTCGGTCGCGACCGATCAAAGGATCAATTCGGCCAGCCGATGCCTTAGCGATCAGATCAACCGCATATTGGCTGAGCGGATCGCTGCCTTCAGTAGTTTCGGCGTCTGATTCAACACGTTCTTCGGTACCCCGACCAATGTTGCCATCGCTGCCATGGCTGATATAGGACACGGCATCAAGGCGCGTCATGTTCAGGGATTTGAGGAACCAGACGGCATGGCTTTCACGCTCGGAAAAGATTGAGACGAGGACATTTGCCCCTGTCGCGACCTCACGGCCTGACGATTGGGTGTGAATGATCGCGCGCTGAATCACACGCTGAAAGCTGGCGGTCGGCTGCACGTCGAGATTGTCACTATGGCTGACAATCGAGGCAAGTTCGGTTTCGATGTAATCAGTCAGGCGGGAACGCAACTCCTGGATATCCACCTTGCAGGCAGACAGAACTTCGAGCGCATCACTGTCTTCGGTCAGCGCGAGAAGCAGATGTTCCAGCGTGGCAAATTCATGCGCTTTTGCCGTGGCCGCGCCCATGGCCCGGCGCAGGGTCTCCTCAAGTTCTCTTGACAGCATGCTTCTTATTCCTTTTCCAGTTGCAGTTGGAGCGGATGTTCATTTTGCCTTGCATATTCCATGACCTTGGTAGCCTTCGCTTCAGCAACCTCGTAGCTGTAAATGCCACACACCCCGATGCCGCGACGATGGACATTCAGCATGATATCGTTGGCCTGAGTGTTGGACAGGTTGAAGAAATGTTGCAGCACATGCACGACAAACTCCATCGGCGTGTAGTCATCATTCATCATAAGAACTTTATACATCGACGGTTTTCTGGTTTTGGTGCGGCTATCGAGAACCAGTTGCGACTGGCCACCACCATCATCACCATCTTCCCGCTCTGCGCTAAGCCTATGCTTATCCATCATTTTTTTTACGGTCCGGTCTGCCACTATGATCAAACTTTCCTGCGCTCTAGCGCCTGCAGGACACCCCCTCTGCTGTTTACAGTGTTCATAAAATCGGTCACGAAATCAATATGTCCGACGGTCGCACTGGTCCGACCAGAAGTTTGTCCCTCCACAGGGATATTGGCATTAATATTGCTGTGATAAAGAGCGTATAGAAAAAAAACAGTCATGTTTCCTTGATTTAATCAAAAACGCGTGAAATGAGGTATCAATTGGTAAATGAAGTGAGACCGGTGATGGTATCTCCACCTCTTGTTGAAAGAGAGTTAAATGCGGTATGCTGGCGTCCATTGGAAGCTCATGTCTCACTTTGCTCCACGGAGTCCTGACCCTTGCGCATTTTGACCAGCCTCAACCATGACAGAATGCGAGAAGACATTGAGTGTGGCAAAAAATCACGTTGCCTGCCTCAGATAATATTGAATTTTGTTGCGCCAATGCTACTGGCTATCGCGGTTGCGGCGCTGCTGACCGGCGGGATCAGCCAGCGGGCCGAAGCGGCAAAATACGCCGCTATCGTTATTGAAGAGGATAGTGGCAAGGTGTTGTTTTCTCGCAGCGCGGACAGCCTGCGTTATCCAGCCTCGCTGACGAAGATCATGACGCTCTATCTGGTGTTCGAGGAACTGGCGTCTGGACGCCTGAAAATGGACAGCCGCATAAAGGTATCCCGGCTTGCCGCTGGTCGCTCCCCGTCAAAACTATATCTCAAGACAGGCCAAACGATTACTGTGGAAGACGCCATATATGCGTTGGTTACGAAATCAGCAAATGATGTAGCCACAGCGATTTCCGAGCACCTGTCTGGCAGCGAGCGTGAATTCGGCAAGCGCATGACGCGCAAGGCACGCGCTCTTGGCATGTCGCGCACCACCTTTCGCAATGCCTCCGGTCTGCCGCACAGTAAACAACGCAGCACCGCCCGGGATATGGCGCGTCTGGCCGTGGCAATGCGCCGCGATTTTCCACAATTCTATGATTTCTTCAGCGCCAGAAGCTTTCGCTGGAAGGGCCAGAAATTCAAAAACCACAACAGATTGCTGTCCGCCTATAAAGGCACGGACGGGATCAAGACAGGTTACATCAACGCCTCTGGCTTCAATCTTGTTGCATCGGTCGAACGACGCGGTGTGAGATTGATTGGTGTCGTCTTTGGTGGCAGGACCGGCAGCAGCCGCGACCGGCATATGATGCAGATATTAGATGCCTCCTTCAAACGGGCCAAACCGGCCGATCTGGGCACACAGGTGGCGGCGGTGCGTGTGCTGCCAAAGCGCAAGACCACAATCCCACCGAAAAAACTGCCGGTGGCGCCGCCCAACCGGCGCAAGATCAGAGCCAATGTCGATGTCAGCGTCGCCGATGCCTCGGGGTATCTTGATGCCGACAGCGTTACAAAGCGCGCCCGTGAAGACAGTTTCGAGACCATCTGGAGCGTGCAGATCGGCAGCTTTGCGAAACGCGCAAATGCACATAAGGCAGCGGCCCGCGCGCGGCGCGTCGCCGATAACGTGCTCGGCCAGTCGCCAGCGCGTCTAACATTGGTGACACGGGGCAATCTGCCGTTATGGCGGGTGCGCTTCAACAATCTAGATGAGGATCAGGCCCGGTCTGCCTGCGCTGCCCTGTTCGCCAAGGGACGACCCTGTTTTGCCGTGCAGGAACAGTTGAAACGCGCCGGTTAAAACCAATCCTGTGTCTTTGCTGGCACATCTCATGGCACCTTTCCTATCAGCGGGCCTCTAGCCCGTCTCAAACCGACCCAGCAATGCCTCATCAAGATCAGGCGTTGTTGTTGGTAACGGTCCCCATTTCGGGTGTTTATTGGCAAACAGCTGGCCCTCCACGGTCAGATCATCGGTGTTGTCCAGCATCCCCGTGCTGACCGACATCATATCCTCACCATCCAGTTGATAAAACAGGTTGGAGCCGCACTGATTGCAAAACCCCCGCTGCGCCCAGGCCGAACTGCGATACCAGGTCAGGCTGGCATCACTGGTAAAGCGGTAGCTGTCCCGTGGAGCGGCGGTGGCGGCCCATGACGCACCAGCCAGACGGCGGCAGTCATCACAATGACAGGCCAGAATCTGGCGCAAGGGACCGGTTACCGAGAAGGTGATGGCACCACAATGGCAACGACCATGAAAAATCTGGCCAGCGGTGGATGGCATTTCTGTGCGTTTGCTCATTTTAAGGTTGATCCCTCACGGTGAATTAAGTGTATGACCTTACTGTAATTGGCAAAACTTCAGCAAAAGTTAAAATCATCGAAAATCACGGCTGCGCATTCTGGTGCCGCTGGTGTTGGCTGCGGCGGCACTATCCAGATAACGCAAAAACCCATTGAGATTGAACAGCGAATCGGCGATAAAATGCACCACCGATTGTTCCCGCTGAACGCGGCCAACAACCCCCAGAATCTGTGAGCGCAGCAAAGCCTCGCGATAAGTTTCGGTCAATTTCGGCCAGATGATGACATTGAGCGCGTGGATATCATCCTCCAACGTCAAAAACACCGTGCCACTGGCTGTTCCGGGACGCTGACGCATGGTGACCAGTCCGGCCAGCCGTAGACGTGTGCCATCACGCACATCATGTGCCACAGCGCAGCTCTGCCACCCTGCCGCCTGCAGTGACGGTGCCAGCATGGTAACGGGATGCGCTTTGAGCGACAGGCCGAGGCTGCGGTAATCGGCAGCCACCTCCTCACCACCACTGGCAGATGGCAGACTGACAGTAGGTTCGGTGCCGGCAACGCTGTCATGGCGGCGACCGGCCTGTGCGAATAGTGGCATTTCATGCAGACGTTGCCGGGCAAGCGCGCGCACCTGCCACTGTGCCTGCCGCCGGTCCAACTGCATGCTGGCAAACCCATCTGCTGCGGCTATCGCCTGAAGCGCAGTGGCCGACACATCAGCCCGCCGCATAATGTCAGCAAGGCTGTCAAAGGCTGGCCGTCCTTCTTGCTCTTGCTCTTGCTGTTGGCGGCTGGCGGCAATGCGCTCTCCCTCGCCGCGGGGCAACCCCTTGACCATACGCAGGCCAAGACGCAGCGCATGATGACCCCGCCGGTTCTGCGGGTCCGTCTCCAGCGTGCTGTCCCATGCCGAGTGACCAACATCGACAGGACGCACCTGAACACCGCTGCGCTTTGCCTCGGCGATCAGCTGCGAAGGTGAGTAAAACCCCATCGGCTGCGCGTTGAGCAGCGCGCAGATAAACACATCTGGATAGTGGCATTTGATCCAGGCCGAGATATAGACAAGCAGCGCAAAGCTGGCAGCATGTGATTCGGGGAAACCGTAGGTGCCAAACCCCTCAATTTGCTTGAAACAGCGCATGGCAAACTCGCTATCATAGCCACGCGCGGTCATGCCGGTGACCATTTTCTCACGAAAACGGCTGACCTCACCATTTTTCTTGAACGTGGCCATGGCGCGGCGTAACTGATCAGCCTCGCTGCCGGTAAAGCCAGCACCGACAATGGCAATCTGCATCGCCTGTTCCTGAAAGAGAGGCACACCAAGGGTACGCTCAAGCACCATACGCAGATCCTCTGACGGATAGCTGATGCGTTCAAGGCCAGCCCGCCGCCGCAGATAGGGATGCACCATATCCCCTTGAATGGGACCTGGACGGACAATTGCCACCTGTACGACAAGATCGTGAAAACAGCGTGGCTGCAAGCGCGGCAACATCGCCATCTGGGCCCGCGATTCAACCTGAAACACGCCAACTGACTGACCAGCGCATAACATGTCATAGGTGGCCTTGTCCTCAGGCGGCACAGATGCCAGCGTCAATGGCCGGTTGTAATGCAGACGCAACAGGTCAAAGGCGCGGTGGATACAGCTGAGCATGCCAAGCGCCAGCACATCCACCTTGAGCAGCCCCAGAGCATCAAGATCATCCTTGTCCCATTCAATAACGGTGCGCCCCTCCATTGCCGCCGGGCTGATCGGACAGAGATGATCAAGACGGCCCCGGGTGATGACAAAACCGCCAACATGCTGCGAGAGATGTCGGGGAAAGCGGCTGATGTCAGCGACTAGCCGCATCACCAGAACAAGCCGCCTGTCGGCTGGATCAAGCCCTGCCGCCTGCAAAGCCGCACCGTCAAGCGCCTGTTTTTCGCGGCCCCAAACCTCGCCAGACAGCGCTGCCTGCACATCCCGGCTCAGGCCAAAAACCTTGGCCACCTCACGCAGAGCACTACGCCGCCGATAGGTGATCACGCTGGCGGCAAGCCCAGCGCGCGTGCGGCCATATTTGGCATAGATATGCTGGATCACCTCCTCACGGCGTTGATGTTCAAAATCCACATCGATGTCGGGCGGCTCGCCCCTGGCCTCGCTGATGAAACGTTCAAACAATGGCTGTGAGCGGTTCGGGTCAACCGCGGTGATGCCAAGACAATAACAGACCGCCGAATTTGCGGCGGACCCACGCCCCTGACACAGGATGCCGCGCCCCCTGGCAAACCGCACAATGTCAAAAACCGTCAGGAAATAAGGGGCAAATTCCAGCTTTGCGATCAAGGCCAGTTCACGGTTGAGATAGGTCTCAACCTTTGCCGGAATGCCATCGCGGTACCGATCACGCGCTCCTTTCCAGGTTTGATATTCCAGCTCCTGCATGGCGTTGCGCCCGTTTGGCGAAACCTCGTCTGGATATTCATAGGACAGATCAGACATGCTGAAGCTGCACAGGCTGGCAAGATCGGCCGCCGCCGCCAGCGCATCCGGCCAATGCCGCCAGCGCCGCGCCGCCTCTTCCGGGCTGATCAGATGCCGTTCAGCATTGCGCGAGAGCAAATGGCCGGCCTTGTCCAATAGCTGTTTCTCGCGGATACAGATCAGCACATCGGCAAGTGGCCGCCGTTCAGCGATGTGGTACAGCGCATCACCAGCCGCTGCCAGCCGCAGACCCGCCGCCTGCGCCATATCGCCAAGAAGTGCAAGACGTGCCTGATCCGCACCATCACGATAAAGGCTTGCCCCGGCAAAGACCCGGCCCGCCGCAAGCTGGCCGATCTGGGTGAGTTGGGCCTGATAATCCAGCGCCGGATGCGCTGGCGGCATGACCAGCAGTGCCGTGCTCGCAGACAGGCGGGCAAGATCGGCAAGATGCATGATGGGAGCGGCCTTGCTGCCCCGCAGATTGGCTTCGCTCAGCAGCATCGAAAGCGACTCATAACCGCCACGATCAAACGGATGAACGATGATGTCCGGCCCATCAACCAACCGCAGCCGCGCACCAACAACAAGCCGAATATCATGATCGCGCGCCGCACAATGCGCCCGGACAATGCCGGCAAGTGAATTGACATCGGCAATACCTATCGCCTGCCAGCCAAGCGCCGCCGCCGTTGCCACCATTTCATCGGGATGCGCGGCACCGGTCAGAAAGGTGAAATTGCTGTAACAACCAAGCACGGCTGAGGCAGGTTGGCGCATCCTGCCGGTATTTATCGGATCTGTCTGGGTCATGCAAAAAATCCATGCAGGAACCAGTTGATATCCTCACCACGTTCAGGCAACCCCTCGCGATACACCCAGAAACGCGCACCTGTTTCATCCTGAAGCCGAAAATAATCACGGGTCCGGGTACCAGATGGTGCCGTCCACCATTCCGGCGCAATCCGTTCAGGACCGCTGGCGCGGCTGATCCGGTGGGTCTTTTTGCGCCAGACAAACAGGGCTGGCGGATGGTCAGGCAACAACGCCGTCACCGCCACTGGCTGCGGATGCGATAACAGCCGGATTGGTCGTGGGGCAGCGGTGGCAAGCTGTGCCGGCCAGCCATCAGTGGCGAACATATCATCAGGGTCAGTGGTGGTGGTGGTGGTACCAGACGCCGGCACCGCCCCCATATCAGGAAGCGCCATATATTGCGCGGCCTCGGGTTGCCAACAGGCCCGCGGGCGCAGACGCAGCACTGTTCCATAGCCAAGCCGTGCCACCAGCCTGTCAACAAGGCTGGCATAGCTTTCAGCCGTGGTCAGCCCTTCATCAAACCGGCGGCAAAGGGGGCTTTGCGGGCTACAGCCATGCGCCTCCATCCAGGCGCTTTCCAGACCAAATTCCGGATTGATCGCCTCGCCAGCATCAGCCAACAGCCGGTGAAAGGCAGACGCATCCCGGCCCGGGCGCGACAGATGCGTGTCATGCACCTGGACAGTGCCGTCAACACGTTGCCAGCCAAGCCGCAACCGCCGCGTGGCAAGACCATTATGTTGCAGAATCTCAGCAATATCCTCGGCCAGCCGGTGGATGGTTGCCTTGATATCATCGGGAGCTGCCACCGGTTCAGCAAAATTCAGCACCGCCAGTAACGGGCGCTGGGGGGCAATCGGGGCAAAGCTCTCATTGATATGGCCGAGCGCGGCATCGAGTCGTTCGATCAGCTGGCTGCCAAAGCGGTTGGCCAGCGGCGCCCGTGGCATGCCCAAAATGTCACCGATATGCCGCAAACCAGCCGTTGCCATTGCCGCAACAGTGCGGCGATCAAGACGCAACGCCGCCAGTGGCAGGGGTGTGAGCAATGCGGCGGTCACTCTGGTGGTGGTTTTTCTGTCCGGGGAAGGCAACCGGCTTTGTACCCGCCCATAGCGGGCAAGCCCCCAAGCGGCACCGCAGCTTGACGCCACACCGAGCCGCGCCCGCAAGCCAGAACGCCGCAACCGCCACAGCATATCCGCCAGCAATGGCCGCACACCGCCATACAGATGCGTTGCCCCGGCCACATCCAGCCAGATACCATTGCCATCCCGGGCAATGGCGCTTGCCGTCATCGCGCCTATACCGGAATTGCCTGTACCAGAGTTGGCAGCACCCTGATCCGGGGCGGTAAGGGGCGAATAACGCCGCGCCCACAAAGCCAGATGATGCAGATCCCGCGCATCCGCCGCCGGAGCCGAATCGCGTGAGACCAGATCCGGACACAGCGCCCGCGCATCGGCAAGCCGCATGCCAATTTGCAGGCCACGACGATGACCCCGCCGACAGAGGGCATCAACATAATCAGCCCCCTGATATCTGCTGGTCAGAACCAACGTCTGCTGGCCATCACTTTCGCCGGTCTGGCGCAACCGTTCAGTCGCCAGCCAGGGAAACCAGACATAGATGATAAGACGTTCCATTGCGCCGGTACCTAAGCAGTCCGCCGGGCCTGTTGCCCGGGGTGGCTGGTGCCAGAGTGGCTCCCCCCAGCATCTGCGATGGTGGGTTTGGCATGTGGTGAAGATTTGGCGGGCTCGCCTAATGTAAGCTGACTTAGTGTCAGCTGGTTTGACAGCAGCTGGTTGGGGCGGGCTGGCAGTTCGGCTAGATGATTGTCGATCGGATCCCATGCCAACCGCAGGCTGTATGGCCGACCGCCACGCACCTGTTTGAGATCGACATCCCAGACGCTGTTCCATGTGGTGTCTGCCGGGCTGCTGTCATCAGGTGCGGGCGTAACATGCCAGAGACTCTCAAAACCGCTGGCAGCGCGCGGCCAGCCAAGCAGAAAGCCGGTTGTCATGCTGGCCTCGGCGGCAAGCTGGGTGCGGCGGGCAAGCCGCATCCAGTAATCAGCCGATTGCCGCGTGCCATCATATTCGGCAACCACCGCCGCCAGCCCATCCGTACGCAGAATATCCTCCAGCACCGCCAGACGGCGTGCCGGATTTGGCGTGTCGACAATCAACAGCCGGGAAGGATCCAGCCCAAGCGCCGCCAAGCCCGCCGCATAGAGCATGCCGCCAGCCGCATCATGCGACGCCGGACACCAGACAATAGGCCCCGTAGACACCGGCCCCGTAGACACCGGCCCCGTAGACACCGGCCGGTGACCAGCCGCGGCGGTACCTGTCTGGGGGGGATGATCTGATTTCAGATTATCTGGGGCCAGATCATGTGCCCCCGAATCATGTGCCCCCGAATCATGTGATACAGACCCATGTGATACAGACTCATGTGACGCCAATAGCTGACGCAGCAGACAGATGGCAAACCCGGTCAACGCACCATGCGCACCAGCCCAGTTGGCGCACAGCATATGCACCCGCCCCAGCGCCAGCCCACCGGCAAGCGCCGAATCGAGACCCGCAAGCCCCAATGCCAGACGCGGCCGTGCCATGCGGCCGTCCAGAACCGCAACCTGACGGCGCAGATGGATAAAATTCTGATACCTTTTTTGATGTTGGGCTTGGTGTTGATGTTGGTGTTGGGCCTCATGCTGGTGTTGATATTGGGGTTGGTGTTGGGTGGTTTTCTGGGCAAAATACCTGTTTCTCTTGACTAAATTGGATTTGCTTCCGGCCTGTTCTTCCGAGGCCGGACCCTGCTGGCACCGGGGGATGTGCGGTGCCGACACTAAATGGTTTGTGGTCGCCATATTGCGCCCTCCATGATCACTTCATGTGCTGATTTGATTTTTTTGTTCTCTTTTTGTTCTAAAAGCAAATGAGTGCTGAGTCAAGGAGCTGGACGCTCATGCGGCACAGAATCTCAGGTGAGTTGCAAAAAAGCAACAGGCCGGCATTAACCGGAGACGCGCCGGATGGAGGAAGCGCCAGATCGGCAGTGCCTGCCTCTTGGGAGTCAAAAGCTAGGCACCCGTCGCGATCAGATGCGTCAGCGCCGAGACAACACTCGCCCCCTCTGGGGCCAGCCATGTACCGAATTCTGACAAATCCTTGTCGTTGTCAGTTCCCTCAATCTTGGCATCGCCTGGCTCCGCAGGCACTTGCGAAACCTGTGGCGTGGTGTGGACGCTGCTCTGGCTATTTTGGTAATTCGCTCTCGACCAGTTGCGCCCAATAGGACGCGCCAAGCGCCAGAATCTCATCATTGAAGTCAAACCGCGCATTGTGCAGCATGCCATCAGCCGGTGCCGGGCCGGACCCAAGCCAGATATAGGCACCTGGCCGCTCTTCAAGCATGTATGAGAAATCCTCGGCACCCATTGACGGGCTGACATCTGTTTCAACATTATCCGCCCCCAGCAGGCCGCGCATCACCTCGGCCGCACGGCCAGCCTCAGACGCATGATTGATGGTTGGGGGATAGCCGGGCATCCATTCAAATTCCAGCGAACAGCCATAGGTGCGGGCCGTCTGCTCGGCAATATCGCGGATCGAGTCGGCCAGAAGCTGGCGCGTATGCGGGGCAAAAGAGCGCGCGGTGCCAGCAAGACGAACATTGCCCGGAATCACATTATAGGCGGAACCAGCCTCAAAAATGGTGACGGTGACGACACCTGCCTCCACCGGCGAGACACGGCGGGCGACAATGGTTTGCAGCGATTGCACGATGGCTGCACCACAGGGGATCGGGTCGATGGTCAAATGCGGCTGTGCAGCGTGGCCGCCAAGACCGATGACGGTCATGTCAAACATATCAGCCGCAGCCATACAGGCACCCGAATGCACGCCGGCCTTGCCCCGATCCATGCCCGGCCAATTGTGCATGCCCCAGACAGTCGCAACATCGAATTTTTCGAACAACCCGTCCTTGATCATCGCCTCACCGCCGCCGCCGCCCTCTTCCGCCGGCTGGAAAATGAAATAGACTGTACCGTCAAAATTGCGGGTCTCGGCCAGATATTGCGCGGCGCCAAGCAACATTGTCGTGTGCCCATCATGGCCGCAGGCATGCATCTTTCCTGGGGTCTGTGAGACATGGTCAAACTCGTTCAGCTCCTGCATGGGCAGCGCATCCATATCCGCGCGAAGGCCGATCGCACAGGTGCTGGCACCAGTGCCATGAAGGATACCGACAACGCCCGTCTTGCCCATCCCGCGATGCACCTCGATGCCGAAGCTGGTGAGCTTCTCGGCGACAAAATTCGAGGTCCATACCTCTTCATAGCTGAGCTCGGGATGCTGGTGCAGTAGATGCCGCCAGCCCCGCATTTCATCCTGTCTGTCAGCAATTGAATTGATCACGGCCATCGGTATGTCTCCGTCAAGGTGGGTGCTAAACTTAAGTCCTGTATTACAGAGGTGAAGTGTGATCGGGTTGGCAACGTGGGTCAAGTGATTGGCATGGCGGTCCATGGCGGTCCATGGCGGTCCACGATGATTCATGGTTTCATTTTGGTGTCGTTTTGGTGTCGTTTTGATGTCGTTTAGCGGGCAATTTTTGGAGGTGGCAGGGCATGTTATCGGTTTCACTTTGGCCTCGGTTCTGGTAGATCATGCGGCACTGAGCGGTATCTGGGGCATTCGGACGCGGCGCAGTGTCGATTGCGCCAAATCCAAGGTCGTCAGGGGAACAGGAATTCGCGGCGTGTGGCCGCAGATTGGCACCCTTAGAAATTGACGGCTCTCACGACCGGCGACAGGCGATTTTTTTCATCTTTGTCACCGGGCATGGCGCAGAGCTGAACAACCGGCAAGACAGAAAAGCCGGGCAAAAGGGGATCTGGATCATGGCATCACATCAGCCCGACCGTGGACAGCGCGGCCTGCCAGGCGGGAAGCCGAAATATTCCGCTTTTGCGATCGCCAAAAAGGCGATGAATTATCATCAGGACTGGCAACGCGCCTGGCGCGATGCGGCACCAAAAGATGAATATGATGTGGTGATCATCGGCGGCGGCGGCCATGGGCTTGCCACTGCCTATTATCTGGCTGCCGTGCATGGCATGGCAAACATCGCCGTCATCGAAAAAGGCTGGCTTGGCGGCGGCAATACAGGCCGCAACACGACAATCATCCGCTCGAACTATCTGTGGGACGAGTCAGCGGCGATCTATGAACATGCGCTTAAATTGTGGGAAGGCATGACTCAGGATCTGAATTACAATGTGATGTTCAGTCAGCGCGGTGTTTTGACAATCGCACATAGCGAGCATGAATTGCGTGAAATGTCGCGCCGCGTCCATGCGATCCGCCTGAATGGTATCGATTCAGAAATTTTGGGGCCCGCCGAAATCAAGAAATTCGTGCCAACGATCAATATCGACCAGTCGATCCGCTATCCGGTGATGGGCGGCTTTTTGCAGAAACGTGGCGGCACCGCGCGGCATGACGCCGTTGCCTGGGGCTATGCGCGGGCGGCTGATGATCTGGGCGTTGATATCATCCAGAATTGTGAGGTGACAGCGCTGCGCCGTGAGCGCAGTAAAATCACCGGAATTGAAACCACCCGCGGCTTTATCAAAACGCCCCGGGTTGGCTGTGTTGTGGCGGGTCATTCGAGTGTGATTGCGGCGATGGCCGATATCCGCCTGCCCTTGGCCAGCCGGCCGCTGCAGGCACTTGTCTCAGAGCCGATCAAGCCGATCCTGGACACGGTGATCATGTCAAATGCGGTGCATATGTATATCAGCCAATCCGATAAGGGCGAGATGGTGCTTGGTGCCGGAGTCGATAAATATAACTCCTACGCCCAGCGCGGCTCCTTTCCGGTGCCAGAGCATATGCTCGCGGCAGCGGTTGAGCTGTTTCCGGTGCTCTCGCGTCTGCGGATGCTGCGGCATTGGGGCGGCATTGTTGATACCTGTCCCGATGCTTCGCCAATCATCTCGAAAACCGATGTCGAGGGCCTCTATTTCAATTGTGGCTGGGGAACGGGCGGTTTCAAGGCAACGCCCGGGTCAGGCCATGTTTTCGCTGATCTGATTGCCAATGACAGGCCAAATAAAATTGCCGCACCCTATGATCTCAATCGGTTCCGGACGGGCCTTTTGATCGACGAGCATGGTGCCGCCGGTGTGGCGCATTAAGTGTGGCTCCTTAGACACATGGTTTTGAGACACACGGTTTTGAGAAGGGGCTGGGAGACAGGAAAATGCTGATTATCAATTGTCCACATTGTGGTCCGCGTGAGGAGAGCGAATTTGCCTGTGGCGGAGAAGCGCATATCGCACGCCCCCTTGCCGAAAACAGCATCAGCGACGCCGAGTTCGCCGACTACCTGTTTTTGCGCGACAACCCAAAGGGTCTGTTTCTTGAACGCTGGCGGCACAGTGCCGGCTGTCGGCGCTGGTTCAATATCGCGCGTGACACGGTGAGTCACGAGATCATCGAAGTGTATCCGATGGGCGCGCTGCCACGGAAGAAAGACGCGCTGGCAACGCATGCGGCAAGCTGGCGGCGCGACACAGCGGCCGAAAAAGCAGCCGAGAGGGCAGCACAGAAAGCACAGAAACCGGCACAGAAACCGGCACAGAAACCGGCCCGACAGAAGGCAGCGGCAAAGAAAGCTCCTGGCAAGCGGGGAGGCAAATAATGGGACTGATGAAAGCAAAACCAGCCGCCCAGCAGATGCGTCGGCGCAGCAGCGGCGGCCGCATCGACCGGACAAAGCCTGTTACATTCACCTTTGATGGACGAAGCTATCAGGGCTATGAGGGAGACACGCTGGCATCGGCCCTATTGGCCAACAATGTGCATCTTCTTGGCCGGTCATTCAAATATCACCGCCCGCGCGGCATTGTTGGCAGCGGTTCTGAAGAACCGAACGCGCTGATTCGGCTTGGCCGGGGTGCCTATGCCGAGCCCAATCTGCGCGCCACGCAGATTGAATTGTATGAGGGATTATATGCGGAAAGCCAGAACCGCACACCCTCTCTCAAATTCGATATTGGCGCGGTAAATTCCCTGCTGGAGCGCTTCTTTCCGGCTGGTTTCTATTACAAGACCTTCATGTGGCCTGCCTCGATGTGGATGACCTATGAACATGTCATCCGGCGCGCCGCCGGGCTTGGCAGGGTGGCTGACGACCATAACGACCCCGACCGATACGAAAAAGCGCATGTGCATTGTGACGTGCTGGTTGCCGGTGGCGGTGCTGCGGGCCTGATGGCGGCACTCCATGCCGGACGTAGCGGCGCACGGGTGATTCTGGCCGATGAGCAGAACGAGTTTGGCGGCTGGTTGCTGGCGGAAAATGACACCCGCATCGAGGGTGTGGATGCCAACAGCTGGATCGCAGGGATGGTGGCAGACCTTGCCGCGATGCCGGAGGTGACATTGCTGCCGCGCACCACCGTGTTTGGCTATATGGACCATAATTATCTGACGCTTGTGGAGCGCGTTACCGACCATCTGGCTGAGCGGCCAGCGCATCTGCCGCGCCAGCGTCTGTGGAAAGTGCGTGCCGGCCAGACAGTGCTGGCACAAGGGGCGCATGAACGGCCCCTGGTATTTTCCGGCAATGATTTGCCTGGTGTGATGCTGGCCGGCGCAGTGCGTCATTTCATCAACCGCTTTGGCGTTCTGCCCGGCAACCGCGCGATTGTTGTGACGAATAATGATGACGCCTATCGGACCGCGATCAGCCTCAATGAGGCAGGCGCGAATGTCGTTGTGGCCGATCTGCGGATCGGCGCATCCGGTCCTTTGATCACCGCCGCCAAGGATGCGGGGATTGCCGTCATGGCCGGACATGCGGTCACGCTTGCAGATGGCAACCACCGTGTGGCCCGTGTCGAGATATCCGCGGTCAATGAAGGAGCCACCCAGATCACCGGCGACACGGTGCATATGGATTGCGACCTGATCGCCATGTCGGGCGGCCTGTCACCGGCGGTGCATCTGCATTCGCAGGCGCGCGGCAAACTTGCGTGGGACGACCGGACACTGTGTTTCAAACCATCGGCAACGCATGAAGCCTCGTTCAATGCCGGGGCCTGTAATGGCAGTTTCGATCTTGGTGCGGCACTGCGTGAAGGCGCGCGAGCCGGAGTGAAAGCAGCCACCGCCGCCGGATTCAAGGCGTTTACCAGCATCGAGACACCCGCGCTGGACACGCCAAAACAGAGCTGGCGGCCCCTCGCGGCGTGGAAAATCACCAATGGTGAGGAACCGGGCAGAGGACCGAAGGCATTTGTCGATTTTCAGAATGATGTGACAGCATCAGATGTTGCCCTCGCCGCACGCGAGGGCTTTCAGTCAGTGGAGCATCTCAAACGCTATACCACCATGGGAATGGCGACCGATCAGGGCAAGACATCGAACATCAACGCGCTGGCCATTCTGGCTGATGCGCTTGGCAGCGAGATCCCCGAGGTTGGAACAACGACGTTCCGCATGCCCTACACGCCCGCCAATATCGGCGCGATTGCGGCGCGTGATATTGGGCATTTGTTTGATCCCACTCGGCTGACCCGCATGGATGAGTGGCACCGCGCCAATGGCGCCACCTTTGAACATGTCGGCCAGTGGATGCGCGCCTGGTACTACCCCCAGGAGGGGGAGACCATGGCCGAGGCAGTCAACCGCGAGGTGCTGGCAGCGCGGACGACGGCGGGACTGCTGGACGCATCGACGCTTGGCAAGATCGATATTCGCGGCCCGGATGCGGCCGAGTTTCTCAACCGTATCTATACGAATAGCTGGCTGAGGCTCGGCATTGGCAAATGCCGCTATGGGCTTATGCTGAAAGATGACGGTATGATCATGGATGATGGGGTGACGACCCGCCTCGCCGAGGATCATTTCCACATGACAACGACGACCGGCGGTGCCGCTGGGGTTCTCGACTGGATGGAGGAATGGCTGCAAACGGAATGGCCTGACCTGAAGGTATATCTGACCTCGGTGACCGAGGAATGGTCGGTTGCCACCCTGTCCGGGCCGAATGCCGCAAAAATTCTTGAGGCGGCAGGGATTGATATTGACCTTGGCGCCTCGTCCTTTCCCTTTATGTCGATGCAGGAAGCACATCTTGGCGGATTGCCGGTACGGATTTTCCGGATTTCCTTCACTGGTGAGCTGTCCTACGAGATCAATGTCAAGGCGCGCCATGGGCTGGCACTCTGGACGCTGCTGATGAAAGCCGGTACCGATTTCGGCATTACGCCCTATGGCACCGAGGCGATGCATGTGCTGCGCGCCGAGAAAGGCTTCATCATCGTTGGTCAGGAAACCGATGGTTCGGTGACACCGCCGGATCTGAATATGAACTGGATCGTGTCTGATGTGAAAGCCGATTTCATTGGCAAGCGGGCGCTTGCCAGAGCCTCGATGAGCTATGATGACCGCAAACAGCTTGTCGGCCTAATGACAACCGACAGCCAGCGGGTGATTCCCGAGGGCGCACATGCGGTGATTGACCCGGACCAGCCGATGCCAATGGAGATGCTTGGCCAAGTGACCTCCTCCTACTATTCGCCAAATGTCGGCGCTTCGATCGCCATGGCGATGCTCAAGGGTGGCCACAGCATGTTGGGCTCAAAGGTCTATTTCCCGATGCTTGATGGCGATGTGATTGAAGCGGAAATTGTCGAGCCGATGTTCTTTGACGCGAAAGGAGAGCGGATCAATGGCTGATATCATGACAGGTGATGCGATGCTTCCGGGCCGCAGCGCCCTTGCCGGGCGCGCCGGGATGAACGTAGCCGCCCCAGATGGCGGTAAGACCGGCCTGCGGGTGCAGGAGGTGGCACATATTGGCAAGATCAATATCCGTGGCACCAAATCCATCGCCAAGGTGATCTGGAACCATACCGGCTGTGATTTTCCGCCAGCCAACAACATGGTCAGCTCTGCCGGAGCCCGGCACATTGTCTGGCTTGGCCCGGATGAGGCGCTGCTGCTGTGTGAAGCTGGCATGGAACGCGACCTGAGACGCAAGATCAGCGCTGATCTTGCCGGCCAGCATTTCGCCGCAACAAATGTCACCGACGCGCTGTGTGTTCTAAAGGTTGAGGGTCCTGATGTGCGGGCGGTGCTTGCCAAGGGCTGTGCGCTTGATCTGCATCCAGGCAAATTTGGTCCCGGCCAGTGTGCGCAGACGGTGCTGGCACATGCCGGTGTGACGATAATCGCCACCGATGAAAATTGCTTTTTGCTGATCTGCCGGACCAGTTTTGCCCCCTACACGCTCGACTGGTTGCAGGATGCGGCACTGGAATTCGGCTTTGTTTTTCAGGGATAGCTGACCCATTATCATTATTATGAAAAAGTCCCGGCCGGATAACCGGGGCTTTTTTGATTCGCCAGAAATAGCTGTTCGTCCGCTTATGTAATCGGCTTAGTAATCGGCGTCTGGCAATTCCTCCATCCGGCGGGCAATGAAGGCACGCAAGGCCTCATCAATCGCCGGATCCAGCTCCGGCTCCTGATAGGCATCAAGCATTTCACCAACGCGGGTGCGAGCGCGCACATTGCTCTCAAGACAGCCTTCGGATGACCATTGTTCAAAAGTGTTGTTGTCGGCCAACTGCGAGCGCCAGAAAGCGGTCTCAAAATTCGCCTGGGTGTGCGAGGAGCCAAGAAAATGCTGGCCCGGGCCGGTCTCGCGGAGCGCATCCATCGCCTGGCCATTGTCCGACAAATCAATGCCATCGACCAGATTTTGCATCATCGTCAATTGGTCAGCATCAAGCAGCAGCTTGGCATAGTCGGCGACAAGGCCGCCCTCCATCCAGCCACCGGCATGCAGAACGAAATTAACACCGCCCATCACCGTTGGCAGAATGGTATGGGTGGATTCATAGGCAGCCTGCGCATCCGCAGTTTTGGCTCCGGTCAGCGACCCGCCAGACCGGAAGGGCACGCCAAGACGACGGGCCAGCTTGGCACAGCCATACAGCACCTTGGCAGGTTCCGGCGTGCCAAAAGTGGGGGCGCCCGTCTGCATCGACATCGAGCTGGCGAAACTGCCGAAAATCACCGGTGCGCCGGGATTGACGGCCTGGGTAAAGGCGATACCACTCATCGCTTCGGCAAGGGTCTGGGCAAGGGTACCAGCAACCGAGACCGGCGACATCGCCCCGGCCAGAATGAAGGGCGCGGTGATCACCGCCTGATTGTTCCGCGCATAGACCTTGAGCGCCCCCAACATGGTATCATCCCAGGTCATCGGCGAGTTGGCATTGATCAAGCTGACGCAGACCGTGTTATTGGCAACGAACTCATCGCCAAACAGAATTTTCGACATATCAACCGTGTCCTGCGCCCGGCTTGGGGCGGTGACCGACCCCATATAGGGTTTGTCGGACAGGCGCTGATGCGCATAGATCATTTCGAGATGACGCTTTGTCACTGGCAGATCGACAGGCTCGCACACGGTGCCACCAGAATGATGGAATCCGGGGTGCATATAGACGAGTTTCACAAAATTGCGGAAATCATCCATAGTGGCATAACGGCGCTCACCCTCAAGATCGCGAACGAATGGCGGACCATAGACAGGCGCAAACACCGTCTTGTTGCCGCCAATCTCTACAGAGCGGGCAGAATTGCGCGCATGTTGGGTGAAGCTGGCAGGTGCGGTGGCGCACAACTGACGCGCCAGGCCACGGGGAAAATGCACCCGCTCGCCTGTTACGTCACAACCAACATTGCGCAGGATATCGAGCGCCTCCGGATCATCGCGGAAATCAATGCCTATTTCCTCAAGAATCGTCTCGGCATTGGCCTCGATGATTTCCGTCGCCTCATCGCTCAGAATATCAACAGGCGGGATGTTGCGTGTGATGAATGGCGCGCTGGTGCCGTCACCACCGCCTGCCCGCAATTGACGCCGCGCATCGCGCCCGCCACCACGACGCGAACGCCGCTCTGATATCTGAGGTTCAGACATTTGCTTTTTCCTCTCCTGCGAAGCTGTTATCTCTGGTCAACCGGCTCAGGCACGCAGTTTTTCATTGTCCTGGTCATAGGGGGACTCGCCGATGACCGTGGCCCGCAGCCGCTGGTCGAGGATGTCGATCATCAGCTCCGTACCAACGCCAGCCAGATCCGGACGGACCATCGCAAGGGCAAGGGATTTATCCAGACGGAAGCCATAGCCACCACTTGTTGCGCGGCCAATCACCTCGCCATCTGGCAACATGATCGGGTTGCCGCCAATGGCATCGGCATCGGTGGTGTCATGCACCGCGAGCGTAACCATCGTGTTCTGGAAGCCTGCTTCCTGCCACTCGCTGAGTTTCTGGCGCCCCTTGAAGTCACCTTTGTTCAGATGAACAAACCTGTCAAGGCCACTCTCAAGCGCCGCATATTCAATCGACAATTCGGTACCGACGAGGCGGTAGGATTTCTCCAGGCGCATGGCATCCATAGCCCGAATGCCAAACGGCTTCAGACCAAATTCGGCACCGGCGCCCATCAGCGCATCAAAGATATGGTTCTGATACTCAATTGGGTGATGCAGTTCCCAACCAAGCTCGCCAACGAAATTCATCCGAAACGCCATGGCCGGCGCGAGATTCACCTCAATCAAACGGCTGGAAAGCCATGGAAAGGCCGCGTTGCTGAGATCGGCACGGGTGATTTTCTGCAGAATATCACGAGCCTTTGGACCGGCCAGAACCAGAACACCAACGGAATTGGTAATATTGTCAAACCTGACCGAGCCGTCATTCGGCATATGTTTCTTGATCCAGTCGTGATCCAGTCGCTGCGACGCGCCAGCGGCAACAAGATAGAAACTGTCATCAGACTCCCGCTGAATGGTAAATTCGGAATGCACGCCGCCGCGTTCAGTCAACGCATGGCACAGCGCAACCCGGCCCACCTTGCGCGGCAGTTTGTTGGCAACAAGATGGTCGAGGAAAGCCTCGGCACCCGGGCCAGAAATGCGGCATTTGGAAAAGGCTGACATATCCAGCAACCCGGCATTTTCCTGAACATTGCGAACTTCATTGCCAACATGCTCAAACCAGTGTGACCGGCGGAAAGACCAATGGTCCTCCCGGGGTGTTCCCTCTGGGGCAAACCAATTGGCCCGCTCCCAGCCAAATTTCTGGCCAAACACGGCACCAAGGGCTTTCAGCCGGTCATAACAGGGGGCGGTGCGCAACGGTCGCGCGGCAGCCCGCTCCTCATCCGGGTAATGGGTGGTAAAGACATTCGCATAGGCCTCTTCATTCTTTACCTTGAGATAGGATTGGGTCGTGTAGCTGCCATAACGGCGCGGGTCGACACCTAGCATGTCAATAGTTGGCTCACCCTCAACAATCCATTCAGCGAGCTGCCAGCCAGCACCGCCAGCGGCGGTGATGCCAAAGCTATGCCCCTCATTCAGCCAGAAATTCGGCACATCCCATGCCGGGCCGATGATTGGGTTGCCGTCAGGTGTGTAGGCAATGGCGCCATTATAAACTTTTTTGACGCCAACCTCGCCAAAGGCCGGCACACGTTCCATCGCCGACTCGATATGTGGCTCCAGACGCTCAAGGTCTTCCTGAAACAATTCATATTCAGAGTCATCGCTTGGCCCATCGACATAGCAGGCCGGCGCGCCCTTCTCATACGGGCCAAGAATCAGACCGCCAGCCTCCTCACGCATGTACCATTGGCCATCGGAGTCACGCAACACGCCCATCTCATGCTCACCGCGTGCATGGCGGTCTTTGATGTCGGGATGCGCCTCGGTGACGATATATTGATGCTCAACAGGGATCACCGGCACGTTCAGGCCGACCATCTGGCCTGTCTTGCGGGCAAAGTTGCCGGTGCAGCTGACCACATGCTCACAGGTGATCTCGCCCTTGTCGGTTGTCACCTTCCACTCACCCTCAAGGGTGCGGCTGATCGCGGTCACGGTGGTATTGCGATAGATTTCGGCGCCCCGGTCACGCGCACCGCGTGCCAGCGCCTGAGTGAGATCGGCAGGCTGGATGTAACCGTCATCCGGGTGCCGGATCGCCCCAATCAAGCCATCTGTATTGCACATCGGCCAGTAATCCTTGACCTCGTCAGGGCTCAGGAGCTGCACGTCGACGCCAATGGTGCTGGCAACACCGGCATATTGGCGATATTCGTCCATGCGGTCAGGCTTTGAGGCAAGACGGATGTTCGAGACATTGCGGAAACCGACATCCATACCGGTCTCTTCCTGCAATTCCTGATAGAATTTGACCGAATATTTATGCACTTGGCCAACTGAATAGGACATGTTGAACAGCGGCAGCAGGCCGGCAGCATGCCAGGTCGAGCCCGAAGTAAGCTCCTTGCGCTCAAGAAGAACGACATCAGACCAGCCTTTTTTTGCCAGATGGTAAAGGGTGCTGACACCAACAACACCACCCCCAACAACAACAACGCGCGCATGCGTTTTCATGTTTCGAACTCCCTTTCAAAGAGGATCAGGCGCCGCTATCACCGCATCGCCAACCGCCATTCATTCACTGGTAAAATCTTAGTGAAGGAGCAAAAAAACAGCGTCTCCCATCCGACTTTTTTTGACCAAAATAGGCAATAGGCGACGCTCCGTTCGTTTCGGAACATCAATCCCGCCAGATATTATGTGTACTGGACGGGCGCACGCTTTAGGTTGGCGCAAGCGATGGACGGGCTGACCGGGGCTCAGGGGCTCAGGGGCTCAGGGGTTCAGACGCTGGATATCCCAGCCACCAGCCCCATTGCCGGTAAAGCGGAAGCGGTCATGCAGGCGATGCTCGCCATCGGCCCAGAATTCGATTTCCTGAGGCGCGATGCAATAGCCGCCCCAATGTGACGGGCGTGGCACAGTCTCCGGGAAACGCGCCTCTGTTGCGGCCACCGCCGCCGCCAGCTCGTCACGGCTGCCAAGGGGTTGGGACTGCGCCGAGGACCAGGCACCGATCTGGCTGCCACGACCGCGGGTGTTAAAATAGGCATCTGATTGCGCCGCTGGCACCTGTGAGACCGGGCCAACAACCCGTACCTGACGACGCAGGCTTTTCCAGTGCATGCAAAAGGCGGCCTTTTCAGTCGTCAGCAATTCACCTGACTTGCGGCTTTCATAGTTGGTGTAGAAAACAAATCCGTCTGCAGACCATTCCTTGAGCAGGACCATCCGCACGGAGGGCATGCCATTTTTGTCCACACTGGCAAGTGCGATAGCATCGGGATCGTTGATTTCCGAGGCAACGGCTTGTTCAAACCATTGACCAAAAAGGGCGAAGGGATCGGTATTCTGTTCAATTTCCATGCCGGCGCGCTCCTGTTCTTTGATGCCGAAATGGGCATTCACTCTGACAGCTGCAATGGTGCCACGCTGAAAAGCGGTGAGAGTTTGGTGGTAAAAACAAATTATTGCCTTATTTCTTCGTCATAAAGTTTCCTGTGGTAGGAATGAAACCTGCGCACTACATGAAAAACCCGACAGACATCAAAGGTGTTCAACGATGAAGCATGTAAATCAGACTACCCAAACCACCAAACACACACCCGGCAGAAGGACTGCATTGTCAGCCGCTAACGCGGGTGTTGCCCTCGGTCTTGCCTTCGGTATCACTCTGGGTGCCACTCTGGGTTTCACCGTGCTTGGCGCAGGCACCGCCGCCGCCGAGACGCGCGTTGAGACCGTTCTGGGAACCGTGACAAAATCCGACCCGATCCGCAGCAGTTATGTGCGTAAAACGCCAAAGGATGAACGTATTTGCCGGACCGAGGATGTGCCGATCTATGGCGAAACCAAGGGCGGCCAATCCGATCTGGGGGCAATGATCGTTGGCGGCCTGATCGGCTCGGCCATCGGCAACAAGCTGTCCAATAATGAGGGCGCGGGAGCCGCAGGAACCGTTGCTGGTGCCATTTTAGGGCGTGAGCAGGCAAAAAATGCAACCGGCCAGCGTGAAATTGTCGGCTATCGCCAGCAGGATGTCTGTGAGACGCGCACGATCATGACCGAACAGACCGTTCAGGAGATCACCGGTTACAGAAATACGATCGAGATCGACAACAAGATCATCATGCTTGAATCCGCACGACCGCTCGCCCCGAATGAGCGTATCGAGATCAACCGTCAGGTCACCTATTCGCTTCGCTAGACAGGACTTGACCTCCACCGCCAGATGGGTGGATGGGCGGCGTTGCACAGCAGGCCGAGACTTGCTGTGCCAGACAGTTGACGGCTGGGCGGCAGGTTTTGCCGCCGCTGCCCCCAAGATATAAAATGAGATGGACCCCTGATGGGCTTTGAGCCAGTTCTAGGCTGGCTTTGGGTTGAAGTTGGGGTTGGAGTTGGCTTTGGCACCGGCTTCTGCTTGCTCTGAACGCAGGAGCCTGTAGAATGTCGGCACAATAGATATTAGGTGGGCGCACACCCAATGCGGCCATGTTAAAGACGTGAAAGACCAGAGCCATGAGCAAGCAGAACACACCACAAAGTAAGCCCAGCAATACCGGCGGCGTAATGGCGGGTAAGCGTGGATTGATCATGGGCGTGGCAAATGACCGCTCAATCGCTTGGGGGATTGCTGCCAAGCTCGCTGAACAGGGAGCCGAACTGGCTTTCACCTTTCAGGGCGAAGCGCTGGAAAAGCGCGTCTGGCCACTGGCTGCGTCGGTCAATAGTGACCTTGTTCTGCCCTGTGATGTCACCGATGAGGCAAGTGTTGACGCTGTCTTTTCAACGCTTGCCGACAAATGGGGCAAGCTGGATTTCGTGCTGCATGCCATCGCCTATTCCGACAAGGAAGAGTTGAAGGGCCAATATGTCGATACCAGCCGTGGCAATTTCCAGCGAACGATGGATATCTCTGTCTATTCCTTTACCCATATCGCACAAAAAGCCACGGCGATGATGAATGATGGCGGCGCATTGTTGACGTTGACCTATTACGGCGCAGAGAGGGTAATGCCACACTATAATGTGATGGGCGTTGCGAAAGCGGCACTCGAAGCCTCGATCCGCTATCTGGCGGTTGATCTTGGTGGCCGCAACATCCGGGTGAACGGCCTGTCAGCTGGCCCGATGAAAACACTGGCGGCATCCGGTATTGGCGATTTCCGGTACATCTTAAAATGGAATGAGTACAACTCGCCGCTCAAACGCAATGTGACGCTTGATGATGTTGGGGGCGCCGGGCTTTATCTGCTCTCAGACCTGTCATCAGGAGTTACCGGCGAGACGCACCATGTCGATTGCGGTTATCACGTTGTCGGCATGAAAGCGGTTGACGCGCCCGACATTTCGACTGTCTGACATGTCAGATAACAGCTTCGGAAAACTGTTCTCCTTTACCAGCTTTGGCGAAAGTCACGGGCCCGGCATCGGCTGTGTGGTCGATGGCGCACCGCCGCGCATGGCGCTGTCAGAGGCGATGATACAGCCTTATCTGGACCGCCGGCGGCCCGGCCAGAACCGCTTTGTCACACAACGCCAGGAAGAGGACAGGGTTGAAATCCTGTCCGGTGTTTTTGAGGGACAGACAACAGGAACACCGATCGGGCTGTTGATCCGCAATAAGGATCAGCGCTCCAAGGATTATGGCGATATCGCAAAACAGTTTCGGCCCGGCCATGCCGATTACACCTATCAGGAAAAATATGGCATCCGCGATTATCGCGGTGGCGGAAGATCCTCGGCGCGCGAAACCGCGGTGCGTGTTGCCGCCGGTGCCATCGCTGATCTGTTTCTCAAACAGGCGCTTGGTACCCCCTATCGGGTACGCGGCGGCGTTGTGCAGATCGGACCGCACAAGATCAACCGGGATAATCTCGATTGGGACAATTGCGACAAGAACCCGTTTTTCTGTCCCGACGCCGAGGCGGCCGCCGCGTGGGAGGGGTATCTGGATGATGTTCGCAAGCAGGGATCATCAGCCGGGGCCATTCTGGAAATTGTTGCCGATGGCATTCCCGTCGGCCTTGGGCAGCCGATTTATGGCAAGCTGGATACCGAACTTGGTGCAGCGATGATGAGCATCAATGCCGTCAAGGGCGTGGAAATCGGCAGTGGCTTCGCCGCAGCCGCAATGGATGGTCGCGAGGCTGGCGATGAAATGCGCGAGGGACCAGCCTTCCTGAGCAACCATGCTGGCGGCATTCTGGGCGGCATTTCAACGGGTGAGCAGATTGTCGTTCGCGTTGCGATTAAACCCACTTCATCGATTCTGACGAAGCGGCGCTCGATTAACGAGGATGGCAAAGAGATCGAACTGCTGACCAAGGGGCGGCATGACCCCTGTGTCGGCATTCGCGGCGTTCCCGTTGCCGAGGCGATGATGGCACTTACCTTGGCTGATCACCTGATGCGGCATCACGCACAATGCGGGATCCTGCCCAGGGATTAATCAGGTCACGCAACCGGCTTGGTTGCCGCAATTAGAAATTCGCGGTTGCCATCCGGCCCATCAATCGGTGAGGGAACGGTGCCGATATGAGTCCAGCCCATCTCGTTCGTCAACCATTGCTCTACCTTTGCAATTGTCTGGGCGTGAAGCGTGGCATCGCGCACCACACCACCCTTGCCGACATTACCCCTACCAACCTCGAACTGGGGCTTGATCAGCGCGAGTAAACCGGCCCCCGGCGGTGCCAACGCCAGAGCCGCCGGCAGTAGTTTGGCAAGGCTGATGAAAGACGCATCACAGACTATGAGATCAGGCAAATCGGACGTCACGCCGAGCATTTCCGGCGTTAGATCACGGGCATTCACCCCATCCATAACCACCACACGCGGATCACCAGACAGGCTGGGATGGAGCTGGTCACGACCAACGTCAAGCGCAACGACACGCATCGAACCCCGGTCAAGCAACACCTCAGTGAAGCCACCGGTGCTGGCCCCGATATCAAGACAGGTGCGGCCGGCCGGATCAATCTGGGCAAAAGCATCAAGCCCGCCAATCAATTTGAGCGCGCCCCGGCTGACCCATGGAAAATCGGTGGCCGTGAGCTCCAGCACAGCGTCAGGAGCCAGGAGCTGCGCGGGTCTTTTCAGCGGCTTTCCTGAGAGCAGGACAGAGGATGACGCGATCAACGCACGTGCCCTGTCCCGCGAGGCAGCAAGACCGCGCGCCACCAGCAGAGCATCAGCGCGAATCCGATCCAGCGGTTCACCCGACACAGGTTTCTGTTGGGATTTTCTACGCGAACCGACCACACCAAAACCACAAAACATCGGTATCATGCGGTGGACATGATCACCCGAAACCTAACCAAAAACTCACTTCATAATCACTTCACGGTCACTTCACCGTCACATCAGGATGGCTTCACAACGACTGTCACCATAGGCCGGTTCGCGTGACCAAAATCTCTATTTTTTTTGCTTGGCGTGGCTGCCCGCATCCTCGGCTACCCCGGTGAGGGCAGACAGCGCGGCAACGATGCCATCACAATCAAGTCCGCAATCGGCGAGCTGGCCTGCCTGGCTGTCATGCTCAATAAACTCATCGGGAAGCGAGAGGGCGCGAACGGCAAAGCCGGTATCGAGGCGGCCTGCATTCGCCAGATATTGCAGAACATGGGCCGAAAAACCGCCCGGGCTGTTTTCCTCAACGATCAACAGCTTGTCGTGCCCGGCTGCCAGTTCATCAAGCAGCGCGCTGTCCAGCGGTTTGGCGAAGCGGGCATCAGCCACGGTTGGCGAGACACCAATGCCAGCCATTATATCTGCGGCCGCCAGACAATCAGCAAGGCGGGTGCCAAGCGAGAGGATGGCCACATCCTGGCCCTGGCGCACAATACGGCCCTTTCCAATCGGCAATATCTCGCCCCGCTCAGGAAGCTCACAGCCAATGCCTTCACCGCGCGGATAACGAACGGCAGATGGCCCCTCATCATGGCTGGCAGCGGTTGCCACCATGTGAGTCAGTTCCGCCTCATCCGACGGACACATGATCACCATGCCGGGTAGGCAGGACATGTAGGCAATATCAAAAATGCCAGCATGCGTGGCCCCATCTGCACCCACGAGTCCGGCCCGGTCGATGGCGAATCGCACGGGAAGTTTCTGGATCGCCACATCATGTACAAGCTGATCATAACCGCGCTGCAGGAAGGTCGAATAGAGCGCACAAAAGGGTTTCATACCCTCACTGGCAAGACCGGCGGCAAAGGTCACCGCATGCTGTTCAGCGATACCAACGTCAAAAACACGCGTTGGAAACCGTTCCTTCACCTTGTCCAAACCGGTCCCGGACGGCATTGCGGCGGTGATGGCAACGATGCGATTATCCTGCTGCGCCGCGTCAATCAGCGCCTTGGCAAAAACCGAGGTATAGCTGGGGACATTTGCTGCCGCTTTCTGTTGGGTGCCGGTGATGACGTCAAATTTCGGCACCGCATGGTATTTCTCTGCCGATGGGCCGGAAAAAGGATGCCCCTTGCCCTTCTCGGTAACAACATGCACCAGCACAGGCCCGGTCACATCACCATCGCGCAGATTTTTCAGAACCGGCAGAAGATGCCCCATCTCGTGACCATCTATCGGGCCGATATGCAGAAAGCCAAGCTGGCTGAAAACGGAATTGCCGCTGATCAGGTCACGCGCCATATCTTTGGCACGGCGGGCTGTGCGCTCTATCTCGGCGGGGAATTTGCTGGTCACTTCACGCACCAGATCCCGGATCGAGTGAAACGGCTCTGAGGTGATCAGTCGCGAGAGATAGCTGCTCATCGCACCAACCGGCTGGGCGATCGACATGTCATTATCGTTCAGGATAACAATCAGCCGACTGTCAGACGCACCCGCATTGTTCATCGCCTCATAGGCCATGCCAGCACTCATCGACCCATCACCAATCACGGCAATCACATTTCGCTTGCTATTCTGCAGGTCGCTGGCCACCGCCATGCCAAGCCCTGCCGAAATTGATGTGGAGGAATGACCAGCACCGAAGGGATCAAAAACAGATTCATCACGCTTGGTAAAGCCCGAAAGGCCATCCTTCTGGCGCAGGGTCTCGATCCGGTCACGGCGGCCGGTAAGGATCTTATGCGGATAAGCCTGATGCCCAACGTCCCAGATCAGCCTGTCATCAGGTGTCTGGAAAACGTAATGCAACGCCAAAGTCAATTCGACAACACCAAGGCCTGCACCAAGATGCCCGCCGGTTTTTGAAACAGCAGAAATTGTTGCGTCACGCAGCTCACGGGCAAGACGCGGCAACTCCGCCTCCGGCAGCCGCCGCAGATCTTCCATCCGGGTAATCTTATCAAGCAAGGGGGTCGGCGCCATCTCAACTCCACAATTATCAGCCCAACTTCGGCTCATAACACACGCCGGACTCTAACTTTTCACATAGCTTATCACGAATTGCGCGCAATAGCGAATGTCGCCAGATACTCCAGATACCCGGCCTGTGGCCACGGCGTCAAAACAGCCAGCGCATCATCGATCAGCCGGTGCGCCGTGACGCGGGCCTGCTCTGCACCCATCAATGACACAAAACTGCCCTTGCCGCGTTCAGCATCCTGTCCAGCCGGCTTGCCAAGCGTCGCCGCATCACCGTCATAATCAAGCAAATCATCAGCAATCTGAAACGCCAATCCAAGATCCCGCGAAAAGGTCCCGAGCGCGTCCAGCAGCCGGGCATCAGCACCACCGACGATGCCACCACAAATGGCGGCACACTGGATCAAGGCACCGGTCTTCATTGATTGCATTTCGGTAACTTCGGTCAGATCGAGCTGGCGCGTCTCAGCCTGCAAATCCAGCATCTGCCCACCCGCCATACCCGCAAGGCCAGAAGCACCCGCGAGCGCGGCAACAAGCCGGATCTGAACCGCAGGGTCAGAATGTGTGCGACCATCAGCAAGGATATCAAAGGCCATGGTCTGCAACGCATCACCAGCCAGAATGGCTGTCGCCTCGTCAAACGCCAAATGACAGCTGGGCTTGCTTCGCCGCGTTGCCGCGTCATCCATCGCCGGCAGATCATCATGCACCAGCGAATAGGCATGCAGCATTTCCAGAGCCACCGCCACGCGCAACGCCCCGCTCTGATCCCCAGCATCATCAGACAGCCGCGCCGCGCCAAGCACCAGCGCAGCCCGCAGGCGCTTGCCTCCGCTCTTCGTTGCATAGATCATTGCATCACGCAGGCGCTGTGCCGGTGATTGATTCACGCGAAGAATGTCATCAATGGCTGCGGCCGCTGCTCCGGCATCACAGGCGAGTTGGTCAGAAAACTCCATGACGGACTAGGTTTCAGGCGAGAAACTGCTGGCCTCGGCAGGGGGACTGCCATCTTCCGGCAGCTTGATCTGCTCCACCTTCTCCCGCGCCTCTTCAAGCCGCTTCTGACAATGTGCCTTGAGGGCCGTTCCCCGTTCAAAAGCAGCAATCGCGTCATCAAGTGACACATCTCCGCGTTCAAGAGACGTCACGATTGTCTCCAGCTCACGCAACGCCTTCTCGAAGCTGATTACCGCCAATTCTGTATCGTCATTGCCATTATTCATGAAACCGTCCGGTCCAGTTGTGCGTTATCTTCCGCCGGACGCATAAGTGCGGGTCATGGCAATACGGGAGTCACCGCACTCAATCACCGGCAAGGGTGGTTGCGATGGATTTCACCATATCCGCCACGCGCTTACGAACCAACGGTGTCTTAATACTATAGTAAGTGCGCACAAGCTCAAGCGTTTCCCGCCGTGCCATCGGATCCCTTACCTGTTCCTCACCAAGTTCAATAGAGTCGATGCCCCGGCTGACCCGGCGCGGTGAGGCGCGCATAGTAACCTCCGACATATCGTCAAAAAAGTAGTTAATCGGAACATCAAGTATCTGGCTAATGTCCCACAGGCGTGACGCGCTGACACGGTTGGCACCGCGTTCATATTTCTGCACCTGTTGGAAGGTGATGTTCAATTCGCCACCTAATTGTTCCTGGCTCATTCCCAGCAATGTCCGGCGCAGGCGGACCCGTTTTCCAACATGCATATCGACCGCATTATTGTTGGTGACCCGGAAATTTCGTTCGATCTGATCATTCTCGGCCATGATTTCATCCTTTTGCTTTGCAATACCATGTTACCAAAGGTTGCACCCAAGAACGTTCAAATTCTTGTGAGTAGAATTATTTTACTCGCGTTTACCTTTTCGGCGTGCAGCTGAAAGCAAATATAATTAAGTGAATGAGTAACCGGGCGACTCAATTAGCGGCATTCTTCGAGCGCAGCGAGCAATGCGTGGGCGATTCCAGCCTCAAATGTCGAGTGCCCCGCCTCATCAATAAGCCTGAGTCTGGCCTTGGATCCCCACCTTTTCGTCAGCAATCTTGCTGTTATTGGCGGGCAAATGACGTCATGACGGCCCTGAATGATCTCGGCCGGCAAATGCTTTATCCGATGAAGATTCTCGAGAATATGGTCTGGCGCAAGAAAACAGTGATTGACGAAGTAATGCGCCTCAAGACGCGCCATACTAAGCGCCGATTTTCCACCCACATGGCGAACACCTGAGCGGAGCGTCGAACAGCTTGTCTCATAAGAGGCCCAGCGTTCAGCGGCGACCTGATGCATATGTCGATCCGGGTCGATCAGACGGCGGTGATAACTTGTCAGCAGATCAGAGCGTTCCTCGAGAGGCAGAAATTCGGCAAAGCTCTCATGCGCCTCAGGAAAGAATCGCCCCATGCCATAGAGAAACCAATTCACCTCGGCATCGGTGCCAAGGAAAATACCGCGCAGAATCAAGCGTGACACATTTTCGGGATACGCAATCGCATAGGCCAGCGCCAACGTACTTCCCCAAGACCCTCCAAACAGCACAAAACGGTCAATGCCAAGGGCAACGCGCAATGCCTCTATATCTTCGATCAGATGCTGGGTTGTGTTGTCTTTTGTCTCGCCATGAGGCTGTGACCGGCCACTACCGCGCTGGTCAAACAGCACGCAGTGAAAACGCTCCGGGTTGAACAGACGGCGATGCGTCGGCGCAATGCCGGCACCCGGTCCACCATGCAGAAACAGCACGGGAACGCCCTTGGGATTTCCGCATTGTTCGTAATGGACGCGATGGATGCCGCGGGTCAGATATCCCTCATTGAACGGAACAATTGGCGGAAATAATTCTTTTTCCTGAATGAATGCGTGAGCCATGGCACATCATAGCCGAGACGACACAACCCTTTCAATCCCCGCAACGCGGCATATCCAAAGGCCGTTACAATACCGGCAGACAAAGACGCGAGACCGCCACCGGTCAGGCGACGTCCATCATATCCTCAAGTTTCATTGCGGCCGCATCCTGATCAATCTTTTCAATCGCAGCAAACTCACGCGCCAGACGCTCAAGCGCTGCCTGATACATTTGCCGCTCGGAATAGGATTGTTCGGCCTGGTTGGTGCGGCGGTGCAGGTCGCGCACAACTTCGGCGATCGACACAGGATCGCCAGATTTGATTTTTGTTTCATATTCCTGGGCGCGGCGAGACCACATTGTGCGGCGCACACGTGCTTTGCCCTGCAGGGTGGTGATGGCCTGGTCCATCTGCTTGCGCGAACTCAGCGTCCGCAGGCCAAGCGATTTCGCTTTTTCCATCGGCACGCGCAGCGTCATGCGATCCTGTTCGAAGCGAACAACAAGCATTTCCATGACAGCACCACCAACATCACGTTCCTCGGTACCAAGAATGCGACCAACGCCATGCGTCGGATAAACGACAAAATCACCCTCGGCAAACGTGGTCTCTGACTTTTGTGCCATAGTTTCCTTTTCCTCTTGCCATACCAGCCATCCAATAATGAAGCCGCCCTGCAAAGCGGGACGGCACGGCTTGCTCCGGCATTACCCAATTAACAGTATTTTTCAGGCACCCTCTCACCAAAACTGGTTCCAAAGGACCTCAAAACACCGCAGCGCGGCGTTCGTCACTGCGCTAAGTCTTTCTTATACTCCAATTTTCTTCAAAAAACAACTCGTTGAAAACCCAACGGGTCGGCCAGCAAACGCGGCCAAGGGCGCTAGTTACCTGCACCGGGGGCCTTGGTGAAATATTTATCATATTTCCCGGCCTCACCCTGACTGGCCTCGGCATTTGGCATCGGCTCGGTGCGCTGTCCAATGTTGGGCCAAATTTCCGACATCTCTCGATTCACCTCTAGCCATGCCTCAGCACCCGGCTCAGAGTCGGGCAGGATGGCTTCGGGAGGACATTCGGGCTCACACACGCCACAATCAATACATTCATCAGGGTGAATCACCAGCATGTTCTCACCCTCGTAGAAACAATCTACCGGGCATACCTCGACACAGTCGGTGTATTTACAGTTGATGCAGTTTTCATTGACGATATAGGTCATGATCAGGGTTCCGTGGGATAGGAGGGCTCTGGCGCATGTTCTATCGCAGAATCACGGTCTGGGCAAGACCTAGACAGCGCGGTCCAGCCGTGCCCTTGCCCGCTTGGCGGCACGCCCGGAATCCACATCCTCGACAAAGAGCAGGCCCGCCAAACGGCGCATCAACTGTGCCTCATATTCATGCATCTGGCCATCAGCAAGCACCACCATCCACGCCATCTCCATGATCGCAATCCGGTCTTCGGCATCGGTTTCTGAGCGGATAGCGCGCACCAGCGAATGAATTTCAATGCGGCCTTCATGTGCGACGATGGCACTGTCAATGATGGTGGCAACCTCATCCTCGCTGAGATCCAGCTGGCCGGTGAGCGCATGCGATATGCTGGCCCGTTCATCCTGATCAAGCACCCCATCGGCCATCGCCGCCTCGATCAGAAGCCCGGCAAGCGTCTCCGCCCAGTCATGATCGCCTTTTGGTGTGACGGTCTCATCGGTAGAAAATGTCTTTATCCAGCCTTCAAGTTTTTCAAGCATAGTATTATCCTGTTACTAATTTGCGGCATTTTACAGCCCGGGTTTCAGCCTGTCGGTCAGGCGGCGTTCGCGTTTTGTCGGCCGACCAGCCCCCTTTTCCCGTGCCTCGAAATCGGAATCTTCTGCTTTGGCCTTCGTCTGTTTTGGTTGCGGCGGTGCCAGATCCTCATAAAGCAACATCGCCTCGGAGGCCGGGCCCCTTCGGGTTCCGAGCGCCACGATCCTGATCACGCGGATTGTGTCAGCTTGGGCAAATGTGAGAGTCTGACCGATAATTGCGGCGCGATGCGGCTTGCTCATCACCTCACCATTGAGACGAAACCTGCCACCAGCTATGGCTCTCGTGGCCATCGCCCTGGTTTTAAAAAAACGCGCATACCAAAGCCATTTATCAAGGCGCAGCGCTGTGTCTGGTCCACTCAAGCCTGTCCTATTCCTTTAGTTTGAGCCCTGCCAGAACGGCAAAGGGAGAATTGGGGTCGGGTTGTTTTGCGGCAGGCTTTGCCGGTCGGGGATTGCCCTTGGCACCCGCACGCCGCTTGCCGTCATTCCTGTCAGTCTGAGACCGGCTACCGCCCTTTTTTGTATTCTGGTTTGTCGGCCGGTTGCCTCGCGATTTCTCGGCGTTCTGACGGGCATTCGGACGGGCGCGCCGCACACGCTCAAAAATCTGCAATGCCGGCTTTTCAGGATCATCGGATGGTTCCTCCCCAACGATCCTGCACTGCATGTCCAGTAGCATCGCGCCCATCTGTTCACGGGTTGCCCCAGCAAGCGAGAGCATGTCCTCGGTAATCTTGAACTGGCCCTCACGTGCCGCGGTGCGCACCAGCAACGCCACCCGTTCGACCATATCAACGCGCATCACTCGCCCACCGAGGCGGCGATAGCCAACGACCAGCCAGAATTCATCGGGAATATTCTCAACCGCGTCAACGGTGACCCGCCCCGCAGGGGGCGGTGCGTGAAAATTACCACCAGCATTGACGAAAAGATTCCACAATAGCGCCCGCAATTCGATCTGCGCAGGCTTCAGCATATCCGGAAGATAGACTGTCTCAACACCAAAGCGCAGGCCCAGACGTGCCATTGCCGGGCGGTCAGTTTCCTCAAGCGCCTTTGTCAGATGGGCGATCTCGCTGGTGCGAACCGCGCCAAGCCCCTCAAACAGCGTAAAGGCAATGCCCTTGGCAGCCCCTGACAGGGTTATCGGTTTGGCAACGGGCTCTTCAAGAACATCAGGCTGTTCAACCGGCGGGTCTGCCGGAATTTCATCCTTCGTCGGCCCGCTGGTTTCGGTCGCTGGCGCCGATGCGGCATCAGGTGCGGTTTTATTGGGAGCTGATTTATTGGGAGCTGATTTATTGGGAGCTGATTTTGGAGGCACCGGAATCTCAATCGCCTCAGGGGATTCCAGTGCCAGCAGCCGACCCAGAACATCGCGCACATGCTCGGCAACAAAGTCATTGAGCCGTGCATGCAGGCGCTGTGTCTGATCAATCGACAGCAGATCACTGTCGATCACTTCCGGACGCGGGGCGTAGAGGCCATCACCCTTGACAAGCCGGGCCACCCTGGACTCGCGCCAGCTGATTACGCCAGCCTCATCAAGCCGGAAGGCAGGAGCTGCCGATGCCGCAAAGCCCCGCACTCGGTTTTCTATCTCGTCAGGAAGGCCGCGCCTTGCCGCCGCAAGAATGGTTGATTTCTCTTCGCCTTCAGAAAGCGTCGGCTGGAAAACAAAACCGTCCAGCACACCCACCTCTTCACCCTCAACCAGAACCGTACCGTCCGTCTTTACCGAAGCCATCAAATTCTTTTTTTCCTTCAACCTTCGACTTAAATGCGCTGCCCGCCGATCAACAAACCTCTCTGACAATCGGCTGTGCAGGCAATCCGAAAGCCGATCCTCAATTTGACGGGCACGATCCTGCCACTGGGCAGGGCTGTCTGTCCAGTCAGAACGGTGTGTGATATAGGTCCATGTTCGAATATAGGCAAGACGGGTCATCAAAGTGTCAAGGTCGCCATCCAGTCGGTCAAGTTGAGTCATCGCCTTTGCCACCATGTCCGTCGCCAGAACCCCATGCGCCGCCAGCGCAGCGTAGATGCCGGCAAGCATGTCATAGTGATTTTCGTTCAGACTCTGCCGAAAATCGGGAATGCAAGCGACATCCCAAAGCAGACGCACGGCATGGGCGTTGGTGGCCGCGGCAAGAATTTCAGGACGACTGGACAGCGCTGCCATCGCCTGATGATCCAACGCGTCACCCTTACGGAACAGGAAGGGCAATGGCGGGGGCGTCTCAAGCGAGGCCGACAGCGTGTCCACGGTGGAAAAATCCAGATCACGGCTGCGCCAGTAAAAAGCACGTAACGGCTGGAACCTGTGCTGTTCAATGGCCTCAATCATTTCCGGGTCGAGCGCGCGGCAGCCATCAGTAACACCAAAGGTGCCATCATTGACATGCCGACCAGCCCGGCCGGCAATCTGTGCCATCTCTGCCGGTGCCAGTTTGCGCATGTGCCGCCCGTCATACTTGACATCGGAGGCCAGCGCGACATGGTTGAGATCCAGATTGAGCCCCATGCCGATCGCGTCAGTCGCAATCAGAAAATCAACATCCCCATTTTGGTAAAGATCCACCTGGGCGTTGCGGGTGCGCGGGCTGAGTCGGCCCATGACAACCGCCGCCCCGCCGCGCTGGCGGCGCACCAGATCAGCGATCTGATAGACATCCGCAACGCCAAAGGCAACGATCGCGCTGCGCCGGGGTAAGCGCGTCAGCTTGCGCGGTCCGGCATAGGATAGCTTTGACATGCGCTGGCGTGTTTCGAACCGGGCGTCTGGAAGGAGTTGCCGCAATAATGGGCCTGCTGTCTCCGCGCCCATCAACATCGTCTCAAACTGGCCGCGTGCATGCAGGATGCGATCGGTAAAGACATGGCCGCGCTCGCGGTCTCCGGCAAGCTGCACCTCGTCAACGGCGATGAATTCAAAGCCGCGATTGACCCATTGATCCCCCAGAAAATCCGCTGTTGTGCCGGTATCATTGCGCTCCAGCGGCATCGATTCGACAGTGGCGCAGATGTAGCGCGCCGAGGGCGGCAAAATGCGTTCCTCACCTGTCACAAGTCCAACTTTTGACGGGCCAAGGCGCGCCACCAGACGATCATAATTCTCGCGTGCCAGAAGCCGCAGGGGAAACCCGATCAGGCCCGTTGCATAGCCGGTCATCCGGTCAATCGCCAGATGCGTCTTGCCGGTATTGGTCGGGCCAAGAACGACCGTCACTGCGGCAGAGGACCGCAATGCAGACGCATGAAGCGAGGTGGCGGAAGATCTGGTGACTGACATCAGCGGAAACCGCAGGGCGAGAGAAAAACAAAAATCGTGCCTAGCCTAGCGGCATTTTCAGTTCGGCGCACCATTTGTTTGCAGACATTGTGCATTCAATGCCTTCGCACTCTGAGAAGAAAAAATGAAGAAGCTGCCATACAATAAATTGCCCAAACAGCTTTTCCACTAGTTATCAAAAATGTGCGGACGCCGTGGTCAGGGGTTTGCCCACCGGCGGCGCAAAATTTGTCAGGTCAATGCCCTCAACGGCTCGCTTATATTCATCAATGGTCGGCGTCCGGCCCAGAATGGCAGACAGAACGACAACCGGCGTTGATGCCAGCAGGGACTCACCCTTCTTGTCGGCAGCATCCTCGACCACCCGCCCCTTGAACAAACGGGTTGAAGTGGCGAGAACGGTATCGCCCTTTGCCGCCTTTTCCTGATTGCCCATGCACAAATTACAGCCGGGCCGCTCAAGATAGAGAATGTTCTCATACTCCGTGCGCGCCGCATTTTTTGGGGCGATGTCGTCAAACTCAAATCCGGAATATTTCTGCAGAATGCTCCAATCACCCTCTTCCTTTAACTCATCGATGATGTTGTAGGTCGGCGCTGCCACCACCAAAGGTGCCTTGAACTCAACACTGCCAGCGTCCTGCTCGAGGTTGCGGAGCATCTGCGCGACAATCTTTACGTCACCCTTATGCACCATGCAGGACCCAACAAAGCCAAGATCGATCTTCTTTTCAGCCTGATAGAAGGAAATTGGCCGAATGGTATCATGGGTGTAGCGTTTTGAGACATCGGCATTATTGACGTCAGGATCGGCAATCATCGGCTCATCGATGATGTCCAGATCGACAATTACCTCGGCGGCGTAGCTGGCATTTTCATCAGGGGTCAACGCCGGCTTTTCACCGGACCTGATCTCGGTGATGCGTCTTTGGGCAATGTCAATCAGCCTTTGGAGCATCCCGGCCTCATTGTCCATGCCTTTGTCGATCATGGTCTGAATGCGATCCTGCGAAATCTCCAGCGATTGCACCAGCGTTTCATCCTCGGAAATGCAGATTGCTGCCTTGGCCTTCATTTCTGCGGTCCAGTCGGTAAAGGTGAACGCCTGATCCGCCAACAGCGTTCCAATATGAACCTCGATGATCCGCCCCTGGAAGACGTTGTCACCAAACTGCTTGAGCATCTGTGCCTGGGTGGCATGAACGACATCACGAAAATCCATATGCGCAGCCATGCTGCCCCTAAAAGTCACCTTGACAGATTCGGGAATGGGCATGCTTGCCTCGCCCGTGGCAAGGGCAAGGGCAACGGTTCCAGAGTCCGCGCCAAAGGCAACACCCTTCGACATCCGCGTGTGCGAGTCACCGCCGATGATAATCGCCCAGTCATCAACCGTGATATCATTCAAAACCTTGTGAATTACATCCGTCATGGCGTGGTAGCCATCCCCCGGGTCACGCGCCGTGATCAGGCCAAAATCACTCATGAATTTCATCAGGCGGGGGGTATTTTCCTGGGCCTTGAAATCCCACACCGATGCAGTGTGACACCCAGATTGATAGGCACCGTCTACAGTGGGCGAAATGACCGTCGCGGCCATCGCCTCAAGCTCCTGCGACGTCATCAAGCCTGTGGTGTCCTGCGAGCCGACAATGTTGACTTTGACCCTGACATCCGATCCGGCATGCAGGACCGTGCCCGGCTCAACGCCGATGGCATTCGCGTTAAAAATCTTCTCAACGGCAGTCAGACCCTGATTTTCAATGGAAATTTCCCGTGAGTGTGCGAAAGCTGATTGCAAGGGAACATTCAGCGTTTCGCAGGCAAAGCTCTGCAGCTTTTTACCAAAAACAACCGCATAGGATCCACCGGCCTTGATAAATTCGACTTTCTGGGCCGTGAATGACTCGGCAATCTCAACCAGTTCCTCTCCGTCATCATCACGAAGCTTTTGATCCTTGGTATTGATCGTCAGCACAGTGCCAGTCTCGACAGAATATTTCTGCTCAAGGACAGGATTGTCATCATTGTTGAGAATCGGCTTGCCATCAGGGCCCATCTTCTTGACCCAGTTTTTCAGATCAATGCCAATGCCCCCTG
This sequence comes from SAR116 cluster bacterium, assembly GCA_004212735.1. GTDB lineage: Bacteria > Pseudomonadota > Alphaproteobacteria > Puniceispirillales > Puniceispirillaceae > MED-G116. Next base: position 77,131 of record SHBD01000002.1, read on the forward strand.
TGACACCAACAGTTGTCAGAAAAATCGGCGAGATGCCGTTGGTGCCGGCAACAATCGGTGCGATGTTGACGAATGGCACATACGGGCTTGCCTGCCTACCAGTCCATAATGCGACATTATTGACGCCTGACATGCGCGAGGAGCCGACACCCATCGTACCCTTCTCGGCAACCAGCATCACTTGTTTGTCGGGGTGCTGTCGCTGCAATTCCCCGATTTCCTGCTGCGCGGTCTCGGAGATCATACACCGGCCATGCAACTCACGGTCTGAACGCGAATGCGCCTGGTTTCCAGGCGAGAGCAGATCGGTGGAAATATCACCTTCGGCCGCGATGTAGGTGACGACCTTAATTTCCTCGTCAATGTCGGGCAGGTTGGTGAAAAATTCAGCCTTCGAGAAGCTCTCGATAATATCACGGGCGATTTCATTGCCTGCCTCTAAGGCGGCTTTCAGACGATCGGTGTCAGCCTCATAGAGAAAGACCTGTGTCTTGAGCACAGCCGCTGCAGGCTCAGCCGTTGCCATGTCATCGCCAAGGGCCAGATCAAGCAGAACCCCAACAGAGGGACCGCCTTTCATATGTGCGAGAAGTTCGAAGGCAAATGGCGGCGCAATTTCTGCCACCACCGCGTCACCGGTGATGATCTCCTTCAAAAATTTGGCCTTTTCCGCAGCAGCACTCGTCGTACCCGGCACGGTGTTGTAGATCAGCATTTCCAACGAGTTATCCCGGTGCGGATTATCCTGATCCTTGATCTGCAGAATGATCTCGTGAAGCAGCGCGCCATCATCGATCGGCTTTGGTGCCAAACCCTGTTCTTTGCGGTTTTCAACCTCTTCGAGATAGGTGCTGTAGATGCTCATGATGATTCCTGTTGTTTGTTTGCCAGCTGAATGTTTTTCGGCTGAATGTTTGTTAAGGGCGTCACACCCAGACCCAGAACCCGCTAGGAACGAACGCCTTTGACGCACAAATGATCAGGTTAAGGACACCCCGTGGCCGATATCCGCACGCAGCGATCATCGGTCATCTTTCTGGCGGAAAATACCCAAAAACGCGCGTGTTAAATGAGGGGGTAATTATAGAACCAAATGCGCAGATTTTCCAGCCCATTTATCCACCCCGAACCCGCCTTTGCGGAGGTGGGGAGATATTGTTTTGGGAAGTTTAACACAGTCATCAAAGCAATTGGCTAAATTAGTATTACTGCGGCGTGTTTGCCTCTAGCCGCTCGGCTTGGATTTCGCTACACAGGGCATATGGAGAGCAAAGCCGACAGCATCCGCAGAAAAGCCGCATCGCGTGGAGCCGCAAGCCGCGACCGGCCAAAGGCTGCTGCCACCAAAAAAGCGCGCAAGCCGGCAGTCGCGAAACCGGCGAAGGCGGTTGACAGGAAAGCCGCCACAAAGACGGCAAAAAAAGCCACAAAGGCAAAGCCGACCGACACCGTACAGACAAAACGCCCCATCGAGATGGGGCCAGCGCTGCGGTTGGTTAATGTCGCCATCATGCGGGGTGAGCGGCTGATCCAACAAACCATCAACCATGAAATGAGGCCGGGGCAGATGACCCTGCTGACCGGCCCGAACGGTTCTGGGAAATCATCGCTTCTGCGCGCCATTTCCGGGCGTTTGTCAACGGTGCGTGGCAGTATAAGCTGCACCGTGCCACTGCTGTATGTCGGGCACCAGGATGGCGTTTCGGGAGTGCTGTCCGGGCGGCAGAATCTTGCCAGCTGGGCGGGGATGAATGGTGTTGCTGATGCTGCAAGCAGGATCGAGAATGCGATCGGGCAGTTGAATGCAGCGCCCTTTGCCAACCTGCCAACACGTGTGCTGTCACGCGGGCAGCGCCGGCGTTTCGCCCTTGCTCGTCTGCTCTTGGGGCCGCCGGGCGCGCTCTGGTTGCTGGATGAGCCGAGTGTCGGGCTGGATATTGATACGATGCAAGTCCTCGACAGCATGATCAGCAGCCATCTTGGCAGCGGCGGGCTGGTTCTGGCAGCGACGCATCTGCCGCTGGCTCCCTATGCCCGGCCTGAGGTATTGGCGCTGAGTGAAACCGCCGAGGAAGGCATGAATGTGGTGCTGGCCTCGCAGGCAGCGGACAAGGCAACCAAATCTGCTGCATCCGCCAAAGATGAGACGGCAGTAAGATGAACGGCGTCGTCCAGCAGATCAGACGCGATTTGTTGATTGCCTGGGCAAGCCGACTGGATATCGGCGTGATCCTGCTGTTCTTCGTGATCATCGTAACCATGTTTCCACTGGCCATCGGCCCACAGCCGGAAATTCTGCAACCGCTTGCTGTGCCGTTACTATGGATTGCTGCCTTTCTGTCGATCCTTGCAGGTTTTGACAGGCTGTTCGCGGCGGATTTGCGCGATGGCTGGCTTGATCAGGTGGCGCTCTCGCAACTGCCTCTATTCGCCTATGTGATCGCCAAGGCGATTTCACACTGGCTGGTCAGCGGCCTACCGATTTTGCTGGCGGCACCACTTATCGGCTTGTTGTTGCAGATCGACCCGTGGGTGATGCCGAGCCTGTTGATCGCCCTTGCCATCGGTACGGCGGCATTGACTCTGCTGGGGGTGATTGGCGCCAGCCTTGCAACAGGCGCACGCCATGGGGGCGGACTGATGGCTTTGCTGGTCCTTCCATTGGCGGTGCCGGTGTTGATTTTCGGGGTGCTGGCATCAGTGCCTGAAACCGGCCAGCTACTTACACCACATCTGAAATTGCTGGGCGCCATTATGGCTGTCCTGTTGGCCATTGCACCGCCCGTGGCTGCGGCGGCGCTTGGTGAGGCGGATGATGATGGGGGATCATGATGTTTGATTATTTCGCCAATCCCACACGCTTTGTCAGAATCGCAGATGCGCTGTTCTGGCCGCTTGTCATCGTGGCATCCGGACTGTTGATGGCCGGACTTTATTACGGGCTGATCGCCTCGCCGGCCGATTACCAGCAGGGAGAGACGGTGCGCATCATGTATGTACATGTGCCAGCTGCGTGGCTAGCAACTTTGGGCTATGTATTAATGGGCATCTGTGCGCTGTTCTATATCGTCTGGCGGCATCCGCTGGCTGATGTTGCGCTGCGGGCGATGGCACCGGTGGGCGCTGTCTTTGCCATGCTGACGCTTGTCACGGGGTCACTATGGGGAAAGCCGATGTGGGGTGCCTGGTGGGTCTGGGATGCCCGGCTGACATCAATGCTGATCCTGTTCTTTTTCTATGTTGCCGTGATTGCGCTGGCGAATGGCTTTGACAGGGTGGAGCGCGGCAGCCGGCCAGCCGCATTGCTGGCGCTTGTCGGGGTGCTGAACGTGCCAATCGTGAAATTTTCCGTTGATTGGTGGAACACATTGCATCAACCGGCGAGCCTGATCCGTAGTGGCGGTGTGTCGGTCGATCCGGCGATGCTGACGCCGCTGTTGCTGATGCTTGGTGGATTTCATCTGTATTTTGCCGCCGTGGTCATTTTGCGGATGAAAACGCTGTTGATCGAACGACGCATCACCAGCCTGCAGCTTCGGCAAAACCGCACCCCCGCACCCGCCCGCGAGACCGGACAATGACCGCGTTTTTGTCAATGGGTGGCTATGCCGCCTTCGTCTGGCCGTGCTACCTGCTCACTGCGGCGGCGATGGCCTGGATTTTCTACACGAGCTGGAAAAAAGCCAAAAGAAGCGCCAAAACGCTGGCTTCGCTCAGCGATCAGGATCAGCAGAAATAGGCGCTCAGGTGCGCCGGCGGCCGCCACGGCGGCGACCACCCTCGATGGCCGGAGCATCCTCGGCAGTCAGAATGCGCTCAGGCAGCTCAACTTCGGCAGCGAGTTTTGCATAGGGGTCGCTTTTGTGCGGGATCGCCATCGCCTTGACAAAATGGTCCTGAAACGATGGTTCGATGGCTGTTTCGATCTTTTCAATGTCACGGACAACAGCCTCAATCTCGTGGCGGGCCTCACGGTTTAACAGCGCCATCCGTGCCCCAGCCCCGGCTGAATTGCCAGCAGCACGGACATTTTCCAGCTGACAATCAGGGATCATGCCAAGCACCATCGCATATTTTGGGTCGATATGTGTGCCAAAGGCCCCTGCCAGAACAACCCGGTCGATAGCTTTGATCTGCATTTTGTCCATAAGCAACCGAAAACCGGCATAAAGAGCGGCCTTGGCAAGCTGAATCGCGCGCACATCGTTCTGGGTGACCGTCACATTCTCGGAAATGCGATAGCAGAAGGTTCGGCCATCCGCCTCGATGCGGGGTGATTTTTCGGCCTGCTGGCCATCCACAACGCCATCCATCGAAATAATCCCGGCAAGATACATCTCGCCCAACACCTCGATGATGCCCGAACCACAAATGCCGGTAATGCCGGTTGCTTTCACCGCTTCGTCAAAGCCTTCCTCATCCGACCATTGGTCGACACCAATGACCCGAAACCGAGGTTCAAGCGTGTCCTTGTCAACGCGAATACGCTCAATCGCGCCGGGCGCGGCGCGCTGGCCGGAAGAAATCTGCGCGCCCTCAAAGGCTGGGCCTGTGGGTGACGAGGCAGCGAGCATCCGCTGCGAATTGCCAACAACAATCTCGGCATTGGTGCCAACATCGACAACGAGTGTGTATTCATCATGTTTCTGCGGTGCCTCGGCCAAAACCACCCCGGCGGCATCAGCGCCAACATGGCCAGCGATGCAGGGCAGAACATATACGCGGCCGCCCGGATGAACGTCAATGCCAAGCTCGCTGGCGCGAATTTCAACAGAGGTATCAACCGCAAGCGCAAACGGCGCACCGCCAAGTTCAACCGGGTCAATGCCAAGCAGCAGGTGGTGCATCACCGGATTGCCGACAAGCACAATCTCCAGAACATCCTCATTGGTCAGGCCAGCCTGTTCCGCGGCACCCGAAATCAGGGTTTGCAACCCCTCAATGACAGCGGCTGTCATCTCGCGGTCGCCACCGGGATTCATGATCCCATAGGAAACACGGCTCATCAGATCCTCGCCAAAGCGGATCTGTGGATTCATTGCACCGGTTGAAGCCAGAACCTCACCCGTGACCATGTCGCACATATGCGCCGACATCGTTGTCGACCCCACGTCAATAGCAACGCCGGCAATGCGCTCTTTCAGGAAGGGCCAGATGCCGACAATATGGTGTCCGTCACGAAGCGCCACCGTCACCTGCCATTTGCCAGCCCGCAACACCGGTTGCACCGATTGCAGGATATTCAGATCACAGCTTATTGCGCCGGTCACACGATCCGGCCATTGCGCCTCCAGCGCCTCTACCAGACGGCGGAAGTCACCCGAGGGTTCGTGCATATCGGGCTCGCGCACCTCGACAAGGCACAGGCGCACAATCGGGTCCATCTCGATCTGACGGTCATCTGCCGCCTTGCGCACAAGCTGGTTGTGCACCTGACTTTCGGGAGGAACATCGATGACCACGTCACCACATAGCAGCGACTGACAGGACAGGCGTCGGCCGTTCACGAGCCCCTTTTTATCGGCATAGCGTGTCTCAACAGCGGTCACTTCGCCAAGACTGTCTGCACCTGAGGTTATACCATGTTTGGCAAACTCACCGCTGCCGGGCGTAATCTGACAGCGGCCACACAAAGCACGTCCACCGCAAACAGAGTCGATGTCAACACCGAGGGTGCGCGCCGCCTGCAGCACAGTTGTTCCGGCGGGAACATTGCCCTGTCTGCCAGATGGCGTGAAAACGATCTTCACTTCATCCGTCAATTTCTCAGATTTTGCGCTGCGCTCATCGGTCATTGGTCCAACTATAACGTGTCAATTTTGGTAACTTATCAAATTTGGTGGCTCAGGCGCTGCGGCGGCGGCGGGTCTGCCGACGCTCACGACCGCCCTCACCCTGTGCCGCAGGTTCGCGGAATTTCTCAATCCATCTCCGGCATTCAGGATCATTGCCATTCATCACGTTGGCTCCCATGATACCTGTCATTTCCTCGGCGTGAAGCGGATTCATGATTGCCGAGGTCATGCCGGCTCCTGCAGCCATCGACAGGAAAGCGGCATTGAGCCCATGACGATTTGGCAAACCGAAGGAGATGTTGGATGCGCCGCAAGTGGTGTTCACTTTCAGCTCGTTGCGCAGACGAATGATCAAATCAAGCGCCGAACGACCGGCAAGGTTAATCGCGCCAACAGGCATGATCAGAGGGTCAACGACCACATCCTCACGCGGGATGCCATAATCCTCGGCACGTTCGACAATCTTCTTGGCGACCTCATAGCGAACATTCGGGTCTTCTGAAATTCCCGTCTCATCATTTGAAATGGCAACAACAGCCGCGTTGTATTTTTTCACCAATGGCAACACGACCTCGAGGCGCTCCTCCTCGCCGGTGACCGAATTGACCAACGGCTTACCCTTGTAGACGGACAACCCAGATTCGAGCGCAGCCACGATCGAACTGTCGATGGCAAGCGGCACATCGACCACATCCTGAACGAGCTTGATCGCCTCAGCCAGAATGGCAGGTTCATCGGCCATCGGAATGCCGGCATTGACATCAAGCATCGTCGCGCCAGCTTCAACCTGAGCGACAGCATCAGAGATCACCCGGCTATAATCACCCGCAGCCATTTCGGCGGCAAGCAGCTTGCGACCGGTAGGGTTGATCCGTTCACCAATCACGCAAAAAGGTGAGTCAAAGCCGATGGTGATTTCTTTTTTATCTGATGAAATCAGGGTTTTGGTCATGTTGTCTGCCTCCGTTTGTGCGGCCCCTCTAGGCGGCGATAACCTCAAAGCCGCCTTTCGGCAAAGTTTCAATTTTTCCATCGGCGATTGCCTGAGCATAGGCTGCGGTTTTGGCAAAACCACCGAAGGGGTAGAAATGGAAATGGCGGATCAGACAATCCGGATCCTCGGCCATTCCCTGCGCCAAACCGTCAAGCAGCATGTGCGGTGATTGTACCGTCATCAATTTGGCAACATTGCGTGCCTGTTTCGAGATGAAACGCATCGATGGACCAATCCCTGAAATCTGGGCAAAGCGAAATAATGTCTTGATCGTCGCTGGCCCGGGAATGCCAATGCGGATGGGCAATTTGTTACCAGCGGCACGCGCCGCTCTCTCCCAATCAAGAACAATATCAGCCTCAAAACAAAACTGGGTTTCGATATACAGATCCAGCCCCTCGCGCACCGCGAGCGCATTCTTTGCCGCCATGACCTCGGCAATCTCGTCATCGCTGATATCGGGGCTTCCCTCGGGATGGCCAGCAACGCCAATGGAGCGAATGCCATGTTTCTGGATCAGCCCCGTGTTCAGCACCTGCATGGTGTCGGAGAATTGGCCAACTGGATTATCGACGCCGCCGCCGATCACCAGAACCTCGCTCACCCCTGCTTTGGAGGTGAAGGCTGACAAAAGATCATCAAGCTGATCCTTATCACGCAATGACCGGGCGGCAAGATGTGGCACAGGCTTCATGCCATCATCATGCAGACGTTGCGCCACGGCGATCGTGTCAATTGGGTCGCTACCGGGAAGAAAGGTCACATTCACAGTGGTTCCCGGAGCAAGACAATCGCGGAAACTCTCAATCTTGGTGGCACCAGTCGGCGTTACCTCGATTGACCATTCTTCCGCTGCCTGACGAATCTGCTCAATGGTAGCTGCCATAATACCCTCGCTTGAAAAATCAATTAAGGGCAGCGCTTGCGCATGCAAGCGTTCACCCCATTACCTCGCTCCCCGCAGAATGACGAGTTTGCCCATCATCGGATGGTTTGCCTACGCCTCACTATCTCCCGATTGCGACATCGGCCTGAAAACCGCTGGACAGGCGTCACCTAGGTTGGCGATCTGCCACCATTTTCCACCAGTGTGCGCACCCGATCTGCAGGATATTCCGCCTCCAGCGCAGCGGCACGCTCAGCCGCGACAGCGTCAAGATCATCACCACATTCGACTGGCTCACCACGGCGCCACTCAGCCAGGTAGTCATCTGTCTTGTCAGCACCATCACGCATCGCTGCCTCGTCAATGGCGATGGCAAAGCGCCGTGACAGCTCGATCTTCGCCTGTTCGCGCTTGCGGCCACGGCCACGCTCGGCAATGACCTGCGCCGGGATATCACGCCAATATAAGGTAATTAACTGAGCCATTGTTTTTCGGTCCTGTTGCTGATTCTATCGCGGTCTGATCACCTGTTAAGTGGGCGCAATGGATGAGTTTCGCGCACCGGCAAGCGCCTGTTCAACAAAGCCCGGAAAGGCACCATAGCCTGCCAGGCGATATTCATAGGCCAGTCCCAGTTCCTGCGCCGCTCGTTCCGCTTTGACGCGCAATGCCGAATCGTCTGTCTGGGCAATGTAGAGAACCCGCGTGTAATGACCGAAATACATGTCCCGAAGCTGTGGGTGTTTGCGCAACCCCATCCCCTGCATAACGATCCGTTCAAAATGCCTGACCATATAATCGGTGAGGAAAAAAGTTCCCAGCGTGTGTTCCATTTCATCGTCAAAAACAGGTTTGCCAAGAAACATCTCATAGCAATGCGGCCCCGGAATGCGGGGAACGCCAACCTGGTCAAGATAGGCATCCAATTCGCCCCCTGTCCCACAATCACCATAGACAACAGCAACGCTGCGTTGGTCACGCAAAGCTGCATCCACTTTGCGTCTAACCCCGGGGACAATTCTTTCCGGATGATTGTGCCACGACGCGGGAAGGCAGGTAATTTCAACCACACCATCCGGGAATTGGCGCTGGATATCGACCAGTTCTCTGGCCAGAGCCCCGCACGCAACAAGCAGTAGGCCGCCCTGCCCGGCCGACCCGGCAGCGTCCGCCACACTTTCCTGCCTAGCCAGCGGCTTGCGCCTTTTCACGCTTTGCCGCGATCATTTCCTTCGCAGTCTCGACAGCGACAGCCGCATCACGGCAATAGGCATCGGCACCGACCGAGTCGGCAAATGCCTCATTCAGCGGCGCCCCGCCGACAAGCACGATGTAATCATCGCGGATGCCTTTTTCGACAAGCGCATCAACAACCACCTTCATGTAGGGCATAGTTGTTGTCAGCAGTGCCGACATGCCGAGAATGTCAGGCTTGTGCTCCTCAAGCGCCTCAAGATAGTTTTCAACAGGGTTGTTGATGCCGATATCGACAACATCAAAACCGGCTCCCTCAAGCATCATAGATACCAGATTCTTGCCAATGTCGTGAATGTCACCCTTGACCGTTCCGATCACCATGCTGCCAACACGAGGCGCGCCGGTTTCGGCAAGCAATGGGCGCAGAATCGTCATCCCCGCCTTCATTGCGTTGGCCGCCATCAACACTTCTGGAACAAACAGGATGCCATCGCGGAAATCAATGCCGACAATGGTCATTCCCTCTACCAGCGCCTTGGTCAGAACTTCATAAGGTGTCCATCCGCGGCCAAGCAGGATATTGACGCCCTCTACTATTTCTTCCTGAAGACCATCATAAAGGTCATCGTGCATCTGCTGCACAAGTTCGTCATTGTCCAAATCGGCGAGGATAATTTCGTCTTCATCAGCCATCTACGCATACTCCGCATTAGCTAGGGTGTCAGGGCAGGCATCTAATGCCTTTGTAATTTAGAAGTGTTGCTGCATCCGCAATGCGGAATGTGAAGCGCGCCCGACTGAATCTATGCTAGGGGCGACAATGAACGTGTGGAATCACCAAAACAGGCATTATTTCTCAATCTGCTGTTTGCTGAGCACCGGAAAGCTGGCCACCATGAAGATCAGGGAAATGCCAGTAATTCCAAAGGCTTTAAACGTCACCCAATCATCTGTAGATAAAGCACGCCAAGCGATTTCGTTGGCAATCGCCGTTGTTGTGAACATGGCAACCCAGAGCCAGCTCATCTGCCGCCAGCCAATGTCGGTCAAATTGATCTGGCTTCCCATGATGGCGCGTAGCGGATTGCGCCCAATCAACCGGCCACCAGCGATCAGAAATGCCAAAAGGCCGGTCAGAATGGTGGGTTTGACCTTGATGAATATCTCATTGTCAAAATAGACAGACAATCCTCCAAAAAAGGCAACGGCAACGCAGCCAACGGCCGCCATCAGCGAAATACGACGCTCAGTCAGCCAGCCAATGATCAGGGCAATGATCGTCGCGCCAATCAGCACCTTGATGCTGAGCATGAAATCCTTGGTCATGTAGTTGGTACCAAAGAACAGCACCAGAGGGCCAAGGTCGAGCAGCAATCTGCGACCGGGACGCTCAGCATCTTGTGTTTGTGCAGTTGGATGATCGGGGGTCTGTTTATCTGACACGCTATTGCTTTCCTTGTTCTATCTGGCCCTACTTTACTCGGCCTTGCTCTATTTGGCCTTGCTCTAATGACGGTCTTGGGATCGTTGTTCTTGAGGGTTTTTGGTCTCTTACAGGGCTCTTGTCTCTGCACTGCCAGTCAATACGAGCTTATAGATGTCTCGTTCAGGCGGCCCAGGATGTTGCCATTTCCTCGCAAACACGCGCAGTCTCACGAATCAGCGCGCCACCACGTCTGTCTTGTCTTGCCTCCTCGCCAAGCGTGCGCCGCCAGTATCTGGCACCCCGCTGCGAGGCATATAATCCCAGCATATGCCGGGTCACTGCATGCAACGGGATGCCCCCCATTTGATCAGCGTAATCTGCCATCGCCATGGCCGCCTCGAGGCGGGTTTTGCCAGCGCGGCCAAAAATGGACTCATTCAGTTCGCCGAGCAGCATAGGTGTCTTGTAGGCAGCCCGGCCCAGCATGACCCCGGCAAAGCCAGGTAATTCGGTCATGATGGTCGCGGCATCAACAAGACCACCATTGAGATGGATCATCAGATCCGGACGACGCGCGGCAAGCCGACGCGCCCGCGCATAGTTCAACGGTGGAATATCCCGGTTTTCTTTTGGGCTGAGTCCCTTCAGCCAGGCTTTGCGGGCATGCAGATAGAACACCCGGACACCAGCCGCGCCAAGCGCATCGACAAATAGGTCAAGTCCGGCCTCCTCATCCATATCGTCAATGCCAATACGGCATTTGATCGTGACCGGAAGATCAGTCTCGGCCTGCATCGCGGCAACACATTCGGCAACCAGATCGGGCTCGGCCATCAAGCAGGCACCAAAACGACCGGATTGCACTCGGTCTGAGGGGCAGCCGACATTGAGGTTGATTTCCTGAAAGCCATGGGACGCTGCTATGCGCGTCGCTTTGGCCAGCCTGTCGGGATTGCTGCCGCCAAGTTGCAGGGCGAGCGGGTGTTCTGCCGGGTCATGACCAAGCAACTTCTCGACATCACCATGCAAAATGGCCTCAGCCGTCACCATCTCGGTGAACAACAGCGCATCAGGCGCGAGCAGACGATGGAAAAAACGACAATGCCGGTTTGTCCAATCCATCATCGGCGCCACCGATAGGCGGCGGTCAATTGCATCTATTGTCTGCTTTTGTGTCATTCGCCTTTTATAGAACAAGCCCCTGCAAAACGCCACCGATCACGTGCCATATCAGGTAACCGGTCCAAGGAATGGATTTCGTTCCCTCTTGTCAGCAACCGCAATGACAAAAGCGTCCGGGTCCATGGCCAGTTCACGATCAAGCCTGCTGGCCACCGTCTCAGCATCAACCCAGCCAGTGCCATCAGCGCCATCACCGGTTATGGAACGCCAGCTGTAGACACCATCGAAATCGAGGCTGCGAGCCAGCAATTTGTGGCGTCCATCCAGTACGTCCATATGCAGTAATATGGCGCCAGCATCGGCATCGCCGCGCCGCACCAGAACACAGTCGATCAGCTCTGCCGCCGCATAGCGCATGGCAGCACTGACCAGCATTTCAGATTTAAGCCTCGTCATTTGGAGGACGCCTAGAAATCAGTACAGCGGCCCTTTTGTTCCCAGTCGCCATACCGTGTTGGCTCTGGTCCCTTCGGCCCATTTATTTCTTTTGGAGACGAAGGTGGGCTGTCATCCTGTTCTGTCGTGGTGGCCGTCTCCTCAGCCTTTGATTTGTCGGAGTTTGTCTTGTCAGCTTTCATGTTTATCTATATGCCCGCTGATACCAGCAAAAACAAGCGGGGACGGAATGCCGGCCGACAGCACCACACCAAAGAGCAAACGCACACAGCTGACCAACCGGCCGAAATTATCGCTTGCGCCCGGAACCGACAGTCAGCGACCGAAGCCAAGGGCGAAATCGGCTGGCAAAACCGGCACCGGGCCGCGTCACGACAACCCCAAAAAACCACGCGGCGTGCCACAGGGAGGAGAGGGTGCAGGCAAAGCGCGACCGGCCACTGCGGCAAGACCAAAATCGAAGCACCCAGCACACAAATCTGGCAAGCCGGGGCAAAAGCGCGTCGTTGCCGCCCGCCAAGTCTGTTTTGATATCCTTGTCGCCGTTGCCGAGGGCGCACAGCTCGACGCAGCGATGAATGCCAACGCCGATCTGGGTGATCTGGATGACCGGGATCGCCGCTTTGTGCAGCTGTTGGCGGCGACCTGCTTGCGGCGGTGGGGGCAGCTGGAAAAAACCATAGCCCCCCTGATGGCGCGTCGCCCTTTTGGTGCACAGGAAAATGCCAATGTCATATTGGTGATGGGCGCCGCGCAGCTGTTGATCCTGAAAACCGATGCGCATGCCGCCGTTGACAGCACTGTTGAATTGATGCGGCAAGCCGGTTTTGACAGGCTGACAGGCATGGCCAATGCCGTTATGCGGCGCCTGACGCGCGAGGGTGAGGCTCGGTTTGCCACCACCAAGGCGACCGACAATCTGCCCGAATGGCTGCAAACCAGTTGGCACGCCGCGTATGGTGCTGATGCCACCGCATCTCTGACCAGCCTTTCGATGAATGTTCCACCGCTTGATATTACGCTAAAGACATCACCCGAGACGTGGGCGGAACGGCTACAGGGCAAAGTGATCAACAATTTGTCGATCCGGCGCGAATTCGATGGTGATGTGACCCAGCTTGACGGGTTTGCCGAGGGTGAGTGGTGGGTTCAGGATGCCGCCGCCGCTCTTCCCGCCACCCTATTTGGCGACATTGCCGGAATGCAGGTGATCGATCTGTGTGCGGCCCCTGGTGGCAAGACCGCACAATTGATTGCCGCTGGCGCAAAGGTCACGGCAATCGATAATGGGCGCAAGCGCATTGACCGGTTGCGCCGCAATTTGAAGCGTCTGAAACTTGATGCGGACATCGTCTATGGCGACGGTCGCACCTATCGGCCAGACGCGTCGGTTGACCATGTTCTGCTCGACGCACCCTGCTCGGCCACCGGTACGATTCGCCGCCGACCGGATATTCTGGGACGCCGAACTGCCGAGGACATCAGCGCATTGCAGGAGGTGCAATGGGATCTCGCGACAACGGCGCTTGGCTGGTTGAAACCCGGCGGCAGCATGGTCTATGCGACATGTTCGCTTCAACCCGAGGAGGGTGAGGAGATGATCGCAGCAATCCTGGCGAGAGCCGATGGAAGCTATATGCTGGACCCGATTACCCCCGAACAGGCTGGAACATTTGCCCCCTCAATAACCGAGGAAGGAGCGATCAGGATTGTGCCAAGTGACTATGCCGCGATCGGCGGTGTAGACGGGTTCTATATTGCGCGGTTAAAATCAGCACAGTAGGCCGCCAACCGCGGTGCCAGGGAGACAAATCAGGCAATGAGCACAGGGCAGGCACAAGCTGGAAGGCCGATGCCAAAATGGCATGTCGGTTCGCTGGAAAAAATTTTCCGGCGTAGCGGCCTGTTTCGCTGGCCCCTGAAACGTCACGAAAAACCGATGGTCCGTTCCGGCCTGCAAGATCCATGGCGAGGCAACGCCGCAGCCGGGGCGATCATCCTGGCCAACGGCATCGATTGGAACAATGACGCGGTTGATGGCAATGATTTTTCATGGATCAGACATCTGCGGGCGCATAGTGGCGGCAAGGCCCGTCAGCAGACAAGAGCTCTGATCAGCAGTTGGCTGGACAACAATACATCCTGGCATATGCAGCGCTGGCGCCCCGACGTGATGGGAGAAAGGCTGACCAATCTTGCGCAGAATTATGGCTGGTACGGCGAATCAGCAAGCGAGGAATTTCAGGCATCGCTGGCGCGTTCAATGGCTGTTCAGGCGCGCTGCCTGGCGCTCGACTGGCGACGCATGCGGACCTCGGATGACAGAATCAAGGGCCTGCGCGGTCTTGCAGTTGCCGAGACCGCGCTTGGGGCCTCTCGCGGTGATCTGCTGTCGCTCCTCGATTTGGCGATACCCGTTGTGCGAACCCTCATCAATGAAGATGGTGGCCATGTCAGCCGCATGCCCGACAGGCATATGGTGCTGCTGCGCCAGCTTGTTGAACTGCGGAGTGCAGCTGCCTTTGCCGGTGTGGGGATCGAAGAGCGGCTTGATGAGATCATCCGGAAAATGGGATCTGTTGGCCGCATGTGGCGCCATGGTGACGGGAAAATGGCGAATTTCAACGGCGCTGGCATGATCAATGCAGCCCATGTCGAGGAGGTTTTGAACAGGACCGGAACATCCGCCAAAATTCTGCAACAGGCACCGCAATCAGGCTTTCTTCGCTTTGCCAGTGGACGCACGACATTGATCATTGATACCGGTGCGCCAGCACCCCGCGATGCAAGTGCAGACTTCACCCTCGGCTTTGGTACCCTGTCCTTTGAGATGAGCATTGGCAACACTCCCCTTGTCGTCAATGCCGGGCAGACGGCCGCAGAGCCGAATTTGCGGCACCTGCTTTGTTCAACGTCAGCACACTCGACCATCAGTATAGATGACCAGAATTCATCAGACCCAGAGTCTGGCAGGGTGGCAAAAATTTCGAATGTTGAGGTGGGTCCGGCGACCGGCGGCATTCTGGCAACAGCGTCACATGATGGCTATGAGAGCTCCCATGGCATTCTGCATCATCGCAAACTCTATCTTGCCGCTGGCGGCGGCAATCTGCGGGGATCGGATGAGTTGGAATATACTGGCGCACCGGGGGAGATCCCCCGACATGCAATCCTCAGATTTCACCTGCACAACCGGGTCAGTGCCGCAATGCTCGGCAATGGTCAGGTGCTGATGAAAATCAGGGGCAATAAAACCGGCTGGCTTTTCAAGGCGGCTGGCGGTGAGGTCGGGCTGGATAACTCGGTCTATTTTGATGCCGGCATCCGCCATTCCTGTCAGCAGATCGTTATCCGCGCCCCCCTCAGCGAAATCAGGACCCTTGGTCGGCATGAGCTGAAATGGGCTTTCCGCCGCAGCGACAGCTAGGGCGACCGGACCATGCGCAAGGTAAAATCTGCTGATCAATCACCAAAGATTAATCTCGGCGATCTTGGTGTGTGGCTGAAGATTGGCATTTTATCCTTCGGCGGACCGGCCGCACAGATCGCCCTGATGCACCGCGAAATTGTCGAAAAGCGCCAGTGGTTGAGCGAACAGCAATATCTGAATGCGCTCAGTTTCTGCATGTTGCTGCCCGGACCAGAAGCCATGCAGCTTGCCACCTACGCCGGATGGCGGCGGGCCGGCTTGGCCGGTGGGTTGCTGGCCGGTCTCAGTTTCATCATGCCGGGCGCACTGATCATTCTGGCACTCGCGCTCATATATGTATCCTTCGGGCAGAACCTGTTGCTGGCGTCGCTGTTTTCTGGAATCAAAGCCGCGGTGATTGTGATTGTCCTGCATTCACTGCTGCGGATTGCGCGGCGGACGATGAGGGGCATTGCCGATTGGTCCATTGCAGTGCTTGCCTTCATCGGCATCTTCTTTGTGGACATTCCCTTCCCGCTGATCCTGTTAATAGCGGCAGCTTTCGGCTATTTTGCCACGACAACTGGTGATGAACGCACATCAAGCCAGCAGCCAAGCACCACTCAGCTAATTACCGGCCAACCAAGCGCAACCAGAACATTGATGATTGTTGCGGCTGGTCTGGTCATATGGCTTCTGCCATTGCTGGGATTGGCACTTCTTGCCGATCAGACAATTCTGCCGCAGCTTGCGCACTTCTTTGCCAAACTGGCAATTGTCACCTTTGGCGGGGCCTATGCCGTGCTGGCCTATATGGGCCAGGAGGTTGTGAGCCAGTATAACTGGCTCAGCACGCCCGAGATGATGGATGGTCTTGGCCTTGCCGAGACCACGCCCGGACCCCTGATTCTGGTAACCGAGTTTGTTGGTTTCATTGCCGCCTATCGTGATGCACTCGCCACCTCCGGAGGCGCAGTCAATGGTGCGAGCCCATTGATTTTTGGCTGTGTCGGGGCGCTGGTAACGCTGTGGGCCACTTTTGCGCCCTGTTTTTTGTGGATTTTCAGTGCCGGCCCCTATGTCGAGTGGATTGTTGCCAAGCCACGATTGAATAATGCGCTGGGCGGCATTACCGCGGCGGTTGTCGGGGTGATTGCCAATCTGTCGGTCTGGTTTGCAATGCATGTATTCTTCGGCGAGGTCGAGATGGTGGAAAGAGGAATGTTCCAGATCCTGATACCCGATCTCACCAGCGTCGAATGGGGCATCGTCCCCATCGCGCTAATTTGCGGTTTGTTGTTGTTCTGGCGTCAGTGGGACAGCTGGAGGATCATTGCCATTGCTGCAGCGTTGGGAGTTGGCCTTTATAATTTCTGG
Source organism: SAR116 cluster bacterium (assembly GCA_004212735.1). Classification (GTDB taxonomy): domain Bacteria; phylum Pseudomonadota; class Alphaproteobacteria; order Puniceispirillales; family Puniceispirillaceae; genus MED-G116. The sequence goes on from SHBD01000002.1 coordinate 93,793, forward strand.
CCTTCATGATTTCTCGTCTTCATGAAATTTGGCCACCCCCAACAAGCAGAAAAAAGATCATCACAATTTGCCTTTATGGCCATGCTTTGCCATAACAGCGCCAGCTAACCAACACCATAACTGACCACCCATTGAGATGAGCAGGAACCCCGTCATGTCCATTCGCCGCGCGTTATTATCCGTGTCTGATAAAACCGGGTTGGAGGATTTCGCCCGCCGCCTTGAGGCAGCCGGTATTGAGATACTCTCGACAGGAGGTACCGCACGTCAGCTGCGTGAGGCAGATATCATGGTTACCGATGTGGCGTCTGTTACCGGGTTTCCCGAAATTATGGACGGCCGGGTAAAAACCCTGCATCCGAAAATCCATGGTGGTCTGTTGGCCCGAAGAGACAACGAGGACCATCTGGCAGCAATGAAGAACGAGGCCATCCGGGGCATAGATCTGCTGGTGGTGAATCTTTACCCGTTCGAAGCCACACTCGCGACAACACAGGATCGTGCAACTTTGATTGAGAATATCGATATTGGCGGACCTGCCATGCTGCGCGCGGCAGCCAAGAATCACGAGTTTGTAACGGTTGCCTGTGATCCCTCCGATTATCAAAAGATCGCCGCTGAGATTGATGAAAAAGGGGAAACCAGTCTCGCCACACGGCAGATGCTTGCCGCCAAGACCTTTGCCAGAACAGCCGCCTATGATGCCGCGATTGCCAGCTGGTTGGCCAATGAAAAACTGCCAGAAAAGGTGAGTTTTGCTGGCACGCGCACGCTGGCGCTGCGCTACGGCGAAAATCCGCATCAGGAAGCAGCCCTCTATAAAAGTGCACATGCGCGCACTGGTGTTGGCACTGCCGTGCAGGTTCAGGGCAAGCCGCTTTCCTATAACAATATCAATGACACGGATGCCGCGTTTGAGCTTGTTGCCGAATTTGAAGCACCGACCATCTGCATCATAAAACACGCCAATCCCTGTGGAGTCGCGTCCGCCACCAGCCTCAGCGAGGCCTGGCAGGCAGCTTTGGCAGCCGATCCGGTGAGCGCATTTGGCGGTATAGTGGCAATGAACAGGTCACTCGATGAGCAGACAGCAATGGCGGTAACCAATATCTTTACCGAGGTTGTGATCGCGCCAGAGGCGAGCGATGCTGCGAAGGCAATCATGGCGGCCAAACCCAATCTGCGGTTGTTGCTAACAGGCGGCCTGCCCGACCCACGCGACAGTCTCACCAAGATCAAATCCGTCGCCGGTGGCTTTTTGATGCAGTCGCGCGATGGTGGCATGATCGGACCGGATGATCTCAAGATCGTGACGAAGCGTCCGCCGACCACCGCCGAAATGAGCGACATGATGTTTGCCTGGAAAGTTGCCAAACACGTCAAGTCGAATGCCATCGTTTTTGTCAAGGACGGCAGCACGGCAGGCGTTGGTGCCGGCCAGATGAGCCGCGTCGATTCGGCCCGTATCGCTGCACAGAAAGCCCGCGACATGGCGACACATCACGGCTGGCCCGTCAGCCGCACGATTGGCTCTGTTGTTGCCTCGGATGCGTTTTTTCCCTTTGCAGACGGTTTGGAAGTGTTGATTGAGGCAGGTGCCACCGCGGTGGTGCAGCCGGGTGGCTCAAAGCGTGATGACGAGGTTATCGCCGCCGCCGACGCCGCTGGCATTGCCATGGCGTTTACCGGAATGCGGCATTTTAATCACTAATGTCGGGCAATCGCTTGTATGGTACAGTTGCTAGCGCACCTCAATGACCTGTGCTGGCCTTGCCCGGTCCTCACATGGCTGTCTGTGCTGCCTTCCAGACCTTGCGCATCAGGCTGGGCAGGTCTGCCGGCCTCACTGACCTCCAGTCACCCGGGATGGTGAGACCTGCCACGTCTGCTTTCGGGTCAATGTCTGCTACCGCCACCTCCATCTCCACGGCAAAATGCGTAAACACATGCTGGACACTCGTGTCGAGGCGTCGCCATGCCGCGGGAAATGGCGCTGCGGTAAGCGCGGCTTCGCTATCAAAGATTTCGCCCCGCGTTGCCCACCCAGTTGACGGAAAGGCAAGCATTCCACCAAGCATGCCGCTATCTTGGCGGCGAATCAGAAAGGCCTCGCCGGAGTGTGAGCGTGCGACAAAGGCAATGCCCCGGCGAGTCTCTTTGGCTTTCTTTGCAGGCTTGACCGGAAAGGCCTCAACCGTTCCGGCGGCGAAGGCTGCACAGCGATCGGCAAAGGGGCAGGATTGACAATTCGCGCCCTTGGGTGTGCAGACGGCATTGGCAAAATCCATCAGCGCCTGCGGAAAATCCGATGGTCGCTTATCCGGCATAATGGCGGCATAATGGCGTCCGATTTCTGTTTTTGCCGCTGGCAAAGGCGTGGAAACGCCAAAGAACCGCGCCATCACCCGCTCAATATTGCCATCAACAACAACACTGCGCTGGCCAAAGGCAATCGCACTTATGGCACCAGCTGTATAGGGGCCAACACCGGCAAGCGTGCGAAGTTCATCACTGGTCTGCGGGAACTCGCCACCCCATTCATCAGCAACGAATTTGGCCGCTTTGTGCAGATTGCGGGCACGGGCGTAATATCCCAACCCAGCCCAGGCAGCAAGGACATCATCCAATGGTGCGCAAGCCAGATCCTCGATCCGTGGCCAGCGGCGTATAAAGTCCAGGAAATAGGGAATGACCGTGGTGACAACAGTCTGTTGCAGCATGATCTCAGACAGCCAGACATGATATGCGGGTGCCAACTCCGGCCAGCGTCGCCGCCATGGAAGATCGCGCCCATGCTGGTCATACCAGGAAAACAAAGCAGTAGATGCAAAAACACGCTCAGTCATGCCCCAGACAGTCTCACAAGCGCCATTCCAAATCAACCTGTCGCCAGACTGTCGGGAGGCATCGCCAGCCGGGCAGATTTCGTGCTATGATCAGCCTTGAAGTGCAGGAACATATCAACCGAAACAGTGGATCATGGCTGACGACCCAACGCGCAAAAAATATATGACCCGCCTCTCGAAGCTCGTTGATCCGATGATCGAGCCGAGCGCACGGGCACGGGGTTTTGTTCTCTCGCGGCTAATTTCACATTGGCAACAGATCGCCGGTGACATGGCCAGCTGGTGCCAACCGGTTGAGCTGAAGTTTACCAAGGGTGAGACAAGCAATGGTATCCTGAAGCTGGCGATCGCCAGTGGGCGTGGCCCCGAGGCAAACCAGCAAACCGAAAACCTCATCAGCCGCGTCAATGCCGCCTTTGGTTACGCCGCGGTTGGCAGATTGGCCTTTGTTCAGACGCTCCAGGCAAAGCCCTCGCGCCCAGAACAGCCGGAAGCCAAACCGCATGATACGCAGGCGCAGACCAATCAGTCCATCTGGACGCTTGATGAAAAACTGCAGCAGATAAAATCTCCTGAATTGCGGGCTGCATTGCGCCGTCTTGGCACGCCTCAGGACAGGTGATCCTGCCCGTTAGGGACATGGCCTAATGGCAAAATGGAATGATGACGCAATAACCCAAAGTAACGGGGGAAAAACCATGTGGATGACAGATTCACGCATTGCCCCGAAAACTGGCTTCGATTATGGTAAGACTTATGACACATTTTCATTTCATCACAACGCCTGAATCGCGCCGGCACTTCATCAAAGGCATGACAACGGCAACACTTATTGCGGGGATTCCGCAGATTGCCCTTGGCGCAAATATCAGCCTCGAGGAGTCTGTTGCACCGCGCATGCTTGGTAAGAGCGACGCACCCGTACAGGTGGCTGAATATTACTCGATGACCTGCGGTCACTGCGCGGATTTCCACAACAACATCTTCCCTACCGTCAAATCTAAATTGATCGATACGGGTATTGTGCGATTCGAAATGCGGCCGTTTCCGCTCGATGGGCTGGCGCTGCGGGCGCATGCGCTGGTTCGCAGCGTACCCCAGAAGAAATTCTTCCCCCTCGTCAAGGTATTGCTGGCACAACATCCGGTCTGGGTGCGTGCTGAGGATCCGCTTGCTGCTTTGATGAAAATCGCCCGACTTGCCGGGGTAAGTGCTGAGGAATTCAACGCAATCATGCGGAACCGTGAATTGCTGGAGGCCATCGTTGCCCTAAGACAGGAAGGGACTGATGATTGGCAAATCGCCTCAACGCCAAGTTTTGTAATCAATGATGATGAAGTACTCTCGGGCAATATGACTTATGAAGATTTTGCCGAAAGGCTCAGCGCGTTTGGCGCCTGATCGTTCCCTCTTGACGAATTTTCATTCCAGCTGCTGGGGGCATGATCTTTGATTTTTCGAAGCCTGAAAATGGCCGGCTTCAAATCCTTTGCCGAAATTGCAGAGGTTGAGATCGAACCTGGAATGACCGGCATTGTTGGCCCGAATGGCTGCGGCAAATCAAATGTCGTTGAAGGGCTGCGCTGGGTTATGGGTGAGAGCAACGCCCGCCAGATGCGCGGCGGCGAAATGGATGATCTGATTTTTTCCGGAACGGATCAGCGGCCAGCACGCAACCTGGCTGAAATCACGCTGAATTTGGATAATTCAAAGCGGGTCGCACCGGCTGAATTCAACAATGATGATGATATCGAGATCACCCGTAAGATTGAGCGTGGGAAAGGCAGCAGCTATTTCGTCAATGCCAAACCAGCCAGAGCCAAGGATGTGCAACTTCTGTTTGCCGACTCGGCAACTGGTGCCCGATCATCGGGCATGGTTAGCCAGGGAAGAATTGGCGCAATTGTAGGGGCAAAACCGAATGATCGGCGTGCCCTTCTCGAGGAAGCGGCGAACATCACTGGTCTGCACTCGCGCCGTCATGAGGCAGAATTGCGGTTGCGTGGCGCAGAAACGAATTTGGAGCGCCTTGATGACGTGATTGCTGGCCTGATCGAACAGCGCGACTCACTCCGCAAACAGGCGCGCCAGGCAAGCCGTTACAGGTCCGTGGCTGACCGCATTCGCAAGGCCGAAGCCCAGCTTCTGCTCGCCAAATGGACCGCTGGCGAGACAAGTCTTGGCAATTGTGAGGCCGATTTGCATAGCATTCGGCTCAACGTTGCCGAAAAAACGGAAGCAGCGGCGAAAAGCGCAACACGCAGAGCCGAACTCGCCGCCACTCTGCCTCCCCTGCGCGAGGCCGAGGTTGCCAAGGCGGCGGAATATCAACGCCTGTCAATCGGCCGGGACGAGCTCGACCGCGAGGAAGAGCGTATCCGGGATGCGTTGGCAAAGCTGCACACACAACAGGAGCAGATCGGGCGTGATATGGCGCGTGAAACCGAACTGCGCGACGACGCAACAGCCGCCAGTGGCAGGCTTGGTCAGGAAATCATCGAATTACAAAAACAGATTGATGAAGCAACACCTCAGCGTGAAGCCACCAATCTGGAGCTGGAAGTCGCCCGTGAGAGTGTCCGTCTCACCGAGGCTGCTCTCGCCGAGGCCAGCGCAAAGCTGCGCGCGGCAGCGACAACACGAGCTGCTTTGGCCAATCGCATTGCTGATCTGCGTAACCGGAAAAATGCTTCCGAGAACGCGCTTGCTGCACTCGATATCACCTCTATGGCTGAACAGGCAAAGACAGCACAAGCAGCATTGGTGACTGCGGAGATCCTGTATGAGGACAAACGCGGCGCACTGGAAAGGGCTGAAAATGCGCTGTCTGATGCGCAAGCCAGCACCGAGACTGCGATCAACGCGCAGCGGGATGCGGAGGCCAATCTGACCCGCCTTCAGGCCGAGATTGACGCTTTGCAATTCTTGCTCGCCGACACCGGAAATCCGGATGAGGTCCCGGTTGCCGATCTGCTCAGCGTGAAGGACGGCATGGAGGACGCACTCGCCGCCTATCTTGCCGATGAGTTGGGCGCTCCCATCGACGCCGGCGTTCACAGCTATTGGCGCACACTTAGCACCAAATCAGACCTCAATCCCCCAGAGGGCAGTTTGCCGCTGGCAAATTTCATTGAAGGCACCTCAGGATTGAACGCGACGTTGGCTGGTGTTGGCGTGGTCGATGATGCAGCACAGGCGGAGTCGCTGCAGGCCGATATGCGCCCGGGCCAGGCACTGACCACCCGCAATGGCGGCTTGTGGCGGTGGGATGGCTTCGTTCGCAAGGCAAGCGGCAATGATAAAAGCGCTGAACGGATCCGCCAGCGGCAACGGCTTGATGTGTTGCAGAAAAAAGCCATGCAAGCGGCGAGTGATGGCACGGCGCGCCAAGAAGCCAAAGCCGACGCTGAGAAAAATCTGGCAAAATGCCGTGACGATATGACGACAACTCGTGCCGAGGCAGGTGCGGCAGAACAGGAATTTGCTGCCACCCGCCGCACCGCCGAGTCCGAATCACTGAAACTGCAATCCGCAAAGGACCGTGCCAGCGATTTGCAGACCGCCCTTGATACGATGTCCACGGAGTTGCTGTCCTGCGAGGCTGAAGCCGCGGCTATGGGTGATGATGCAGCGCTGAAAGAGGCGGAGACAGGCGCCCGCTCCGCTGCAGAGGCAGTGCGCGAAAATCTGAGTGAGGTGATGCAGACCGTCTCGCGCCTGAATGAATTGATCCGCAGCACCACGCAGCGCATGGGTGAGTGCGAGCGTGAGCGCAAAGCATGGCAGGACAGGCTGGATGGGGCAGCGAGGCGCGTCACGGAAATGCAAAACAGGCTTGGCGATGGCGAACGCGAACAGGGGCGGCTTCAGGCTCTGCCTGCCGATCTGGAACGTCAACGCCATGAGATGGCTGACCGGCTGGAAGTGGCCGCAGAGAAACGGCAGCAGGCCGGCGACGCCTTGCAGCAGGCCGAAACCGCACTTGCCAGCGCGGAAACGGCGCAACGTGAGAGCGATACAGCACTGGCTGGTGAGCGCGAGACATTGATCCGGACTGAGGGACAGTTGGAGCGGGTGCGCGAGACCATGAGTGCACTGCGGGAAAACATTGCCGAAAAACTCGGCTGCGAGCCGCAGGATGTGGCAACAATCGCTGAGATTAGCGATCCCGTATCGCTGCCGGATGTGCACACCCTTGATGACAAGGTCCAGCGGCTGATTCGTGAGCGTGACAACATTGGGCCAGTCAATCTGCGCGCCGAGGCAGAGATGGAGGAGGTTGCAACGCGGATTGCCAGCATGGAAGAGGAGCGGGATGATTTGCTCGCTGCCATCGCCAAGCTGAGAAGTGCCATCAGCCAGTTGAACCGAGAAGGACGGGAGCGACTGCTGCGCAGCTTTGCCGAGGTGAATGGGCATTTCAAGGCATTGTTCAAACAGCTGTTTGGCGGTGGCAATGCGGAGCTACAGCTTACCGAAGCGGATGATCCGCTTGATGCCGGGCTTGAGATCATGGCAAGTCCCCCCGGCAAACGCCTCCAATCGCTGTCATTGCTGTCCGGTGGTGAGCAGGCATTGACAGCACTGGCCATCATTTTTGCGGTGTTTTTGACAAATCCGGCCCCAATCTGCGTTCTTGACGAGGTCGATGCACCCCTCGATGATTCGAATGTAGTGAGGTTTTGTGATTTGCTGCGCGACATCTGTTCAAAGACAGATACCAGATTCCTTGTTGTCACCCATCACCGAATGACAATGGCGCGCATGGATCGGCTATTCGGCGTGACAATGGAGCAGCAAGGCGTGTCAAAACTGGTGTCGGTCGACCTGCAGACGGCTGAGCGGATCCGCGACGCTGCGGTGGCCTAATTTGGGGTCAATCCGGGCCAACTTCCAAAGACATTTTTTCTGTGGAATCCAAGCCTCACAGACAATCTTTACTGCCCGTCATTTTCACTGCTCGGCAAAAGGATTGAAGGCTTGACAAAGACTAAGGCAGACCCCTATGTTGTGCGCGTTTCTGGCAGGGGGTTTGCGGTCACTTTTGAGGGCGTAAAACACTCTACCGAGCGATAGAGGAAACAGCACACAGGACGGACCAAACCATCTTCTATTTCCGTTAGCCATGATGTTGATTTCATGAACAGAAATCAGCGAACATCCGGACAGGGCGAATGAGCGATCAGGATCCAGACGGCGATAAGCGCCTGGCAGATATTGAACGCCGTATCTCTGTGATGCAGGTAAGGCAGAATCAGGACGGGAAAAGAAAAGATGATCGGGGCCTGCCTGTCGGTGCTGGTGCCATTATGGGCCGCGTCGCGACTGAATTGGTCGCCGGGGTCATTGTGGGAGCTTTTATCGGCTGGATGCTAGATAACTGGCTTGGGACATCGCCCCTTTTTCTGGTGCTGATGTTTTTTCTGGGCGCCATGGCAGGCATGTTGAATGTCTGGCGAATGTTTTCAGGCCGCGGTCTTGCGGTAGGTTATTTTGATGAGCATCGAGACTCATCGGAGAAAGAGTGAGGGACTGATCTGAAGATGGCATCTCAAGGCATGCATTCACCCGTAGAGCAGTTTGAAATCAAGCCCCTCATCGAGCTTACCGCCGGCGGCTATGATATTTCCTTCACTAATTCCAGCCTTTTCATGCTGTTGGCAATTGCGGTCAGCGGCGTTTTTCTGGTCACGGCCATGCGTCAGGGGGAGCTTGTTCCCGGGCGGATGCAGGGCGCCGCAGAAATGATGTATGAGTTTGTTGCAGATATGGTCCGCAGCAATGTTGGCAGCGAAGGTCGCGCCTATTTTCCATTCATCTTCACATTATTTGTCTTTCTGCTGTTCGGCAACATGCTTGGTCTGATCCCCTACTCCTACACTTTTACCTCACAGATCATTGTTACCTTCTTTATGGCAGCCTTTGTATTTGTTGGCGTGACCGTGATCGCACTTTTTAAGCACGGGCTGCATTTTTTCAGCTTTTTTGTGCCAGCCGGGGCACCGAAGGTGCTGATCCCGTTCCTTATCGTGATTGAAGTGATCTCCTATTTTGTCCGTCCCGTCAGCCTGTCTGTTCGTCTGTTTGCCAATATGTTGGCTGGTCACACGATGCTGAAGGTGTTTGCGGGCCTTGCCGTTATGATTTCTGGTGCTGGTGGCATTGCCATGGCCGGATCGCTGCTGCCATTTCTGGCGCTGATCGGTCTTACCGGGCTGGAGGTGCTGGTGGCAGCGCTTCAAGCCTATGTGTTCACGATTTTGACCTGCATGTATTTGAACGATGCTTTGCACCTGCACTAGGCAGTGAGCTGAGCCGCGTGATCCGCTAACGCTTTTGAATCGAATTGAAATAGCGGTGTTTGTTTAGACCCTAACTGTCGTTAACTCGGAAGGACTTAAAAATGGAAGTAGAAGCTGCAAAAATGATCGGTGCCGGCTTGGCTGTTATCGCTCTTGCTGGTGTTGGTGTTGGCATTGGCAACATCTTCTCTGCTCTCGTCACATCAATCGCCCGCAATCCAGCCGCCAGAGGCGAGGTTTTCGGTATTGGCATTCTCGGCTTTGCCCTGACTGAAGCGATTGCGCTGTTCGCGCTTGTTGTTGCTTTGCTGCTGCTGTTCGCACTGTAATACACCAGCACTTACTTCATACTCCTGCCCCTGCCCCCACCTATTTCCGGCGGGCAGGGCGGAGCGTAAAAATGGTATGTAAGATGGGAACAGACATGGCCAAAAGCGGCATGATGCGTTGCCTGGCGCTGGTCACAGGCACTGGCCTCAGCCTCGCTGTGACAGGTGGACAGGCATTGGCAGCCGGACCAAGTGAACCTGGGCTGCCTCAGCTGGATATCAGCACCTGGCCTTCACAGATTTTCTGGCTGGTTGTCATTTTCGGCGTCGGCTATGTGATGATGGCGAAGGTCGTCACGCCTAAAATCGGCACCGTATTGGAAGACCGGCGCACCCGGCTCGATGGCGATCTCGGCAAAGCCCGTGAGGCAAGCGCCGAGGCTGCAAAAATACGCGCCGAGTATGAAGCTGATCTCGAAGCCGCTCGCAATGATGCTGCAGCGTTTGCCCGCCAGGCAGCAGCTGAGGCCGCAGAAAAAGCTGCCGCCGTTGAGGGCAAGGCCGACAAGAAACTTGCCAGCAAGGTAGCCTCGGCTGAAAAGAAACTCGCCGAGGCCAAGGCTGAGGCGATGGAAAATCTCAACACCGTTGCGGCAGAAGCCGCGCTTGACGCTGTTAAGGGATTGACCGGACTGAAGGCAACAAAGGCACAGGCCGATAAAATTGTTAAGGCAACCGCCAAGGCAATGGCTCCACAGGAGGCAAACTGATGGAAGGCATTGTAATGGAATCAGTCTGGGTCGCGGTTGGTTTTGTCGTATTCGTCGCGCTGATCTGGCGCCGGGTGGGGGCTGCTGTTGGTGGCATGCTTGATGACCGCTCGCAAAAGATCAAGCAAGATCTTGATGAAGCTCGTGCCCTGCGTGAGGAAGCGCTTGAGGAACTGCATCAGTTTCAGCGTTTGCATCGGGAAGCGGCTGAAGAAGCTAAAACGATGCTGAAAAATGCAGAGGCAACAGCAGAGCGCATTCGCGAGAATGCCGAAAAAGCCGCTGCTGAGACAGTCAAAAGGCGTGAGGTTCAGGCTTCAGCCAAGATCAAGGCTGCAGAAGCTGCCATGGTGAAGGAATTGCAAGAACGCGCCGCCAATCTTGCGATCGCCACCGCGACGGAAATCATCACATCCAAACTTGATGAAAAGGCCAGCCTGGAGCTGGTCGATACGGCTGTCGGTGAAATTGAAAAGCTGAATTAAAAGCTGGACCAACCGACGCCACACTAATGTTGAATCAGGTAACGCCGGCTCTCGTCAGAGGGTCGGCGTTAACATTAGGACCACACGCTGATCCGCATCGACAACAAAGTCGAACTCGGCAATCGGATAATTTGCGCGCACTCCCTTGCCGAACCCGATCCGATAGCCGAATGCTTCATTTGAAACCACTTTGTCATCCGGGCCCAATATCGCCATCGCCATGCTGACGATAGCGACATCAGCCTCGCCTTTGTCGGCGAATGTCCGGACAGCCTTCAGGCCAGCAGCAACCTGCATGTTTATTTTACCGTTGCGCTTTTTAGTGCAAGACGTGCTGACGCCGTTGAAACGCACATCAACAAGATGCCCAAGCGCATCTGTCTTGATGAACGCCTCGGCTGCTTCAGGAAGGGCTGTGATCTGAGGACAGTCAACGACTTCCTTGCTGACAACACTGCATCCAGAGAAACTGATCGCTGCGAGCGTCAGTCCAGCCATAAGTGAGAGGGCTTTATTCGGTTTCATGCGCGCATCCTAGCCTGTTTTTAGAAGAACGGCAATTGACCTTCGGGCCTTTATCGCGCATGAACTATGGCATGAGCAAGACAGCAAAACATCTCAGACTCGCCGCGCCACGTGGCTTTTGTGCGGGTGTTGATCGGGCGGTAAAAATCGTCGAGGCGGCTTTGGATAAATTTGGCTCGCCCGTTTATGTGCGTCACGAGATTGTGCACAACAAGACAGTTGTCAATGAACTTGCCGACAAAGGTGCCATTTTCGTTGAGGAGTTGCATGAGGTGCCGGTCGGTGCGCCGGTGGTGTTTTCCGCCCATGGTGTCTCCCGCGCTGTTGTCGATGAGGCAAAAGACAGAAAAATGATTGCTGTCGATGCCACCTGCCCGTTGGTGAGCAAGGTTCATATCGAGACCAAACGCCACGCTGCCCAAAAGCGACATATTCTGTTGATCGGCCATGCTGGGCATCCCGAGGTGGAGGGCACAATGGGGCAGGTCGATGATGGTGCCATCACGCTGATCGAAACAGCTGCCGATGCGCACAATGTGACGCCACCCGAAGATTGCGATCTGGCTTTTGCCACACAGACGACATTGTCGGTTGACGATACAGCGGAGATTATTTCAATCCTGCAATTCAGGTTCCCAGAAATCACCGGCCCCCGCGGTGAGGATATCTGCTATGCAACGACAAACCGGCAAAACGCCGTGAAAGCCGTGTCGGAGGGTTTGGACCTGATGCTTGTTGTCGGCGCGCAGAATTCATCCAATTCAAAGCGCCTTGTCGAAGTGGCACTGCGCGCGGGTGCTGGTGCAGCAGCACTGGTCGCCGATAAAAATGATGTTGATTGGCAGGCCGTTGAGAGGGCCAACATAATCGGCATTTCGGCAGGTGCCTCTGCGCCCGAAGTGGTGGTCCGTGAGCTGATTGACGAGATACAGGAGCGGTATGATGTCGAACTCGAAGAGAAAGCTCTGGTTGAGGAGAACATTACCTTTAAGTTGCCCAGCATTCTGACAAATTGATGGGGTGAACCATGGCCGTTTACACAATTGTTGACGACACTGCCCTTGAGACATTTCTCGAGCGCTACGCCCTTGGCAATGTGCTGAGTTTTGCCGGTATTGCCGAGGGGGTTGAAAACTCCAACTATCTGCTTCGCACCGATCAAGCCAACTATATTCTCACATTATATGAAAAACGTGTCGATCCAACGGATCTTCCCTTCTTTCTGGAACTGATGGAGACGCTAGCCACTGCGGGCATGAACTGTCCATTGCCGGTTATGGCAAGGGATGGATCAGTACTGCAGGAGCTTGAGGGACGCCCCTGCGCCATTTTCAGCTTTCTCGACGGTACCTGGTCGCGTTTTCCCAACAAGGAAAAATGCCGTGAATTGGGAACAGCGCTGGCAACAATGCATTTAGAGGCAAAGGTGATGCGCCGACATCGTTTGAATGCTCTCGGACCCCTTGCCTGGCAGCCACTTTTTTCCTCAGTAAAGAGCGAGGCTGATACCATCGGCGTGGGTATGACACAGCAGATTCAGGACAGGCTCGATGCGATCATCGAGAATTGGCCAACCGGTTTGCCCGAGGGGGTGATTCATGCCGATCTGTTTCCCAACAACGTGCTGTTTATCGGTGACAAGCTGACTGGATTGATTGATTTCTATTTCGCCTGCGATGATATCCTCGCTTATGATCTCGGAATATGTCTGAACAGTTGGTGCTTTGAGGCAGATGGCAGTTTCAACCTGACAAAATCGCGGGCGATGTTGAAAGCCTATGACAAGGTAAGACCGCTGTCAGATGCCGAATTCAAGGCCATCCCCGTACTGGCAGCGGGCTCTGCCATGAGGTTCTTCCTGACGCGCCTCTATGACTGGATCCACACGCCGACAGACGCCCTTGTCAGCCCAAAAGACCCGATGGAATATTGGTCAATCCTGCGCTTCCATCAATCCGTTTCCGGCACCGCCGCCTATGGGATTGATTTGTAGCGCCATGAGTTCGCCGGTGATCCTCCATACTGATGGTTCCTGTCTGAATAATCCCGGCCCTGGTGGTTGGGCCGCCATCCTGGAGTGGAATGGCAATGAAAAAGAATTGTCCGGCGCAGTGCCAGATACGACCAACAACCGGATGGAGTTGCAGGCTGCAATTGAAGGTCTAAATGCGCTCAGCCGGCCAATGAGTGTCGAACTTCATACCGACAGCAAATATGTCATGGATGGTGTTACGGCGTGGATGCCAAAATGGCGACTTAATGGATGGAAAACGGCAGCAAAGAAACCCGTTGCCAATCAGGATCTATGGCAGCAACTCGACGAAGCCCTTGCTCGGCACAACGTCAGTTGGCACTGGGTCAAGGGCCATTCCGGTGACCCGTTGAACGAACGCTGTGACGATCTGGCGCGAGCCGCCGCCATGAGCCTGTAGCCGGTTGCAGCACAGTAACCGGGTTTTAGAGCTCACCAAGGACGTGTGATGCGCTGGATACCTCAAAGGCGCCAACGTCTTCCATCAACATCTTTGTCACCACACCATCATCAATGATCACCGCGCACCGGGCCGCACGGACACCGAGGATAGCCCCCATATCCCGGTCAAGACCAAGAGCTTTGGTCAGAGCAAAATGCGGATCAGCAAGCATATCGATCTTGTCGCCAACATTATTCGCATCGCCCCATGCCTTCATCACATGTGCGTCATTCACCGCCAGACAGGCGATCCGGTCAACACCTGCTGCCCGAAGTTCACTGTACTTTTCCAGATAAGTTGGAAGATGACGGGCGGAACAAGTGGGCGTAAATGCCCCAGGCAGGGCAAACAATATTGTCCGGCCTGAACCGAAATAATCGTCACTTGAATGCTCATCAATGCCATCTTCGGTCTTGATTTGGAATTTTACGGAAGGGATCGGCTGCCCCGCTTCAATGGTCATTATGTGAACTTTCTCATTTTGGTCTTGCCAGTCGCCACGTCAAAAGAGCAGTGCGACAGATCATTGGGTATCTATCATTTGGGAGATCTCGTGACCAATTCAAGGGCCTCAAGAACAGCAGAAGATGTGAGCAATTCAGGCAACAAATACCCGTCAGGCATGGCCGGACCATAGACGATGTTGAACGGAATTCCAAACCGGTTATGGGATGCGAGAAAAGTTGAAATCTGTTCATTCGGCCGCGTCCAATCAGCCTGCATGGGCACCAGAGAGCCAGCCTGCTGGAGTGCTGCCATCTTGCTCACGACCGGGTCCTGATCCAGGACAAAGGCCTTATTCGCTTTGCAGGTGATACACCAATCGGCAGTGACATCAACGAACACAACCTGACCATCTGCGAGATGGGCGGCCACCGCTTCCGAGGCAAAATCGGCCCAACTGATCGCGCCCAACCGTGCGGTGTCATCTATGCTGGCTTCCCGGTTTTCAGGCAAAAGCAAAGTGCTCAAGATCATCCCAAGCCACAGCATCGTTCCGACAAGCAACAGCGCAAGCCCCCGCCTAACCCAGATCATCCAGACTCCCGGGCGCGGCAACAGCGCTACCATCCCCGGAAATAAAGCAACAAGAAGCCACGGGCTGGCAAGCCCTGCCCCCATTGCCAGAAAAATGGCAAACAGCGTTAGCGTGTCACCCGTAAGCGCCACCGTTACCGCTGTCCCAACAAAAGGTGCTGAACAGGGCGTTGCGAGAATGGTTGCCAGCATACCGGCCAGAAAATCACCAGCAAGGCCATTCCTGCCCGTTGGCCCCGAGGGACGCGCCAATGACGCAGCAAAACGCGGCACCGGGATTGTCACAAGATCGACAAGGCTGAGGGCAAAAATACCGAGCAGTCCAATCATGACGCCCAAAAAAACAGGGTTTTGAAACTGAACACCCCAGCCAATCTGGCCTCCAGCTTGGCGTATCAAAACCATCGTCAACGCCAATAATGCAAAGCTGGTAATGATCCCCGCCGCCCCGGCAAGAAAGCCAAGCCGCAGCCTGGCGCGATCGCGACCAACCACCCCCAGAACAGCGGATAGTTTCAACGCCAGAACCGGCAAAACGCATGGCATCAAATTCAAGATCAGCCCGCCAAGAAAGGCGATTGCAAGCATGATCAAAGCGTCAGAATGCGCGGGGCTGGTCGATGCCGATGCTCCGGTTGGTGGTGGAATGGCCAGATGAAATTCCGCCATTTCACCGCCAGCGATGACGGTCAAAATCGCTGGTCCACCATCAAAACCTGTTCCCTTCGCCGTGCTGATGGGGAGGTGATAACCGTCACTTGACAGCACCGGTGCCTTGAAGGCGACACCATCAAAACCCTCGACAAGAATGTCATCAATCGGTGGTGCACCGTTGGCAAGCTGTACTGCAAGATCGCTGTCTTTGATCACAGCGGAGACAATAAAAAGATTTGGCCCGGTTGCAGCGCGCCCTCCAGATGGGGCGATGCGGGGCACCATCGAAGAGGCCCGGGCAATCATCTGTGCGTGGGGCGAGGCCGTGGCTGCGCCATCGGGCAGAACCAGATCAAGCTGTGCCATCACCGGAACACAGATATCGGAACAGGCCAGCGCCTCCAACTGGGCGACAATCTGCACCGGCGCGCCGACGTTATGTCCCGTGAGATCAAGCGGCAAAGTGACCTGTGATTCGTACCCGAAATTATCAAAGCCAAAGACATCAAACCGCTTGGGAACAGGCCAGCGGATTGTTGCTTCGAGACTGGGCGAGGCGCTACCAGACACATCGATCGTTGGTGGCAGCCCCGCCTCACCCGGGGTGCGCCAATAAATTTTCCAGCCGGGCGCTATTCGAAATTCCACCGCCAGTGGAAGCGTTGTCAGATCACCCGTTCCCTTGACGGCAGACAGCAACCTTGCTTCGGCAATTGTGGGATCGCCCTGCCAGTCGCTCTGCAACGCCATGGCAGATGTGCTCATCACTACCACGCAAAAGAACGCACCAAAAAATACGACAAAAACCGATAACAGACGCATCAGCGGGCGCACAGCCATTAAATTAGCCACACATATGTTCAACTTTTGATCGGCGTTGGCCATTCTATCTTTTCGCCTGAGGGCTAAATGGGTGCTATCCGAAGTGTGAAGTTTTCGGGCTTTACCGAGAAGTGATTTCCTGTCTAGGCTAGGTAATGGGTCAGTTCAAGAAAACAAGCACAGTATCAAAATCAGATTTTGCCATCGAGTGTGACATGGCCGACAACATAAATTCGCTGCAGGGCCAGTTGCTAATCGCCAGCCCGCACATGGATGACACCAGATTTCAAAGATCGGTAATCATGATGTGCCAGCATGACGCGCAATCAGCGATGGGGCTTGTGATCAACAAACAGGCAAGCCTCCTCAAGCTCGGCGATCTCTACGAAAAACTCGACATTGGTGCGCCTCGCTTTGCCGCTCAAGATCCGGTACATATTGGCGGTCCAGTAGACAGCAATCGAGGCTTTGTGCTGCATTCACAAGACCACATGCTGCCAGACAGTGTGGTGATCACCCATGAGATCGGCCTGACGGCAAGTGTTGAAATCCTGCGGGACATTACCGGAGGCGTCGGGCCATCGCACACCATTGTCTCATTGGGATGCGCCGGCTGGAGCGCTGGCCAGCTCGATCGTGAAATGAGCGAGAACGTTTGGCTCAATCTACCAGCATCAACAGATCTGGTTTTCGAGCATGACCGCGAAACCTTGTGGCAGCAGGCGTTTGATACCATCGGCATTGATCCCGCCTATTTTGCCGGAGATAGTGGCAGCGCCTAAATACCCAGATCAGGCTTCCAGATTAGCCCAAAAATCAGCCCAGAGACCAACCCCAAAATCAGGCAGCAAGTCTGGCCGCCAGTGCCTCATTTGACATAATCTCAAAAGACGGTCCAACCGCCGCGAGAGCTGGCGGGGCGGCGGCAATCAGACGGGCAGCAAGCTCCCCAACACGCTCGCCGGTCACATCATCAATCGCCGCCAGCAGCTCGACATCATCGCTTGGCTTGCCAAATAGCGTAATCTGGCGCGCCAGCGCATCGCCGCAGCCAGCAACCGACTCGCGCGCCATCAGCAATGACGCCCGCAATTGTGCCTTGGCCCTGTTGACTTCGGCATCACTGACACCGCTGGCAACATCATTGAGCTCATCACAAACGACACCGAGCATTTCATCAACCTGCTCAGCTGAAGTTCCGGCATAAATGGCAAAGTTGCCGCTGTCGGATTGCATGTTGGCAAAGGAAAAGATCGAATAGCATAGGCCACGCTTTTCACGGATCTGTTGGAATAGCCGCGAGGACATACCACCGCCAAACAGGGTGGACAATGCCATAAGCGCGAACCGGTCCTCATCATTTGCCGCAAGACCTGGCAAACCAAGCACGACATGCGTCTGCTCAAGATCACGCGTGATGATCTGGCGGCCCGCTGACCAGACAGGGGCTTTTCGGGTTGCATCGGTTGCCGTCTGTAAGCCGCCAAGCCGCTCCTCGATGCAGGCAACCAATTCATCCTGTGTCACCGCACCAGCCGCGCAGACAAGCATCTGCCCAGCGCCATAATGACGGCTTAAAAAGCCGCTGAGATCACCACGATCAAAATTGGAAACAGAGTCAATGGTGCCCAGAATTGGGCGGCCCAGAGTGTGATCGACATAGGCTGATTTTGCATATAGATCAAAAACCAGATCATCCGGTGTATCAACGGATTGACCAATCTCCTGAATGATCACACCGCGCTCACGCTCAATTTCAATCTCAGGCATCGTCGACTCGGTGAGAATATCGGCAAGAATATCAACGCCAAGAGACAGGTGTTCGGGCAGCAGCCGAAGGTAATAGGCGGTTTCCTCGCGGCTGGTATGGGCGTTCATGTAACCACCAACATCCTCAACCTCGGTCGCAATCGCCTGGGCATCGCGGCGTTTGGTTCCCTTGAACGCCATATGTTCGAGCATATGGGCAATTCCCTGTTCGGCGTCACGCTCATCACGTGCACCAGCTTTGACCCAAATACCGACAGAAACCGAGGTTGCTTGCGGCATGTGCCGCGTTGCAACACGCAGTCCATTGGTAAGGGTCGAGAGCGTCGCAACAGTCATAGGCTGCGTTTCCTTTCAAGAACAAGCGCCTTGACCGCACTATCACTCGCCTCGACAAGATGTGTACGCTCTGGGCGCTGCATCAAATCGGCGAGGTGTGCTGGCAGGGCTGGCAGTGTTCCGGTTGCCTGCTCGACCGCGTCCTGGAACTTTGCCGGGTGTGCACAGGCTAGCGCCACCACGGGTGTCCGATCCGGCAGCGTGCCATCGGCAATGGCCCGCCGCGCGGCAGAAACACCAACCGCACTATGCGGGTCAAGCACCATCCCGTCATCACGGCTGGTGTTGGCAATTTCTGCGATGGTGCCAGCGTCATCGAGGCGATAGGCTGAAAACAGCGAGCGGGCTTCCACCATCACTGCTTCTAGAAGGGAAAATTTTCCAGTTGCCGCAAAATCAGCCATGACACGGGCCGTTTCCACCCCGTCGCGGCCAAGCAGTTCAAACAACAGACGTTCAAAATTGCTTGATACCTGAATGTCCATCGATGGGCTGAGCGAGGGATTGACTGCCTCGCGCCGCATCGCCCCCTGTTCGAAGAACCGGGTCAGAATGTCATTTTGATTTGAGGCAACGATCAGACGTTCGATTGGCAGGCCCATTTGCCTCGCCACATAACCGGCAAAGACATTGCCAAAATTGCCAGTCGGCACCGAAAAGGCCACTTTTTGCTGCGGCGCACCAAGGGCGAGGGCCGCGGAGAAATAATAGACAATTTGTGGCATCAGCCGCGCCCAATTGATCGAATTGACAGCCGAAAGATTGACGCTGTCACGAAAATCATGCTGGTTGAAAAGCTGTTTGACGATCGCCTGACAATCATCGAAATCACCATGCACGGCGACAGCATGGGCACCCTCGGCAATCACCGATGTCATCTGGCGCTGCTGAACGGGAGACACCCGGCCCTCGGGAAACAGAATGAACACGTCGATCGCATCACGTCCCTGAAAAGCCTCAAGCGCTGCTGATCCGGTGTCACCACTGGTGGCACCCAGAATGACCGCCTGTTGTGCCGAACGGCGCAACGCCCGGTCAAAGGCGCGTGCCAGAAACTGCATCGCATAATCTTTGAAGGCAATGGTCGGGCCGTGAAACAATTCAAGCACATGGATGTCGCCGGTCAAATGACGTAGCGGCGCCACCGCCGGATCATCAAAGCCGGCATAGGCATCAGCGGCCATCGCCGTCAACTCGTCAGCCTCAATCTCACCATCGGTGAAGCGCGCCATGACGAGACCGGCAAGTTCCGCGTAGGAAAGGCCGCGCATCGCCGCGATTTCCTTATCAGAAAAGCGCGGATAGGATGTTGGCAGATAAAGCCCACCATCGCGTGCAAGGCCGCTAAGCAAAGCCTCTTCATAGCCAAGCGGGCCATCATTGCCCCGGGTGCTTATATATTTCACTGTTGCGAACCCCCATCGTCATCCCGGCCCCGCCCAAAAGTCAGCCTGCCAGCCTGATGATGGAACGCCAGATACACGCCAATCAACGCAAGTGCGATGCCATACCACGTGATCGCATAGCTGAGGTGTGAATTTCGCAGGTTCAATTTTGTGCGTGCCGCGATTGGCAGTTTCACTTCGTCACCAGTGCGGATTGTTGCGGCATAGACAGATGTAACAGCAGCAGACGATAGTTCCAGATGTGCCACAATCTGCGCGGGCACGAGGGTGAACCAAAAGCCGTTTTCCGCCTCATTTTCGGGAACGAAATAACCCTTCTTTCCGGGGAAGCGCAGTATCGCATCAAGCTCAGTTTCGCCCTCAACAAGGGTGAAAGGGCGTTTGGCTGGATCTCTGTATGATTCGGATACCCACCCTCTATTCACCATAACAATGCGGCCATCGCGAAGGGTAAAGGGCGTCACAATGTGAAAGCCGGCGTTGCCCTCATAGGTGCGGCCAGTCATGAAGGTTTCCCTGCCGTGGTCAAAACTGCCGACAAGGCGCAGCCTGCGGAATTCAAGATCCGCAGTTACCTCGTCTGCAAGCGGCAGTTCGATCGGCGGCGCTGATGAACGTTGCTCGAAGCTGGCAATCAGATCATTTTTCCACTCAAGGCGCTGTACCTGCCATGTACCCAGAGCCAATAGGATCAGGAGCGTTGGCAGGGCAAAAAATGTGGGCCATAACAGGGGTCGTAATCGTATCATCATCAATCCGCAGAGGTGTTTACCAGCTGGTACAGCATCAACTAGGATGCAGCAAGTGCCAAAAGGCAGGCCTGACGTAAAAGGGAGCGCCTGCGACAGGCGCTCCCCGGGGTTAGTTATAAGTAAGCGCTAAGCCAACCGGATCAACCGCCCCACCAATATACAGCGGCAAACAGGAACAGCCAGACGACATCGACAAAATGCCAGTACCATGCCGCAGCCTCGAAACCAAAATGCTGCTCAGGCGTGAAATGACCGGCCCGCCCCCGCAGCCAACAGACCGCGAGGAACAATGTGCCAACAAGAACGTGGAAACCGTGGAACCCCGTCGCCATATAGAACACAGACGGATAGACACCATCGGTGAAACCAAAGGGCGCGTGGCTGTATTCCAGCGCCTGCAGCGCGGTGAACAACATGCCCAGAATTACCGTCAGACCAAGTCCGTTCATGAAATCCCTGCGGTTACCATGTTGCAGAGCATGGTGAGCCCAGGTGACCGTACAGCCGGACAGTAACAGAACCAACGTGTTGATCAGTGGCAGGTCAAAGGGATCGAATGTGGTAATGCCCTCTGGTGGCCATACACCGCCGACCGGGAACAGCGCCCGGTCAAAAAACGCCCAGAAAAACGCAACGAAGAACATAACCTCGGAGGCGATGAACAGCATCATGCCATAGCGCATGCCAATCTGAACAACCGATGTGTGATGCCCCTGATATTCAGCCTCGAGGATGATATCACGCCACCACATATACATCGTCATCAAGACAAGCGCGAAGCCAAGGCCAAGCACTGCAACGCCATACTGAACCTCGTGCATGTACATGACGCCACCGACAGCCGCAGTGAATGCCGCCGCAGACCCCACGGCAGGCCACGGACTGGCTTCAACCAGGTGATAAGGGTGTTTGTTCTCACCACTCATTTTCGTCTCCTTTAAATCTGACTGGCAAGTGCCAGTCACCTCTCCACGATTTCATTTATCCTAACTCTTTGTCCCGGAAAGTGCGGGAAAGAATGTGTAGGACAGGATAATTTCTTTGATATTGGCTGTATCGGCGTTCTCAACAATCGCCGGGTCAATGAAAAACCGCACCGGCATCAGCATCGACTCGCCCGGCGCAAGCGTCTGTTCGATGAAACAGAAACAATCTAATTTCATGAAATGAGGGCCCGCCTTCACTGGTGTCACATTGAAGGTGGACGTGCCAATGGACGGTGTGTCGCCAAGGTTTGTCGCCCGGTAATTAATGATAACTTCCTCACCGGGGTTCAGCGTTACAGGCGCATCGACGGCTTCAAAGCGCCAGTTCAATGATGGATTGACGTTGGCATCAAACCGCACTTTGACAGGATGATCGATGATGATGGCATCCGCATTCTCAGTCACCACCTGCGTTGTTCCACCATAGCCGGTAACACGGCAGAACAGATCGTAAAGCGGCACCGACGCGTAGGCGAGGCCAACCATTGTCACAACAAGCAACGCCAGCACCGTCAAGGTACGGCGATTTCCCTGAGCACGCTGGTCGGTCTGCGGTGGGATTGTCCGCGTTGTCATGCTCCACTCCCGACCCTGACGATGGTCAGCGCGTAGAACAGCACGACCAACAGAACAATACCCCCAAGAAGTGCGAGATTGCGGCTACGGCGCATTTTCTGCATCTCTTCTGCAGTCTTTGGCTGAGGGCGCTCGGTCATGATGGGATCCCGACTAACAGAAACTGCTGAATGGCGCGATCGGCAACGAGCGCCAGGAACAAAACGAAAAGATACAATATCGAAAAGCCGAACAGCCGTCTTGCGACCGCATGATCACCGGAGCGGAACAACTGCCAAGATAGATAAACAAACAGCGCACCTGCAGCACCGGCAAGGCCAGCGTAAAAAACCGACGCCATACCGATAAACCAAGGAGCCACTCCAAGGGGCGCAAGCAGCACCGCATAGATCAAAATCTGTTTGCGTGTTTCCATCTCGCCAGCAACAACAGGCAGCATCGGCACATTTGCACGCGTGTAATCTTCATTCCGGAACAGCGCAAGCGCCCAGAAATGAGGCGGTGTCCACATGAAAATCAGGGCAAACAGCAACAATGGTTCAACTGAAAGGCTGCCAGTCACAGCGGCCCATCCTATCACTGGTGGCAAGGCTCCTGCAGCGCCGCCAATGACGATATTCTGCGGTGTGCGCCGTTTCAGCCAGATTGTGTAGACAACGCCGTAAAAGAAGATGGTAAACGCAAGAAGGCCAGCCGCCAGCCAGTTAGCGGCAAGCCCGAGAACAAGAACCGACAGAGCGGAAATGACCAACCCCATGGTCAAGGCTTCGGCGGGCTCCATCAATCCGGCGGGAATGGGACGGGATTGCGTTCGCGTCATCACCGCGTCGATGTCACGATCATACCACTGATTGATCGCCCCGGAGGCACCAGCACCAGCGGCAATGGCAAACAGGGAAACCACGAACACAAGTGGATGCAGGTCGCCCGGCGCAAGATACATCCCGGAAAAGCCGGTGAAAATCACCAGGCTCATCACTCTGGGCTTCAGCAATGACCAGAAATCACCAACCGATGACACCCGAAGCGCGTCGGCATCGGCAGATATATTCTGGTCTGTACTCACAGCCATTATCCAGCTCCGTTCACGAATGAGGAAGCGCCCAAACGGGCGCCTCCATGATTTGTTACTTGATCTTCGGCAATTCGTCGAAGGTGTGGTATGGCGGTGGTGATGCAACCTGCCATTCAAGTGTTGTTGCCCCCTCACCATACGGATTGTCTGCCGCGCGGCGCTTGGCAATAAACGCCTGCGCAATCACCACGAGGAACAACACTGCGCCCGCTGCGCCGATATATGAGCCGATCGAGGCAACCATGTTCCAGCCGGCAAACGCATCAGGATAGTCGATGTACCGGCGCGGCATTCCAGCAAGACCAAGGAAATGCATCGGGAAGAACGTCAGGTTAACACCGATGAAAGTGACCCAGAAATGCAGCTTGCCAAGACCTTCTGAATATTCGTAGCCGGTCATCTTCGGGAACCAGTAATAGAAGCCGGCAAACAGTCCAAACACAGCACCAAGCGACAGCACATAATGGAAGTGCGCAATCACATAATAGGTGTTGTGCAGAACCACATCGAGACCAGCGTTCGAGAGAACAACGCCCGTTACACCACCAACAGTGAACAGGAAGATAAAACCAATCGCCCACAGCATCGGAACACGGAAGGTGATCGAGCCACCCCACATCGTCGCAATCCAGGAGAAGATTTTCACGCCGGTCGGCACAGCAATCACCATCGTGGCAGCGGTGAAATAAGCGCGTGTATCAACGCTCAATCCGACGGTGTACATATGGTGCGCCCAAACAATGAAGCCAACGAACCCAATCGCAACCATGGCATAGGCCATTCCCAGATAACCAAACACTGGCTTTTTGGAGAAGGTCGAGATGATGTGGCTGACAATGCCAAAGGCAGGCAGAATCATGATATACACCTCTGGGTGTCCGAAGAACCAGAACAGGTGCAGGAACAAAATAGGGTCTCCACCGCCTTCAGGAATGAAGAATGTAGTGCCAAAATTGCGGTCAGTCAGCAGCATGGTGATCGCACCCGCCAGAACAGGCACTGCCAGCAAAAGCAGAAACGCGGTGATCAGCATGGCCCATGCAAAAAGCGGCATCTTGTGCAGCGTCATGCCGGGTGTGCGCATGTTGAAGATCGTGGTGATGAAGTTAGCCGCACCAAGGATCGAGGACACACCGGCGAGGTGCAGCGAGAAAATCGCAAGGTCCATCGACATACCCGGTGTACCAGATGAGGATGAAAGCGGTGGATAGATCGTCCACCCGACACCCGCACCACCATCCATGACCGCAGACAGCAGCAACAGAATGAAAGACGGGGGCAATAGCCAGAAGCTGATATTGTTCATTCGCGGGAACGCCATGTCCGGGGCGCCAATCATGATCGGCACAAACCAGTTACCAAAACCGCCAATCAACCCGGGCATCACCACGAAAAACACCATGATCAGGCCGTGCGCGGTGGTGAAAACGTTCCAGACATGGCCGTCAGCCATGTATTGAACGCCAGGCTCCATCAATTCCATACGCATATAGATCGACAGACCGCCACCAATGAAAGCGGCGAGAATGGCGAACACGATATACATTGTGCCGATGTCTTTGTGGTTGGTCGAATAGAGCCAACGGCGCACAAAGCTCTCTGGGGCACCATGATCAGCGTGGGCTTGAGCACTCATTTTATAATCCTCTTCGCTAACTGATTAATTGGCCGAGGCCAGTTTAAGGGTTTCAGGATCTACGAGACTGTCATCCATCGCGAATTCCTCCCGCGCTGATGAGAGCCACGCGTCATATTCAGCCCGTGGCAAGGCCCGGACCTCAATCGGCATATAGGCATGGTTGATACCACAGATCTGGTTACACTGGCCGTAATAGGTCTGTTTGCCAGTCGGCACGTCAATCCACACCTCGTTGGTGCGGCCGATGAAAGCGTAAACCTGAACGGCAAGCGATGGCACAAAGAACGAATGCATCACATCATTGCCGGTGATGAGCAGCTTGATCCGGGTGTTCTCTGGAACAATCATCGGGTTGTCGACAGACAGAAGCCTGATTTGGCCTTCCTGAAGGTCAGCTTCATCAACGAGATAGCTGTCAAAGGCGATACCATCATCTGGATATTCATAATTCCAGTACCACTGGTTGCCCGTCACCTTGATCACCATGTCCGTATCTGCGGTGCGGTCAAGATAATAAAGCAGACGGAAAGACGGGACCGCAATGCCAACAAGAATGACAACCGGTATGACGGTCCACAAAATTTCGATGACCGTGTTGTGCGATGTCTTTGATGGATTCGGGTTGGCGCTGGCGCGAAAGCGGATACCCACATAGACGAGCAATCCAAGAACAAACAGCGAAATCAGCGTTATGACAACGAGCAATAAATTGTGCAGGTCAGTCGCCATTTCAGCGATCGTGCCGGCCGGTGGCTGCAGATCCATCTGCCATGGCTCCGGCTTGGCGGCCTGAGCATTTGTTGCGCCCAGCAGCAGGCAGACTGACGCAAACACCGCAGCCGAATATCTGTGTGCCGCATCCAGCACAAGCGCAACCCAGCCTGAAATTGATTTGGCTAGAAATGCCATGGATTTTTCTCCCCCAATTCGATTGACCAACGCAATGGTCTTACAGCGACGTCAAAGCGCAGTCTTCGGTCGCTTTCGAAGCCTTTAATTAGACTGATTCTTGAGAATAGAAAAGCCCCATGCGGCTACCTGTCGCTATAATTTCTATCTTTTTTTTTCTTTTTACATGAGCAGAGATTTTACCCGCAACAAACTTGCCCGGCAAATTGGATTATCATCTTGAAATCCTCGCTTTCTGCCCCCATCCTGTTGGCAGTGGCAAAGCACAGTAAATATTCGTAACCTATTGATATATCAGGAAACAACATGGATCATCTGGCGCAAACTGACGATATTTTCTTCACTGGAACAAATCTGGAGCAAGACAAGGCACAGCAAATTGTCCGGCAGGCACTTGCCGGCGCTGACGATGGCGAATTATTTCTGGAGATGCGCCATTCGGAAATGCTCGCCTTTGATGATGGCCGTTTGAAGTCTGCCAGCTACGATCAATCCAGCGGTTTCGGTCTGCGGGCAATCGCTGGCGAAGCGCATGGCTATGCCCATGCCGGTGAGCTGAGCGAGGCGGCCCTGCGGCGGGCGGCAGCAAGTGTCGGTGCCGTGACAAAGGGATATAACGGGGCCGCGGCCCTCGCCCCTGTTGCCGGAAGTAACCGCCCACTTTACGGCGATGGCAACCCTCTGAATGAGATGCCGTTTGAAGCAAAAGTGAGCCTGTTGCAGGAAATTGACGCCTTTGCTAGAGCGGCGGATCCCAGAGTGGTTCAGGTCAGCGCCAGCCTTGCCGGGTCGTGGCAAGCAGTGCAGATCATGCGCGCGGATGGTGAGCGCGTGGCTGACATTCGTCCCCTCGTGCGGATCAATGTGTCGGTCGTGGTCGAGCGGGATGGTCGCATGGAGTCCGGCTCTGCGGGAGCTGGCGGCAGGGTAATGTTTGATCAGTATATGCAGCCGGAGTCATGGCAGCCACAGGTTCATGAGGCGTTGCGCATCGCGACCCTGAATCTGGACTCAGTTGCCGCCCCAGCCGGAGAAATGGAAATCGTACTTGGTGCCGGCTGGCCCGGCGTCATGCTGCACGAAGCGGTAGGCCACGGTTTAGAAGGGGACTTTAACCGCAAGGGCACATCGGTTTTCAGTGGCCGCGTTGGCGAGCAGGTCGCCTCTAAAGGCGTCACCGTGGTAGATGATGGCACCATGATGGACAGGCGCGGATCGATCACCGTCGATGATGAAGGCACACAATCCCGACGCAATGTGCTAATCGAAGATGGCATCCTGCGCGGCTATATGCAGGACCGGCAGAATGCGCGCCTCATGGGTGTTGAGGCAACAGGCAACGGCCGACGTCAATCCTATGAACACGCGCCGATGCCACGTATGACCAACACCTTTATGGAGAGCGGCAAGGACGATCCCGAAGAGATTGTCGCCTCGATCAAAAAAGGTATTTATGCGGTCAATTTTGGTGGTGGTCAGGTAGATATCACCTCGGGAAAATTCGTCTTTTCAGCCTCCGAGGCTTATTTGGTCGAGAACGGCAAGGTCGGCGCGCCCGTCAAAGGGGCCACGCTGATTGGCAACGGGCCAGATGCAATGTCAAGGATTTCCATGATCGGCAATGACATGGCTTTGGATGATGGGGTTGGAACCTGTGGCAAGGCGGGCCAGTCGGTTCCGGTGGGCGTTGGTCAACCAACGGTGAAGATGGGCGGTGTTACTGTCGGCGGCACGGAGGCAGCTTAGCCTCATGCCGGGCGCCGAAGATATGGCACAAGACAGACCAAGAGTAATGTCACGCCGGCGCCAAAGCTAAAGGGAAATTGTGACCCGCCAAGATCATAGAGCGGTCCGGCAACGCTCAGCCCTATAACCTGTCCGAGCGAGCCGAAACCTTGGATCATACCCAACGATCCTCCCCGCATGGTCTCGCCCGCAATCTTGCTGACGGCAGCGGTGATTGCCGGTGTTGAGAGAGCAAAGCCAAAACAGATGGCCGTTGTCCCAAGAAAAGTCTGCACCAAAGGATAGGCATTGCCGACAAATAGCCCCATGACAATCAACACGGTGACAATTTGACCAAGCGCCAGCAGGCTGGCGCCAATGAGGGTTGTTGTCACTTCGCCAAAGCGGGACACAACAGTTTTGATCAGCACTGCCTGCACGATAATGATGCAGACACCGATATAGGTGAACAGCCACCCTGTCTCGATGGCACCAAAACCCAGATAGTCACGCAACACCAGAACAAAGGACGCCTCAACCTGAGCAAATGAGAGATTCAACGCCATCGAGGCGATTGCATACAGCGCCAGTGGCGAGGCCATCAATGCCCGCAGCCGAGAGACAGCCGTTCCAGCATCGCCAGGCTGTTCAGGTGTTAACCGGTCACGATCGACACCCTTGAGCCATGTGGTCATGAAAAGGGCGACAAAGGCAAAGCCTGCCGCCATCAAAAAGGGAACCTGATAGAGCGGGCCAGTGCCAAAATGGCTCAGCAAACCGCCAAGCGCCGGCCCGGCGACAAAGCCAACGCCAATAGCCGCACCCAGAAATCCCATATATTGCGCCCGCTTCTCAAGCGATGTGCGGTCGGTAATCATTGCCTGAATGACACCGGTGTTCCCAGATCCGATACCAGCCAGAATACGCGCCAGAAACAACTGCCAGAGCTCGTCCGACATGGCGAACCAGAAATGCGCAACCCCGGTCAGGGCCAATGAGACGAAAAGCACACGCCGCCGGCCAATGTGGTCTGACAACCGGCCAAGGATGGGGTTGGCAACAAACATCGCAAGGGCAAAAGATGCCAGTAGCAGCGTCATCACACTGGCTGGCTGACCCATCGATTCCAGGATCGTGTAGGGAAGAACGGGAATCAGAGCGCCGACGCCGACAAAATTGATACAGACAATCAACAATAAAACCGGCATTACAGCAGCCTACAAATTCCTGTCAGCAACGTCTAGCACCAATGACGGCCTAACCGGTAGAGTGAACACACTGACAGGCAATCTGCGCATCAAAAGCTGTTGGCGTTAAAAATCTGGGAGACATCATTTTTCCACTCACCATGCAACGCATCCAACAACATCTCCGCTGGTGTCCTCTGATTGTCCAGACAGTCCCTGAGAGGCGACAGAAACCCGGACTCATCACCACCACCAAGGTCGAGAATGCCGCGTCGACGCAACCCCTTGTTTGAAATTGACACCAGACGTGTTGCGAGGTCGTAAACATCGTGGGACCCAAGCCTGCCACTGAAACCGTCCTTTGCGACAGACAGACGGGCTGCCATCACGTCATCCGCCCGCAAATTGGACGCAAGGGAAGCCGCTTCCTCAAGCGCTTCGTCATCATAGAGCAACCCAACCCAGAAAGCCGGCAGAGCGCAGATGTTTGCCCACATGCCGCTGTCAGCACCACGCATCTCAAGAAACTGTTTCAGCCTGACCTCGGGAAAGGCGGTTGTCATATGATCCTCAAAATCCGCCATGGTTGGCATTTGCCCCTCAAAGCCAGCAAGTGTGCCTGCCATGAAGTCACGGAAGGAGCGCCCTGCTACATCGATGTAATCCTCGCCGCGATGGACGAAATACATGGGCACATCGAGTATGTAATCGATCCATTGCTCGTAGCCAAAATGCGCGTCAAACACGCAAGCAGGAACACCGCATCTGGCGGCGTCGGTATCTGTCCACGCATGGGCCCGGGTCGACAGGAATGGTGATGCCTGCCCTTCTTTGAAAGGTGAATTGGCGAACAATGCAGTGGCAATAGGCTGTAGCGCAAGGGATGTGCGGAATTTGCGCCGCATATCCACCTCGTCACTATAATCAAGATTGACCTGAACGGTGCAGGACCGCAGCATCATGTCAAGCCCGAGAGAACCAACCTTTGGCATGTGCGCGCTCATAATTTTGTAACGCCCCTTTGGCATGAACGAGATATCCTCGCGGCGGGCGGTGGGATGATAGCCAACGCCCAACATACCAATGCCCAGGGGATCTGCCACATTTCGCATATGCCGCAAATGGCGTCCTGTCTCGGCACAGGTCTGATGCAGATTGGCCAATGGCGCGCCGGACAGTTCGAGTTGGCCACCGGGCTCAAGGGTAACCGAGCCTCCCTTACCATCCTTCAGTCCGATGATTTTGCCCTTTTCCAAAATTGGCGTGGCTGCTGATCCAAGCTCGATCAACAAGTTGCTGAGCAATTGAGCCACCCCATCCGGCCCCTCATAGACGACCGGTTCCTTGGTATCGCAGCGATAGAGGAATTTTTCATGCTCGGTGCCGATTTTCCAGTCGGATTTCGGTGTCTCTCCATCCGCCACCCAGTCGATCATGGCCTGTTTGTCGGCGATCCGCATATTGTCGTCTGTCATGAATGGGGTCCTGAGAGATTGTCCGTTTGAGTCGTCGCGCGCGAGAGTACAGCAGACAGGCCATTAATAGAAAAAATAAATGAACTTACGTTATATTCGGCCAGTCACCATAGACCGATTGAAAGCACGTCAGCGCTGCTATTGCCGCAGTATCTGCCCGCAATATGCGCGGACCCAGTGAAACTTTCAAACAGTTTTCGCGCTGGTCGAGGATGCTCCGCTCATTTTCGGAAAATCCACCCTCTGGACCAATCAGAATGGCCGCACGTTGCGGCTTGGGGTGCGCGGCAAAAACAGAAACTGCATTGAGGTCACCCTTGGCGGCGCTGGCCTCATCACACCAGATCAACAATCTGTCCTCCGGCACCGCATCCAGAACATCGCCCAACGGGGCAAAATCGCGAATTTCAGCAATATCAAGGCGTTCCGTCTGCTCAGCTGCCTCAATCGCGTTGGCTGCCAGCCGGTCATCATTCACCCGCGTCACCTGACAGAAATCGGTACGGGTCGGCCAGATCACACTCGTACCCATTTCCGATGCCTTCTGGGCGATGAAATCCAGCCGAGCTTTTTTCACCGGGGCGAACAGAAGCCACAAATCAGGGCTGGCCCGCTGAGGGCGGGTCTGCGCGATCACATCCAGAGAACAGCTGCGTCTGCCAAGGCTCTGTATCGTGGCTTGCCACTCGCCATCAACACCATTGAAAAGAGCCACCATATCTCCCGTCACAAGCCGCATCACGGATGCCAGATAATGCTGCTGGCCTTTGTCTGGAATGATAGACACTCCGGTCGCCAGATTGCCGGGAACATAAAGCCGGGCTTTAAAAGCAGTCCTTGTCATGACGCATATCTACCCCGCCGCGCCAAAACTTTCAATCCATCAGCCTGTCTTCAGAGCCTGGCCAGAACTATCAAGTGATTTCCTTGTTATGCCGCCACATGGGGGAAATTGGACACAGCTTCATGGCTGCGGTATCTGTTGGCGATGACCAGAGAACAAACAGACAAACGCGCCGGCCACACTGACATTCAATTGATTGGATGGTGGCAAAAATTACCCCAGGCGTTGCATCCCTATCTCTTTCTGGCGCGATTCGACAGACCCATTGGCTGGTGGCTTCTGCTGCTGCCTGCGTGGTGGATCATTCCCCTTGCCGCCGAGACCACACTTCAAATGGTGCAGATGATGACGCTGTTTCTGCTTGGCGCGATGACAATGCGAGGCGCCGGTTGCGTGGTTAACGACATGTGGGACCGGCGCATAGACCTGCGTGTGGAGCGGACCAGTGGTCGGCCACTCGCCTCTGGCACCGTTTCACTGCTCCAGGCATTGCTGTTTTTAGCATTCCTATGTCTGATTGGGCTTGGCATTCTTGTGCAACTGCCGCAGACAGCGATCATGGTTGGCGTTGCCTCGCTGCCATTGATCATCATCTATCCGCTCGCCAAACGCGTAACCTGGTGGCCGCAGGCGATATTGGGACTGACTTTTTCCTGGGGTGTTCCTCTCGGTTGGGCGGCAGTGACCGATCAATGGCCAACCCCCGAAATTTGGCTGATTTATGCCGGAAGCGTTGCCTGGGTCTTTGGCTATGACACGATCTATGCAGTTCAGGATATGGCAGATGACAGACACGCCGGGGTGAAATCATCGGCTCTTGGTCTTGGTGACCGCCTGAATTTAGGGGTACACATTGCCTTTTGCCTTGCGATTGTGCTGATTTCTGCGGGCATCCAAGCGCATCAGGGACCCGGACTCTGGATGTTCGGTGTCGTTTTAATGGCGATACATCTGTTGCGCCAAGCACGAATGGTTAGCCACGAAGACCCACACGGCGCGTTGGCATTGTTCAAATCCAACCGCAATGCGGGCCTGATCCTGACATTGTTTCTGATTATCGATAGGCTGTTCGGCTGACGCTGTGCGGCGCTAGAGATAGGCATCAAGATCATCAAGGTGTATCTCGATGATTTGCCATGGCGCCTGCTCGGCGAACAGCATATGGGCAGACAATCGCTCAAGGATAAGGCGGCGTTCAGCCCTGTCAGCCTGCATGTCAGCGACAAATTCCTCGAGGCTGCGATGATCATCATGACCGGTGAGCTGGCGAACCAATGCGGCGGCTTCCGCCTGGCTCATTGTTTCAAAAATCCGTTCTTTTGCCGGAATCCGAGACAAGCCTGCCGGCTGTCCGGCACCAATATCGAGAACGCCACCGCGCGCGGCGTAGCCAAACACCGGCTGATATCCAGAAATGATCTCACCGCCAGCGTCTGGCACAGGAAGATGCGTAACCGTCCCGCCATTGAAGCGAATATAGTCATAGGCAACACCAACAGCCTCAGTTCGGTGCATGATTTCAAGCTGCGCCTCGTCAAGCCAGGCAACATTCAGCCGCACCTCGCACCCGGCAGCCGGAAAAGCGGTGCAGGGAACCGCCCCGTAATAGCCAAGCTGCGCGGCATGAACGATGTCACAATCATGCAGGACAGCAGGAGTGACAGGAATGATTGCATCATCACCAAACTTACGGCGGAGTTGCACCGGCGCACGGTTTGACCCAACAGACAGCACCGCTGTTCTGTCATAGAGAATAGCTGCATCATCAAGGGAACGAAGCCGGCCATTGTCAAAAACGAACGCTGTGTCCGGTGCGTCATAGGGATAATTGACCGCCCGGTCAATTTCCGTTTGCGCAGGCAGAAAAAAGGTCTCGTCAAGCAAATCTGACATTACGCACCGCGGCTCAGGCCCATCGTCTCATCAAGCCCAAGGGCGATATTCATGTTCTGCACAGCGGCACCAGATGCCCCCTTGCCTAGATTATCGAGCCTCGCAAGCAACCAGAACTGGCTGTTATCTGGATTCGCAAAGACGGATAACTCCATATGGTCTGCGTTGACGAGACCATCCGCCGCCAACAGATTGTTAGCAAGCAACGCATCATCATTAGCCTTTGCAGCTGCCATGCGCACCAAACCCGGACCGTCAAAATGAGCGGCAAGGCAATCATGTAAATCCTGACCGGTGACAGATTTTGTCAACTGAGCCGAATGCAACGGCAGATTCACCAGCATGCCAGAATAGAAATCTGCAACTGCCGGCATGAAAATGGGCGCATTGTCGAGCCCGGCATAGGCTAACATTTCAGGGAGATGTTTGTGCGCCAACGTCACACCATAACTGCCAAATACCGGCAGCGCGCCATCAGCCTGCTGTGCAATCATGCCATTGCCACCACCGCTGAAACCCGACACTGCCGGCACGCTCAGCAGCGCGTCGCGCGGCACGATACCGGCATCGACCAACGGACGGGTCAGCGCCAGAAATCCGGTTGGGTAACAACCGGGGTTGCTGATCCGCGAGGCATCGGCGATTGCATCACGCTGTCCGGCAATCAATTCAGCAAATCCATAAACCCAATCAGCGTGTGTCCGATGCGCCGATGAAGCGTCGATCAGGCGCGCGTTTGTCTGCGCAGCCATGGCAGTTGCCTCACGCGCGGCGACATCTGGCAGGCACAGAATCGTCAAATCCGAAGCCGCCATCATCTGCTGGCGCGCTGCGTTATCCTTGCGCTCCTCATCGCTTAGAGCGCGCGCATCGACGCCCGGATGCCGCGCCAGCCTGTCAGCCACCTGCAATCCCGTTGTGCCTGCGGCGCCATCGATAAAAATGCTGTAAGTCATGGCCAAAGACATAAACGCATTGGATGGTTCTTGCAAGGATGGCTATAGTGTCGCGCTGGTGGTTGAAATGATCAGCCTAGTACAATATGTGAGACGCATGATGACACGCACAGAACAATCACTTATCTCCGAACTCCTTGATGCTGCCAAAGCGGCGGGGGCTGATGGCGCCGATGCCATGCTGGCCCGCGGTGAAGGCACTTCGGTCGATCTGCGGCTTGGCAAAGTTGAGGCGAGCGAACGCTCTGAGGATTTTGACGCCGGGCTGCGGGTTTTTGTCGGCCAGCGCAACGCTTCCATTTCAACCAGCCAGCTCGACAGTGACAATATCAAATCGCTGGCAGAGCGCGCCGTAGCAATGGCAAAAATCGCACCCGAGGACCCTTATGCACGCCTCGCTCGCGCCGATGAGTTGGCCACCCAGATTCCCGAATTGGACATGTATGACGAACATGTGCCCACGGTTGATGATCTGACCCAGATGGCACGCGCCGCCGAGGAAGCGGCATTGTCGCATGAGGGCATCACCAATTCGGAAGGCGGGTCAGCCAGCCATGGCGTTGCCAATATTCTGATCGCCACCAGCAATGGGTTTTCCGCAGACTATAAACGGTCATCCAATGGCGTTTCGGCGATGGTAATCGCTGAACAGGACGGCAATATGGAACGCGATTATGATTACAGCGCAGCCGTTTTTGCGGCCGACATGGATAGCCCGGACTCGGTTGGCAACAGTGCCGCCACACGGACGCTGGCGCGTCTTGGCGCAACCAAACCGCCAACAGGACAGTTTCCGGTGGTTTATGACAAACGCGTATCTGCCTCGCTTGTCGGCACCATGGCCGGCGCGATCAATGGCGCGGCCGTTGCCCGCGGTACCAGTTTTTTGAAAGACCGTATGGGCGAGCAGGTCGCCGCTTCCGGCCTGACATTTGTTGACGACCCGTTGCGTCCCCGGGGCATGGGATCACGTCTGTTCGATGGCGAGGGGCTCGCCGTAGAGCGCCGTGAAATGGTCAAGGACGGTGTTTTGCAGGGGTGGTTCCTTGACATCGCCTCAGCAACCAAACTTGGCTTGAGTTTAACCGGCAATGCCAGTCGCGGCCTTGGCGGACCACCGTCTCCGTCGACAAGCAATTTCTATCTGGAAAATGGTGACATTTCATTTGATGAGCTGATCGGCGATATCAACGCCGGTTTTTTGGTGACCGAGATGATGGGCAGTTCGGTTGATATGATCACCGGTGATTATAGCCGTGGTGCCGCCGGTTTCTGGATTGAAAAGGGCAAAATCGCGCATCCCGTGGCAGAGGCGACAATCGCCGGCAATCTCAAAGATATGTTCATGGCGATAACCAGGGCCAATGATATCGATATGCGCAAAAGCACCGCCGCCCCGTCACTGCGCGTTGACGGCATGATGGTGGCAGGTTCATGAGCTTTATCGCACCGGCTGTCGCTCGCCGCGGTGTTGTTGATTGGGCCGAATTGATCTTCAAGGACCACGGGTTCCTGAGGCTTTATTGGCATAACGAACATGAAATTGCTCCGGGCATGTGGCGGTGCAATCAGCCAAGTCCGGGGCGCATCAGGATAGCAGCCGACCGGGGCATAAAGACGATTATCAATCTGCGGGGCCCACGCGCAGATGGCGGCTGGAGGCTTGAGGCCGAAGCCTGTGCCACATATGGCCTTACCCTCATGGATTTCACCGCACGCTCGCGCGCCGCACCGGACAAGCAGATGCTTCACGCCGCAGAGGCGCTGTTTACCGAGATGAAACTGCCAGCGATGATGCATTGCAAATCAGGTGCCGACCGGGCCGGATTAATGGCCGCATTATATCTGCTGATCGTTGAGAAGCGCCCAGCGCGCGAGGCGGCGAAACAGCTTGCGTGGAAGTACGGCCACGTCAAACAGGCAAAGACCGGGCTATTGGATGCATTTTTTGCAGCCTATTTCCCCTATGAAGACCGGGGCATGGCGTTTTTTGACTGGGTCGATGAAATCTATGACCCCGATGCGATCACCCGTGACTTCAAGGCGAAGGGGTGGGCCGTCCGCCTGACCGACAGCATTCTTCATCGTGAGTGATCACGCACCGCCAAAGAATTGAAGATTGCATAAGCGCGCATAAAGGCCATTGGCCGCAGTCAGATTGTCATGCGTGCCATATTCAGTGATCTTCCCACCCTCCATCACCAGAATCTGTGAGGCATCGCGCACTGTCGCCAGCCGATGCGCCACCACCAGAGTGGTGCGGCCTTTTTGCAGGGCAGCCAACGCCGTCTGCACCTGCTTTTCCGACTCCGCATCAAGGGCTGCTGTTGCCTCATCAAGCAATAAGATGGGAGCGTCCTTGAGCATCGCTCTGGCGATCGAAATGCGCTGCCGCTGGCCGCCAGACAAACGGTTACCCATCTCTCCAACCTCAGTATCATAGCCGTTCGGCAGATCACCAATGAAGTCATGCGCGGCAGCAGCCTTGGCGGCGGCCTCTATCTCCTCACGGCTGGCGCCCGGTTTGCCAAAAGCAATGTTCGCCGCCACAGTGTCGTCAAAGAGGATGGCATCCTGTCCAACCAACGCAATATTTCGGCGCAGACTTTCTGTCGTGACATGGCTGATGTTCTGGCCATCAATCAGAATGCTGCCCTGCGTTGCGTCAAAAAATCTTGGCAGAAGATTGATGATGGTCGTCTTACCAGCACCGCTTGGCCCGACAAGTGCCACTGTCTGGCCCGCAACTGCCTGAAAGCTTATGTCATCGAGAATTTTGGTGTCGTTATCATAGCTGAAACTGACCCCCTCGAATGAAATCTCACCCTTGCTGACAGCAAGTTCAGGAGCACCAGCTGGCGAGGTGATCTGTCGGGGGATGTCGAGAAGTGTGAGAATGCGCTCAGCCGCGGCAAGGGCTTCCTGCGTTACCGCATTCAAGGTGCCGATGCCGCGTATCGGCTGGACCAACAGGATCAAGGTCGTGATGAAGGCAATCACATCTCCCACCTGCATGTCACCAGCGGCAACACGCCAGCTGGCAAGGGCAACGACACCACCAACCGCAATACCGCCAACCACCTCGAGGATCGGATCAATTTTTGCACGACCGGTCAACAGCCCCACAAGACGCTGGTAAAGGCCATCAAAGGCACCCTTTGTACGATTGATTTCGCTGGACTCCATCTGATAAGCCTTGACCATGCGCGCACCCTGCAGGGTCTCGGCAAGAAGTGAGGTCACGCCCTCCATATGGGCCTGAAGATTGCCGGAGGCTTTGCGCTGACGGTTGCCAATACGGATGATCGGCTGCATGGCCAGCGGATAGACCGCCATCACGACAAGAGTCATCAGCCAATCCAGCCAGAGCATTGCGCCGATCAGGACAAACACTGTCAAAACGTCACGAACAAGGTTATTTGCCAACCTGACAAAGGCCTCGCGCACCAAATTGAGATCATTCATGATCCGCGACATGAAAGCGCCGGCTGGCTCGCGCGTTACCACCGCCAGGTCAGCCTCGATCAAGCTCTTTGCCATGTCCTTTTGCAGGTCCGTCGTTACCCGCAGCGCCAGCGCATTGACCTGAACCGTCTGCATGAACAAGGCAACACCTTTGACGAGGGCAAGAACGATGATTGCCGGCGGTGCCAGCCAAATAACTTCTGCCGCTCTGCCATCTGCAAGAGCATTGAAAATATATCGCGTCAATAATGGATAGGCGGACGCCGTGCCAGCAACAATGGCCATCAACAAAAACGTCCACGCAAGTTTTGTGAAATAACGACGCACCCACCCTTGCCAAAGCCTACGGGTCAAATATTTGGGAGACTGGGTTGCCCTATCTTCAAAACTGGGAAACGATTCCTGGTCAGCTGGGGATTTTTCACGCTGTTGCGAGGTCATAAGACCATACCAGTCTCAAAGTTGAAAACGACATACGATACTATCTTAAACCAGGCGTTCATACATTATTTCTCAGAACAGCACGGGATTTCTCAGAACAGCACGGGATTTCTCAGAAACGCGCGGACTTATCAAGATTAAATCCATCATGCCAACCAGGTAAAAAAATGATAACGTCCGAGATGCTCCATGCTCCGGTTGAATTAGACGTCTTAAACATCGCCTCAGTGAGCAAATATAGAAAAAAATTAAAAAATTTGTTACTAGTAGCCAAGTATGCGGCAGAGGCGAAGAATGAGTAACGTGAAAGCGTACATAATTAGCTTTAGAGACGACTCCAAGCGAAGGGACGTCCTGTTAAAGCGGTTCAATGCAACCGGGCTTGAAATTGTATTCGTTGATGCCGTTAGCGGCAAACATCTGACGCCAGAAGAGCGCGCTCCATTTGATTTCAACAACCGGCAATTTAGGGCTGCACATGTGTTGCAGGACAATGCAATTGGGTGTGCGCTGAGCCATTACAAGGCATGGACCAAGCTTATAGAGAGTGACGAAAAATACGCTTATGTCTTTGAAGACGATGTCCAATTCCTGACAGACAAAAGCAGCTCCGTATTTTCAGAGCTGGATGCTCTGTCTGCAAATTTGGATATCGTTTGCCTTGCTAACAGAAGGCAAAGCCTAAAACGTTTTAAAGTTGCCGACTGTGGACAAAACTCTGATTTAGTTGTGTTGAAAGGCAATGATTTCGGTGCAGAGGGCTATTTTATCAGCAAACATGCTGCACAAACGCTTCTAGCACACCCCGACAGACATGAGTACGAGGTAGACTTTCTGATCCATCACTGGTGGCGTCATAACTGTAGTGTTCTTCATATAATGCCTCCCGTCTGTTCAGAGGATGGCAGAACATCATCCATTGGCTACCAGAATGTTCCTGTCTGGGACGATGACAAAATAAAACATCGTGTTGCCCGTCGGTTCAACAGACTTAAAGACTCGCTCAACAAAAGACTCCTGTTCCGGCGACGTATCAACAGTGTGAAGACAAGATTCTCGTGATCAAAGTAATAGAAATTTTATTAAGTAACATCTAGCCAATGCTGAAAGCACTCATCAGAAAACCTGTCGGCCTGTTTGTACTCAGCTGGCTGATAGCGGCGGTTGTGGCATTGACCATGGTGACCATTCGCTGGCGCACCCATAATCCCGAAAATGGGCAGGCAATTCTGGATGATCATGATGGGTTCATTCTGGTATTCTGGCACTCACGCATTATTGCCATGCCGTGGCTGTGGCCGCGTCGCCACGCCATGAATGCATTGCAGTCTCCGCATCCAGATGGTCGGCTATTGGCCCACACGGTCAATCACCTTGGTGTGCGCACTGTTTGGGGAAGTAGCAATCGTAACGCGATGTCTGGATTGAGGGGATTGAAGCGGATTCTTGATGTCGGTAAGGTGGCTGCAATAACACCTGATGGTCCCCGGGGGCCAGCGCGCGTCTGCGCAACTGGACCAGTGGCCCTTGCCAATCTGACAGAGAAACCGATCATTCCTGTTGCGTGGGCGGTCGATAGATTCTGGCGGGCGCCAGGCTGGGACAGCATGATCATACCGAAACCGTTTTGCCGTGGCATCATGATTTGGGGAGATGCGTTACATCCGGAAAGCAAAACAGCCGGCAGCAGAAAAAATGGTGATAAGGGAAAAAGAAACAGAATGGAAAGCCAGCGCAAGGGATTGGAGGCCGCACTCAATGATGTCACTGATCGGGCCGACCGTTACTTCAAAGGCGAGGCAGAGGCAGATGGCGGGAAGATCATGACTGATGCCTAGACAAGGCACCAAGGGAGTGACGCCAGCTCTGCCTGCCTCCTACAATCTTACCTGGCGTCTTGTGAAGCCTATTCTGGGCCACATTCTTCGTCGCCGCGCAAAGCAGGGCAAGGAAGACCCCGATCGCCTTTCGGAGAGATATGGGCTGTATCAGACGCCTTTGCCAAAACAGGCAATCTGGATCCATGCTGTCAGCGTTGGCGAAGCGGTGGCAGGCCTGTCTTTGATTGAGGCACTTGCAGCACGAAACCCCTCCCAACCTTTCATCATCACCACCAACACCGTGACAGCTGCGAGACTAGCGGATGACTGGACGACAGGGGCAAATTTGACCCATCTTTACCAGCCATTGGATCACCCTCTCTATGTCGACAGATTCCTTGAGGAAAGCGCTCCAATGGCCGCCATTTTCATGGAGTCTGACTTCTGGCCTAATTTGATTACCAGAGCAGCCCGGCGTGACATTCCGGTTATTTTCGCCTCCTCACAGATTTCTGATGTTGCGGCCGCACGCTGGCGCCGCCGCCCCGGTCTGGCAGCCGCTGTTTTTGGCGCGGCTGAGCTTGTACTCGCGGTCAACGACAAACAGGCAGGCAGGCTGTGCAATTTGGGTGCGCGCGCAGAGACCACCCACAATGTGGGATCGCTGAAGCTGGCATCAGGAGGCATGAAAACCGACCCTGGCCTGATGGCCGCGCTGAAACAGGCCGCTGGCAAACGGCGTATTTTTTTGGCCGCCTCCACACATGAGGGCGAGGATTTGAGCGTGATTAAAGCCTCGCATGCACTAGGGGATGGATGGTTCACCCTGCTCGCCCCACGACATCCCAAAAGAGGCGGGAGCATCGCAGCCCTTTACCAGGATGTGATGCCCGGCGCAACGGCACCCACCCGCCGCGCCCTTGATCAGTCACCAGCCGCGGGGGAGATGATTCATATCGTTGATACGCTGGGTGAAATGGGCAGTCTTTTTGCCGTTGCCGATGTGGTGTTTCTGGGCGGCTCGCTCTTGCCGATCGGCGGACATAACCCGCTGGAGCCAGCCCAATTCGGCCTGCCGGTGATCAGCGGTCCGCATCTTGCCAAAAATCAGGCTGAATTCGATGGCATCCGGGAAATTGGCGGCGTCACCGATATCACCAGCGGTGACGAGCTTGCAGATGCTGTCAGAGCTGGCTTTCTGACCGGCAAGGCAAAACAGGCCAGCGAGAGCGCGATGAAGTCTTATGCCGAGGGGGCTGGTAAACGGCCCGCCATTGCCGCAGATTATATTCTCAAGCTGCTAAATGACCGGACGCGATCACAATGATCAAAACGCCGAAATTCTGGAACAACAGTGGTGTCATTTCGACACTGCTTCTGCCCCTGTCAGGTCTTTGGAGCCTCGCTGGCGCCATTCGTAGCGTTTTTGCGCAGCCTAGCCGTGCCGAATTACCTGTCATCTGTATTGGCAACCTCACAGTCGGAGGCACCGGCAAAACACCAGTTGTGGCCTATATCTATGATTGGTGTGTGGCGGCAGGTTATGCGCCTGTGATCCTGTCACGCGGCTATGGTGGCAGCGTGGCCAAGCCTCTATGGGTGGATCCACAGCTTCATGATTCATCAATCTGTGGTGATGAGCCATTGATGCTGGCCGACGGCCGCGATGTGCTTGTTTCCCGTGATCGCGTGGCTGGTGCCCGTACCATTTCGGCGCGCGGCCTGCATGATCTGATCTTGATGGATGACGGGTTGCAGAACCCCTTTCTCAAAAAAGACCTGAAAATTGGTGTTTTCGATGGCACTGTCGGTATCGGCAATGGCCGGGTCATGCCGGCAGGACCGCTGCGCACCACCTTGAGACAAGGGCTGGCTGATCTGGATCTGGCGCTCATCAATGGCGAGGATGAAACCGGACTCAAGCCAACAATTCTGCACAGACTGCCGCTTGTCCAAGCCACACTGCGCCCAGATCGGGCGGTGATTGATGGGCTCGGCGACGTGCCTTTGTTGGCGTTTGCCGGGATTGGCCGTCCAGAACGGTTTTTTGTTACCGTGCGTCAATCAGGTGGCAATCTGGTCAAATGGCTCGCTTTTGCCGACCATCATGCCTATTCACAGCATGATCTGACAAAATTGCAGGAAGATGCGGGCCGCCTGGGGGCGCAGTTGATCACCACACAGAAAGACTGGGTGCGTCTGCCAACCGAATGGCGGGAGCGCATTAGCTTTCTGCCGGTGACAGTCGAAGTGGAAGATGAGGCCGGATTGACCGAGGCGATCACCGCAGCAATCATCACTTGGCGTCGGGCCACAGATAATGGCTGACCCGATCGGCAAATTCATCCTGCGCAAACTACGTCAGATTTTTATCTGGCCAATCGAGGCGGCAATTGTTTTTGTCATGTATTTTGCCGCCCGCCTTTTGCCGGTGCCAGCGGCGAGCTGGATTCTGGGTGCCTTCATGCGTCTGCTGGGACCAATGACTCCGTGGCACAAGAGGGCAAGACGCAATTTGATCGCAGCAATGCCCGATCTTGAAAAGACCGATCAGGACAAAATCCTGACGGCAATGTGGTGGAACATCGGCCGCGTTATCGGAGAATATCCCCATATCGCTGCATTGACACGCAAGGACAGGGTCGAATTTGTCGGGCGGGAGAATTTGCGGGGACTTACATCAGGGGGGTTCCTGATTGGTGCGCATATCGGCAATTGGGAAATCGGCCCCTATGCAGCGATTACCGTCAACCAACCTGTCGTAGCCATCTACCGGCCACTGAACAACCCCCTGCTTGCGGGCCTTCTCGAACGTCGGCAGGCAAATTATGGCGGTGACATCTATCGCAAAGGGCGTGAAGCCGCTCTCGGCATGGTCTCAGCACTGAAGAAGGGGCAATTCATGTGCCTTTTGATCGACCAGAAACTGCGAGAGGGCATGGTGGTGCCCTTTTTTGGCCGCGATGCAACAACATCCATCAGCTATATCAAACTAGCGGTCCGCAAGAAGGTGCCGGTGATGTACATGCATACTGAGCGCCTCGCAGGATGTAGATTCCGTGTCACTATCTCGCCGCCGATTTCACTTCCCGATGTCGAGGATGATGCGAGCATTCTCGAGCTTGCAACCGAAATCAATGGCACATTGGAACAATGGATCAGGCAACGGCCCGAGCAATGGTTCTGGCCACATCGCCGCTGGGGCAAGGATATCTAGCAGCTAGAACAGGCTGTCCTGACTATCATCCACTTTTGATTTTTGGACGGGTTTCTGCGTTCTTGCTGGCGGCGATTTGCGCGGCGTGGATACCTCGCCCTCTCGATCGAGCAGCGCCTGCCGGCTGGCATCGGCGAAGCGCACTGTTACCGTTGCGCCATCCTCCGCTTCTTCAGCCCGCTTGACCGGTTTCCCTGACGCATCGGTCACAAGTGCAAACCCCCGTTCAAGGACGCGCTCAAAGGAGTTCGCCTGCAACAGCTTTTCGAGAGCGTCAACCGATTGGCCACGTTTCGTGAGATGGTGATCCATCAGTTGCGCCAAACGTTCCTCCTGCCTCGCTACCTCGGCACCGACTTCGGCAAGCCGACGCTCCGGAGGCCGCACCCTGCCAGCGAGACCGGCAAGACGCAATTCGCAGCCAGTTAATTTTGAGTCGAGCGTATTGTTCAATCCGGCGATAGCAAGATCGAGTGCCTGTCCCCGGCGGTTGATCACTTCGGCCGGGTCAAGCAGCGCCCGCGCTGACGACCGCAACAGCTCACCCGCCATCTCAAGACGCCGGCTTACCGCACGTTGCAGCCGGGCTTGACCCTCATTCAATCTCGCAGCCAGTTCCACCTTAACCGGGACCGCCAGTTCCGCAGCAGCAGTTGGCGTTGGTGCCCGCAGATCAGACGCATAATCAATCAGTGTGGTGTCAGTCTCATGGCCAATCGCCGAAATAACAGGGATGGTGCAATCGGCAACAGCCCGTACAACCGATTCATCGTTAAATGCCCATAAATCCTCGAGAGAACCACCCCCACGAGCGACAATCAGAACGTCCGGGCGCGGCAATGCAGCGTCTGCTGGCATCGCGTCAAATCCGCGGATGGCGGCAGCAATTTGAGGTGCCGCATTTTGCCCTTGGACCAGTGTACCCCAAACCAGCACATGCACACCAAAGCGATCATGAAGCCGGTGCAGAATGTCACGGATAACAGCCCCGGTCGGGCTCGTTACCACACCTATCACTGATGGCATCTGTGGCAGGGCTTTCTTGCGGTCGTCTGCAAACAGACCTTCTGCGGCGAGCCGGCGGCGACGTTCCTCAAGCTGTTTAAGCAGTGCGCCCTCGCCTGCAAGCTCCATTTGGCTGACAACGATCTGGTATTTCGATTGGCCGGGATAGATCGTCAGCTTGCCCGAACAGATCACTTCCAGCCCCTCTTCTGGTTGGATGGCCAGATTGCCAGCCATTGTTTTCCAGCATACCGCCGCCAGCGTTGAGCGTTCATCCTTCAACGTGAAATATAAATGACCGGACGGCGCGCGCGTCGGGCGTGAAATCTCCGCCCTTACACGCACATAATCAAAGGCGCCCTCAACAGTGGCTTTGAGGCGCGATGAAAGTTCGGAAATCGTGATGAAGGGCGCATTGCTCTGATCATCCTGCGCCAGCGTATTTTCATCAAATGAGGGGGGTGTCTGGTCTTTCATAATGCCACCATAATATGCCATATTGCGGCGGCTGCAATGATTTAGACACGAACATCCGGAACGGGCAGGAATCATGAAAATTCTTCTGGTAGGTAGCGGTGGGCGTGAGCATGCGCTTGCCTGGTCAATCTCAGCTTCCGCGCTTGTTGAGGAGTTGGTAATCGCGCCGGGAAGTGACGCCATGGCTGATCTTGGCAAATGCGTGCCGGTAGCCGCAGATGACGTCGAGGGGTTGACGGAACTGGCCGTCAATCTGGCCGCAGATCTGGTCGTCATAGGGCCAGAAGTGCCGCTTGTCCTTGG
This sequence comes from SAR116 cluster bacterium, assembly GCA_004212735.1. GTDB lineage: Bacteria > Pseudomonadota > Alphaproteobacteria > Puniceispirillales > Puniceispirillaceae > MED-G116. The sequence goes on from SHBD01000002.1 coordinate 138,235, forward strand.
TCTTGCTGACAGTCTGGCAGACAACAACATTGCCGCTTTTGGCCCCTCGCGGGTCGCAGCCCAGTTGGAGGGATCAAAAGCTTTCGCCCGCGAGGTGTGCCAGAGGCACAATATCCCCCAGCCCGCCTTCGCTGTTGTCCGTAATGAAGATGAAGCGAGGCAAAAGATCGACACCATGGGAGAAGGCTGTGTTGTCAAGGCCGACGGGCTTGCGGCTGGCAAGGGTGTCGTTGTCTGCGATACAGCAGAAGACGCAAAGAAGGCCGCAGCTGAAATGCTTGGCGGACGATTTGGCGCCGCCAGCCAACAGGTGCTGATCGAGGAACGCATGGTCGGGCCTGAGGCTTCACTTTTTGCGCTTGTCGACGGGGCCGACTGCCTGTTCATGGCCAGCGCACAAGACCATAAACGCGCGTTTGATCAGGACCAGGGCCCAAACACCGGTGGCATGGGTGCGATTTCTCCTGCACCCCGCCTTGATGATGCGTTGCGTGATCAGGTCATGACAGAAATTGTTGAGCCACTGGCGCGCGGCATGGCCGATGAGGGAACGCCCTATCGCGGGGTAATCTATGTCGGCTTGATGCTGACCACGACAGGACCAAAAGTCGTTGAGTTCAACTGTCGTTTTGGTGACCCGGAGGCCCAGGTCATTCTGCCACGATTGAAAACTGATCTGGTCACGGCAATGCTGGCCGTCGTTGAGGGAGGTCTTGGCCATTTCTCAATGCGGTGGGACGAGCGAGGCGCCGTAACGGTAGTGATGGCTGCCAAAGGCTATCCCGGTCCCTACTCCAAGGGCAGTGAGATTCGCGGCTTGAAAGAGGCTGCCCGGCACAAGGACACACTGATTTTTCATGCGGGCACAATGATCGACAGGGATGACAATGTGCTGGCAAATGGGGGACGGGTGTTGGCTGTCACCGGATTGGGGGGCGACGGTGCCTCAGCCCGCCAGACTGCCTATGACGCTATTGGCTGTATTGACTGGCCCGATGGTTTCTTCCGGACGGATATTGCCAAAGGCTAACGCCTATTCTGAAAGAAAATACGCAGCAGATCGGCAGCAGCAGCGGCAGACAGCCCACCATAGATTTCCGGTCGATGATGGCAGCTGGGCTGATCAAAAAATCGAACGCCCGACTCAACCGCTCCAGCCTTTTGATCAAACGCACCAAAATAAAGACGGCGCAATCGCGCATGGGCAATCGCCCCCGCGCACATGGTGCACGGCTCCAGCGTCACCCAGAGATCGCAATCATCAAGACGGGATGTTTTCCGCACCCACATTGCCTCACGAATGGCGAGCATTTCCGCGTGATGGAGAGCGTTATCGTCGCGCATCATCCGGTTTTCGGCCATGGCAATCACCTTGCCATCAGACAGAGTGACGGCCGCCGCAACCGGCACCTCGCCGGCGTCGGCCGCCGCTTTTGCATGCGCCAGCAAAACGGGCATCATCCCATCAGCTTTGGTTGCCTGCTCCAATTTTTTGTCCCCGCCATTGTCACCACCAAAGAGCGTTGCCCTGTTTGGTGCCTGCCTTACTTCTATAGACAGACGATTGGAATTTGCAAAGCCACGTGATTGCGATTACACCAGCGGCATGTCAAAGGATCAGAATTTTTCATTGGATAAATCAGCGCCCAGTGAACGTATCGCCAAACGCATCGCAAGGGCTGGACTCTGTTCACGCCGCGAGGCTGAAGCACGGATTGCCGACGGCCGTGTCAGTGTCAATGGCAAAACCATCACCAGCCCGGCTTTGAATGTGAGTTGGGGTGACAGGATCATCGTTGATGGCAAACCGCTGCCTGCGCGCGAACCCGCCAAGCTGTGGCGTTACTACAAGCCGCGCGGCCTTGTGGTTAGCGCCCGCGATGAAAAGAACAGGGAAACCATTTTTGACAGGCTGCCCTCAAATCTGCCGCGCCTGATCAGTATCGGTCGTTTGGACATGGACTCCGAGGGCCTGCTCCTGCTGACTAATGATGGCGATCTGGCACGGCATCTGGAATTGCCAGCGACGGGCTGGAGCCGCAAATACCGGGTTCGGGTTCAGGGGCAAATTGACGAGGCCAGCCTTACTCCGCTGGCCGATGGTGTCACCATTGACGGTGTACGGTATGGCAGTGTCATCGCCACTCTCGACCGGCAAATGCCGAGCAATGCCTGGCTAACCATTGCCATACGCGAGGGCAAAAACCGTGAGGTCAGGCGAATCATGGAATATCTTGGTCACAGGGTTGGACGGTTGATCCGTGTTTCCTACGGACCCTTTCAACTTGGCGATCTCTTGGAAGGCGGCATCGAGCCGGTCAAAGCACGAGTGCTGGCTGATCAGCTGGGCACTTCTGGCGGTGAACCAGACAGCGCCAATGATGCCAAGCCAAAGCTGAGGGCCAAATCCAAACCAAAAGGCCGCAGGGACGGCGCTGGCAGACCAGCAGTAAAAAGAGGGCAGAATGCGGATCATCGGGGGCCGTCATCGCGGCGCAAAACTGGCGGACCTCGCCGGAAATAAGACACGACCGACCGCTGATCGTGTCCGCGAGTCGATCTTTAATATTCTTGCCGGTGGGCGCTATGGATCGCCTCTGATAAGCGGCATTGTGCTTGATCTGTTTGCCGGGACCGGGGCTATCGGGTTAGAGGCGCTGTCACGCGGTGCTGCCAAAGCCCATTTTGTCGAAAATGACTCTGCCGCTCTGGCTGTTCTGAGAGAAAATGTTAACAAATTGCAGCGCATGGATGACTGCAAGGTTATCGCAGGCGATGCTACCCGGCTGGTGAACTGGCGGGGGGATCCTGTCAATCTCGTTTTCGCCGATGCCCCCTATGGCACTGGCGAGGGGTTGCGGGCTGTCGCCAACTTGCACACAATCGGCGCCCTGTGCTCTGAGAGTGTGGTGGTGATCGAAACGGGCCGACAGGAAGAGCACGACCCGGACATCCTTGCCAAAACCACCCTCAAACCTGTTGAATGCCGACATTACGGTAAGGCGGCGGTCCATTTTCTGACGACAGGATAGAGCTTGTCACCTGCGGCCAAACAAATGTTCGATATCCGCAAGCGAGAGCCTGACCCATGTGGGACGGCCATGATTACACTGGCCTGACCGGGGAGTGACCTCCATCTCCCGCAAAAGCGCGTTCATCTCATCCGCATTCAGCACCCGTCCGGCACGAACCGACCCATGGCATGAAAGCGTTGCCAATACATGATTCAACTGATCCTCAAGGCTGGTGCTACCGCCAAGCTCTACAAGTTCCTCAGCGATATCAATGACCAATTGTTTGGCATCGGGATTGCCAAGCAGTGCCGGAATGGCTCTTACAATGACCGCGCCCTCGCCAAATCCCTCTATCTCCAGCCCAAGGCGGGCAAGCGTCTCGCCCATCTCCAGCAGGGCATGCCGCCGATCATCACCCAATTCGACAATTTCCGGTAGCAGCAGGGTTTGCGCGCTGACACTAGTGTCTGCAAGAGCGGTTTTCATCTGTTCCATGACAAGCCGTTCATGGGCAGCATGTTGATCAATAATTGTCAGGCCGTCTTCTGTTTCCGCCACGATATAGGTCTTATGAAGCTGTGCCTTGGCCGCACCAAGGAGTGTTCCGCGGGCCGCCGCCATCGCACTTTCGTCAGCCGCCATTTGATCAGGTCCAGCAGGACGGGCAGCAAAAGGTGCGTCACCCATGAGATGCGAGTCCTGCGACACTGGAGCCTGCCAGCCTTCAGCTGCCTGTCGCTGCGATGCCGACAGCAAAAAATCATAGGGTGGGCGTGATGGAGGTGCCGAAAAATGTGCCGGGCCAGAACGAGACGCCCCGCCCGAAAAACGGGCAAGTGCAGCTGTTCCACCTTCCGATGTCGCCCGGATACCATCGGCTGCTAGCCGCGCACCGATCGCACCAACAAGAAGAGAGCGCACGCCAGCGGCATCGCGGAAGCGAACCTCGGCTTTGGCAGGGTGGACATTCACATCAAGATCATCCGCCGGCACCGTGAGGAACAATGCCGCCATCGGATGACGGCCACGCCGCAACGTGTCACCATAACCAGCCCGAATGGCACCCAGCAGCGAGCGGTCATGGATGGGCCTGTTATTGACAAAAAGATAAATCTGCGCCGGGGTTGGTCTATTCATTGTTGGCAAGCCAATCATCCCCTCCAGCCTGATCTGATTGCGCTCTGCGTCAATGGGGGCTGCCTCGTCAGCAAAGGCCCGGCCGATTATTGCCGCAAGGCGATGCTGGCGAGCCGCATTTTCAGGAGACTGATTATCGTCATCAATCAATGGTGCGCTAGCGCTCACATCAATGAGGGTACGGCCATCATTGGCCAACTGGAAGGCAACAGTGGGCCAAGCCATGGCAAGTCGCCTTACAACATCGACACATTGTCCCTGCTCGGTGCGGTCAGTCTTCAAAAATTTGAGGCGCGCGGGAACCGATTTGAACAATTGTGTTACCGAAATCAAACTGCCCGTCTGCAATGCAGCGGGTTCTGGTTCCGTGACCCTGCCACCATTGACCTCAAGACACCAGGCGTGCGGCATGCCTGCCATTACCGAGGTTAGTTTCAGATGCGACACTGACCCAATCGATGGTAGGGCTTCCCCACGAAAACCAAGCGATCCAATGTGATTGAGATTGTCATCCGGGAGCTTTGAGGTGGCATGACGCTGTATGGCAAGCAGCATATCATCGGGGGTCATCCCATGGCCGTCATCGGCGACAGTCAATTCGTCAATGCCGCCACGACGCAGGGTGATGCTGATCTTGCCAGCACCGGCGTCGAGCGCGTTTTCGATCACTTCCCGAAGGGCGCTTGCCGGCCGTTCAATCACCTCACCAGCGGCAATCTGGTTAACAAGTCCGTCCGGAAGTTGCCGGATCACGGCCATTGTAACCTCTTCATTTAATGATTACGGTCTCACCACTGGCTTCATCGGTGGCAAGGATTTCACCATCGGTGGGAAGCAATCCCTCACGCAGATTCCTGCGAAGGCGCTGGTCCTCTGCAACCTTGTCCAAGATCGGGCCTATATCGGGCAGGCCACCAAATACAATTTGTGCGGGCACCCGCCGCTCGAGCTGAATGCCAAAGGTTTCCTCGTCCACCCGCTCACGGATATTTTCGGGAACCGACTTAAAGTCGAAGAGGGCGTCATAACCCGTTGCCTTTACGTCTTCTGAGCCAAGTGACTTGCCGGCAAGCGTGAGCGAATCCTGCGCAGCGGTCTCTTCCTCCTCGCGGATATCATCGGGCGTGTTGGCGAAGCCAGGTGGCAGCGAGAGCGGTGGGCGAACAACAACCTCAAATTCGTCCGGCGAAGATTTAGTTGAACCGATTGCCCGCTGAAAATCGGAACAGGCTGCGATGCCGGACGCGATCACAGCCAGCATGATTAGCTGCGACACTCGCGACATCGGCGTCTGATTGGTTTCGCTAGACTTCATTCCTGACCGGTCTCCTGTCCAAAGAAAATCGAATATGCCCACAAGGCCGCTCCAACCGTTATTGCCGCATCGGCGACATTGAAGGCAGGCCAGTGCCATGTTTGGACGTAGACGTCTATAAAATCAACAACTTTACCAAAACGCAACCTATCTATCGCATTTCCGATCGCCCCACCCGAGATCAAGCCGGCAGCAATCTGCTGCACATGGTCAAGGCGGCTGGCCTGCCAAAAAAACCACCCGACCACGGCAAAGGCAAGCAGTGTCAGTCCCCCACGAACAGCTTGCCCACCATCGGCGAGCATGCCAAAGCTGATTCCTGGATTCCACACAGGAACAAAATTGAGGAAGGGCATTACTGGATGCACCCGAGGGGCCGCAAAAATCCAATTAAGCATGAATTGCTTTGATGCCTGATCGAGAATCAGAATACAGATCAGCAAAATTCCAACACGCTGCGCCGCAGGACCGGTCAAGCGGGCGCCAAGGCTGGGATGGTCTGTGTGCCGATCCTCAGATTTCATCGCACCGCCGCAACAACAGTCTCACAGCGCTTGCAGATGTCACCCTCCGATGTAACCTCTGGTGTGACCCGCCAGCAACGGGCGCATTTTTCGCCCTCCGCCGTGGCAAAGACAATGGCAACATCGGTGATGCTGTCTAGTCTGAACGCATTATCAGGTGCCGGATCAGTGGCAATCACTGCATCTGAAGTAATGAACAGGGACGCAGCGTCAAGATCATCAAACAATGCCTTTATTTCGGGGCTGACATGTACAATCGGCGCTGCCTGGAGCGATGCGCCAATCTTCCCGTCATTCCGGACGTTTTCAAGGGCGCTCATCACAACCTGACGAACCCGCCGGATCCCCTCCCAACGCACAGCGACACCGCTGTTTGCCCAATTCGATGGTATCGGGTCATAGCTTCGCAAATGCACCGAGTTTTCCGGGTCATCAACCCAGTTCTGCCATGCCTCCTCTGCGGTAAAACACAGAATTGGTGCAAGCCAAGCCGTCAGCCGTTCAAACAGCTCCTTCATCACGGTTCGACAGGCGCGGCGCTCAACCGAGTCAAGCGCATCACAATAGAGCCTGTCCTTGCGTATCTCGAAGTAAAAGGCCGATAGATCACTGTTACAAAGAGTGTGCAGTTCGGTGAAGATGCCGTGAAAATCATACTCGTCTGTCATCGCGCGGATTTTCACGTCGAGTTCAGCAAGCCGGTTCAACACCCATTTTTCCAATTCGGGCATGGCGTCATAATCAACAGCCTCATCATCCGAATATCCGTCGAGTGCACCCAATAGATAGCGAAGCGTGTTGCGAAACCGACGGTAATTATCAGTCATACGCTTGATAATTTCAGGCCCTATTCGCAGATCGCTGTAATAGTCAGAACTGACAACCCACAGGCGCAGAATATCGGCGCCATTCTGGTCCATGATCGCTTGCGGCGTCACCACATTTCCAAGCGACTTGGACATTTTTCGACCCTGCTCATCGAGCACGAAACCGTGAGTCAACACGCCCTCATAGGGCGCCCTACCCCGGGTTGCACAGGATTGCAGAAGCGAGGAATGAAACCAGCCGCGATGCTGGTCAGAGCCTTCAAGATACAGGTTTGCAGGGCTGGAGAGATCATCGCGGTCTTCCAGAACAAAGGCGTGCGTTGACCCTGAATCGAACCACACATCGAGAATGTCAGTGACCTTTTCATAGTCGTCTGCATCATAATCCGGGCCAAGGAAACGGCTTGCGTCGGACGCAAACCAGCAGTCGGCACCCTCTTCGCGCATCACGGCAACAACACGGTCAATTACCGCCTGATCTCGAAGCGGCTCGCCCGTTTCCTTGTTAACGAAAACGGTGATCGGCACACCCCACGCCCGCTGACGTGAGAGACACCAATCCGGGCGCTGAGCAATCATTGAGGTAAGCCGGTTCTGGCCAGCTGGTGGGTAGAAAGCAGTCTTGCCCAACTCAGACACAGCCGTGTCGCGCAACCCGTGCGACTCCATCGAAACAAACCATTGCGATGTGTTGCGGTAAACCAGCGGCGCTTTTGAACGCCATGAATGCGGATAGGAATGGACCAACTTTCCAATGCCGATCACACCACCCAATTCAGCCATCATTTCTGCAATTTTCAGATTGTCGCGCAAAACATGCATACCGGCAAAGAGCGGCAGATGTTCCATGATCTTGCCATCTTCGGCCACCGTGTCCGGTACCGTCACACCGTGTGCCAGATGGGCCAGTTCATAATCCTCGACACCATGACCCGGCGCAATATGGACAAAGCCTGTCCCCTGTTCCGTGGTGACATAATCAGCGTGAAACAGAGGAACGTCGTGATCATAGCCATGTTCGGCCAGCGGGTGCGCGGCAACGGTGCCAACGCAATCAGCACCAGACACGCGATGAAGGACAGTATGCTTGGCAACGCCAGTCGCAGCGCAGACTTCTTCCAACAAAGCCTCTGCCAGAGCAATCACATCGCCAACAATTGCATGTGACCCCTCATCAATTTCATCAATCCGGACAACCGCGTAATCAATACCGTTACCGCAGGCGAGCGCACGGTTGCCCGGCATTGTCCAGGGTGTTGTTGTCCAGATGACAATGCTGGCATCGGCGAGCGCCGGATGACTTGGTTGGCGAACAGGAAACCGCGCATAAATCGTTGTAGAGGTGTGATCCTCATATTCAATCTCTGCCTCGGCAAGAGCTGTCTTTTCAACCGGCGACCACATCACCGGCTTTGCACCACGATAGAGGCTGCCATCCATCAGGATCTTGCCAAGCTCAGCAGCGATTGTCGCTTCGGCATCATAGGCCATGGTGGTGTAGGGGTTGTGCCAATCGCCAAGAACGCCAAGCCTCTGGAACTCCTCAGACTGGACATCCAGCCAATGCGCCGCAAAATCCCGACATTCCTGCCGAAACTCAGAGACTGGAACCTGATCCTTGTCTTTACCTTTTTTGCGATATTGCTCTTCGATCTTCCATTCGATTGGCAGACCATGGCAATCCCATCCCGGCACATAATTGGCATTCTTGCCGAGCATGGATTGCGACCGGTTGATGACATCCTTTAAAATTTTGTTCAGCGCGTGGCCGATGTGAAGCTGTCCATTCGCATAGGGTGGTCCGTCATGCAGAATGAACGATTCGCAACCCTGCCGCGCCGCGCGAAGGCGGGCGTAAATATCGATATCTCTCCATTTCTGCACAATTTCAGGCTCGCGCTTTGGCAGGCCAGCCCGCATTGGAAACTCGGTTCGTGGCAGAAAAACAGTATCTTTGTAATTCATTGCAAGAGGTCTTTCAGATGTTCACCGCACCTGACGGTGGGTTCGGTTTTTCACCTTTGGGGTTCAATCTAGTTTAAGCAATTTACAGTGCATTGAGGCACATTTAAGCAGTCTTTTGAATGGGCGGCAAAATGGCACGCGCGGCCTCAGCATCCTGCGCAATCTGTGTTGTCAATTCGTCAATGCCGCTGAACTTTCTTTCGGCGCGAAGAAATGATTTCAGCCGCACAGAGAGCCGACGCCCATAGAGGTCAATATCCTGATCAAACAGATGAGCCTCACACAGGACACCGCGATTTTTAACGGTTGGCCGAATACCAATATTTGCAACACCGTTGCCCAGCAGGGCGGGAGCCGCGTCATCATGCGTGAATATCTGGATCGCATAGACGCCAAATGCCGGATTGAGCAGATTGCCAAGTGGAATATTGGCTGTCGGGAAGCCAATGGTGCGGCCACGCTGATCGCCCTTGACCACCTCTCCAGTAATCGCCCAGTCATGTCCCAGCATCTCAGCAGCCTGCGCTGACTCACCCGCCTGAAGTGCAGCGCGAACACGGCTTGACGAAATCACCACACTGTTGGCATCCACCAGCAACGGCACCGCATGGGCGGTGATGCCGACGTTTCCGCCAAATTCATTGATGCTGTCAATATCGCCACCGCGTCCCTTGCCGAACGCAAAATCGGTCCCGGCATACAGCGACTGAACACCAAGGTTAGGCAAAACAGAGCGAACAAATCCCTTCGCGTCCGTGCAGCGCAGATTGTCATCAAAGGTGACATGGATGATGCTATCCACACCCAAACCGCGCAGCAACCAGTCTTTTTCCACCCTGTCAACAAGGTGAAAGGGCGCGTCATCCTGCCGGAAAAATTCTCGCGGATGAGGATCAAAAGTGATTACAGCAGATGCAAGGCCCCGTGCCTTTGCGGCTTCGACTGCGGCGCCAACCACCTGTTGATGGCCCTTGTGAACACCATCGAAATTGCCAATCGCAGCGCACACCGGACCGTGGCCCAGCGGCGCATCGCCTACTGACCAATCAATGATTTTTACTGGGGTGTCTGTCTGTCGTACCATGGGGCGGCACTATATCGCCTAAAGGACATCAATATCAACGCCTGACACCAGTTTTATTTCATCCGACAGGCAAGGATAAAAGCGAAGGCGCAGAACTCGGAACACACCCTTTTCCTGTAGCGTCAAGGTCGGTATGGTGGCACTGTAAACTCTGGTTTCGGAGCATTGATTCTTGAAATACCTGTCATGCTATTCTGCTCAAGAGACGCACTGGCCACGCGATGAGGAGCCGCTAGATGAATGAGTTGTCGATCGCCGAAATGGGCAACAAGCTGGGTATTGACGAGGTGTTGACGCAACAATCGATCAATTTGATCGTTGATTACGGGCTTAATCTGATTGCTGGCATTGTGACTCTGGCGATTGGTATCTGGCTGTCCCGCAAAGCCGGATCGACAACCCGCAATTGGCTTAACAGAATTGACCGGTTGGACCCGACCTTGGTGCCAATGCTGGGTGCGTTGGTGCGCTATGCAGGCCTGACCCTGACGATTGTCATATCGCTCAGCACCTTTGGTGTGGAGACGACATCTGTCATTGCAGTGCTGGGTGCCGCCGGAATCGCGATTGGCCTTGCCCTGCAAGGCACGTTATCAAATGTGGCTGCTGGATTGATGCTGCTGTTCCTGCGGCCCTTCAGAATTGGCGATTGGGTCGAGGCAGCCGATGTTTCGGGAACAGTGCGCGAAATCGGTCTTTTCACGACGGTCATCGATACGTTCGACAATGTCTATATCAGCATCCCAAACTCCTCAATCTGGACATCGAAGATCACCAACCATGCCCGCTATGGCACACGGCGTCTCGATCTTGATATCGGCATCGGCTATGATTCTTCGCTTGATGCAGCAGAGACGGCCCTGTTATCGCTGGCGAATGATGATCGTGTTCTGGCCGAACCCGCGCCACAGTTTCTTGTTGTGGGCTACGGCGACAGCGCAATCAATGTGCGGCTTCGTGCGTTTGCTAAATATGATGATTTTTTTGGCCTGTATTGGGATCTCAACCGCAAGCTCAAGGACGTGCTTGATTCGCACAATATCGAGATCCCCTTCCCTCAGCGTGTTATTCACCACACCACAACCCCACCTGATGATGAGTGACCAATTTTTATAGAAACCGTTTTTTTTTGGCGAGCCGCATCCTGTTATGAGCACAAATCCCATTTTGAAGATCACCCGCGAAAGTCTGAGCAGCGGCGCTGTCGCACAAATGGTTGCCGAACGAGATGACGAGACCAAAGTTGCCTCCGATCAAGAACTGCTAGCGTCACGGCGTAGAATTGTTCCTGATGATTTCGATTGCTCTAATGTCTGGGTGTTTGGCTATGGCAGCCTGATCTTCAATCCGGTTATTGAACACACAGAGCGGATGAACGCAAAAATTTACGGCAATCATCGCCGGTTTTGCCTTCGCACACGCATCGGCCGTGGGTCACCAGATTTTCCGGGTCTAGTTCTGGCGCTGGATCGAGGGGGGTCCTGCGCCGGCGTGGCCTTTAAATTGAACCCACAGACAGCAACCACAGAGCTGGATCTTTTGTGGCGACGCGAGATGATAACGCTGGCCTATGATGCGCGCTGGGTAAGGTTGCATACGGATCAGGGTGTGAAATCCGGGATCGCCTTTGTTTCGATTCCTGAGCACCAAAATTATGCCCCGCCCATGTCCATGGATAGCGAGGCAGAGATCATTGCTGCCGCCACTGGCTTTATAGGACCCTGCCGCGATTATCTATTTGACACGGTCGCCGGCCTGCACGATCACGGCATTCGTGATCGGCATCTTGAAAATCTGGTTGCGGCTGTCAAGGCGAGGCTTGCTCTTTAGGCGGTAGTTCGCTATCACCGTGGCTATCGGGTGACGCGGCTGTGGCGGAATGGTAGACGCGACGGATTCAAAATCCGTTTCTGGTGACAGAGTGGGGGTTCAAGTCCCTTCAGCCGTACCACCCAAAAAATACAATAACCTGTAGTGTGATGACATCTCTCTGGCGGTTTAGCAAAACTCAATATAACCGCGTATTGCGTGCCGCCGAGACAGCTTTGGCAGTGCGCTTGATGATGGTATTCGCTGTTCTTGAATCGATCATTATTCCCATTCCTGTTGATCCATTGCTGATCGCCACCGTTCTGGCCCGACCAAAGAACTGGGTTAAGCTGGTGACTGCCTGTACGCTGGCATCGGTCGTTGGTGGCGGCCTTGGCTGGGCTATCGGTGTCTGGCTTGGTGTAGGTGTTGAGCAATTCCTTGTCCATTTACCGCATGCAGTGGCAGCTCCTGACAAATTCGCAGCCGTCCAGAACGGGTTTCTGGAATGGGGCATATTACTGGTGTTCATCGGTGCCTTTTCCCCTCTGCCCTACAAGGTCATTGCGGTTAGTGCCGGTGTGGCTGGGTTTGGCCTTATACCATTTCTTTTTACCTCACTAATCGGGCGCGGACTCAGGTTTGCAATTGTTGCCGGAATTGCCCGTCACCACGGTGACTCTCGCGTCGTCATCGTCCTAATCTCAGCATTGGTAACGTTAATTGGAGGTGCATTATGGCTGGTTCAATGATGAACAAACTTGGGCATATCCTGCCCGTTAACCGCACCCTTCTCATCTGTGCCGCGATGTCAGGCGGCCTGCTCGTGGCGGCCTTTTTGTTTGAATATGTTGGCGGGCTGGCGCCATGCAAGATGTGTATCTGGCAACGCTGGGCGCATGTTGCACTTATTTTGACAGCCCTGTCCGGCCTTTTGATACCCACACAAATCAGGGCGAAACCAGCACTAATGTGCGTTGTTGTTGCCGCAATGATCAGTGCCGCAATCGCCGGCTTTCATGCCGGCGTTGAATGGCAGCTGTGGGATGGTCCCTCAGGATGCACAGCCTCGCTCAACAGTAGTGGTGACATGTCGCTTCTGGTCGATCAATTGCTGGCGACACCAGTTGTCCGCTGTGACGAGGTGCCATGGTCACTATTCGGCATTTCGATGGCAGGCTGGAATAGCATTCTCAGCCTTGATATTGCGGGTTTTGCCCTTATGTCTTGGGTAGCGAACAGACAAGCTGGATAAACTCTGGGGCTGGAGCAGACACGATGACTAATCGCCGAGACATTGAGCGCTTTCTGCGCGTTGACCACGCGGGTGAACGTGCCGCTCAGCAAATCTACAAAGGCCAGCTGGTTGTTTTGCGCAATCACAGCTCTGGTGAAGAAATTCAGCATATGATGGAACAGGAAATCGAGCACCTGGAGACTTTTGAGGCGCTGTTGAATGAGCGACAGGTCCGCCCCTCTCTTCTCGATCCCATTTGGGGTGCCGCTGGCTTTGCGCTGGGGCTTGTCACCGCGAGCATGGGTCCAAAGGCTGCCATGGCTTGCACCATCGCAGTGGAAGAGGTCATTGGCGATCACTACGCCAAACAGGCCGAGCAACTCGGTGAGGATGAAGCCGATCTACACAAAACCATTTCGCGCTTCCGTGACGATGAACTGGAGCATCGCGACATCGCCGTTTCACATGATGGGCGCGAAGCCCGCCACTACCGGGTTTTGAAGAATGTGATCCAGACCGGATGCCGCACCGCAATCAAGGTCGCGGAGCGTCTTTAACCTTCATCCTGCTGCAGCTCGGTATCCCAATAAAGATAGTCCCGCCAGGATTCATGCAGGTAATTCGGTGGAAAGCCACGGCCATTTTCTTGAAGTTGCCAGACGTTTGGTGCCATCGGGGTAGCCAACGGGTGCATACCACACTGATTGGGCAACTTGTTTGCCTTGCGCAGGTTACAGGGGCCACACGCCGCCACAACATTCATCCAGTTGGTGCGCCCACCCTTTGAGCGGGGCACCACATGATCAAATGTCAGATCTGATGCCGAATGGCCAGTGCCACAATATTGGCAACTGAACCTGTCCCGAAGAAACACATTGAAACGTGTGAAGGCGGGGTTGCGTGTCTGCGGCACGTACTCCTTGAGGGCAATGACCGAAGGCAGACGTATTTCCATGCTTGGTGAACTGATCCTCTGCTCATATTCAGAAATGATCGTCACCCTATCGAGGCAGACCGCCTTTACCGCATCCTGCCAAGACCAGAGTGACAAAGGAAAGTAGTTCAATGGTCTGAAATCCGCGTTTAACACAAGTGCCGGTGCGAAACTTCCTGCGTTCATTAGACTCCCCATCCCTTACCCCTGCTCTGTCCAAAGCAAAACATGAGCGGTTGCGAAACACAAGTACCTGACACCAGATATTGGGGCCATGGATAGCATTGCGTCAAAATGTTGCGGGGATATGACAGCTAAACCGGTAAATGCCGCGCCAGAAAGTCTATCGCCGCTGTCAGACCATCGGGATCAATGCCATGGGCAAGGCCGGGACGGGCAACTGTTTCAACCTCAATACCTTTTTCCTCCAGAATGGTTTGTGCCTCCTGCATCAGCACAAAGGGCACTACCGAATCCTCTGTGCCATGCACAAGCTGTACCGGAGGATAGGCAATATCCGAGGAATTTGATGGCGAGCCAGAAGTTGCCGACTCAGTCGATTTTGGCAAGGTCTTGTGCACAAGCAAAGCCCCGGAAAAGCTGACGATTACGCCGGGCTTGCCCTGCATGTGCAACCCGCAATGAAGGCTCATCATTCCACCCTGGGAAAAACCGGTTAGCGCCATCGCATTCGGAGGTAGATTAAACTCGCTGGCAGCGTTGCCAAGCGCATTCTCGATAATCGGTGCAGCCTTTGCAGGTCCATTTACCCGGTCCTCAATATCAAACCACTGACGTCCGGCAGGGTTCATGCTACAGGGTTCGGGCGCGTTCGGCACAAAAAAAGCTGCACCGGGAAAGCGAAGCGATATCGGGTAGGCCAAATCAGCAAGATCCGCGCCATCTGCTCCCCACCCATGAAGAATGAAAATCATGGCCGATGGCTCACCGCCTCGTGCCGGTGGTGTGAAAAACCCGTTTAAATCCCCAAAACTTCGCATTACCACTGAACATTCTCCTTGAACACCAACCCCCGTTGCTTTGGAGATGGGGAGAACGGTCCACAGACCCAAGACGTTTGACATTTTTTTTGTGCCGGTTACGACTGAAAGCAACCATCATTCTATGACAGATGATCATGACGCAGCCATCACCGGCACATACACGCTTTGCACCAAGCCCAACTGGTGAAATCCACTTGGGACACGCTTTTTCGGCCTGTTTCGCAGCACGGGCCGGGGGCGGTCAATTCACCCTGCGGATTGATGACATTGATCATACCCGATGCAAACCAGCCTTCACCGAACAGATATTTGACGATTTGGCATGGCTGGGCCTGCAATGGCGGGAACCCGTGCGGTACCAATCAGATAGGTTCGATGTTTATCAGGAGGCGCTGGAAACGCTGACAAATATGGAGCTTGTATACCCCTGTTTCCTGAGCCGTGCAGAGGTCAACGCCCTGCTGTCAGCACCTCAGGACGCGGACACTGTCAAAGACAGCATGCGGGACGCACTTCCAAATGATGAGAGACGTCAGCGTGAGAATAGTGGCATGGTGCCAGCATGGCGGCTTCACACATCGGCAGCCCTTGAAAAAGTGGGCCAGCTGAGCTGGCATGACTTGGCAAGCGGCGAGGATGTTCCCATTGACATGACGGACTTTGGAGATGTTGTGATCGCCCGCAAGGACATTGGTACATCCTATCACCTCTCAGTCGTCATTGATGACGCTATGGATGACATCACACTCGTCACACGGGCAGAAGACCTAAAAGCCAGCACCAATCTGCATCGTCTGTTGCAGGAATTGCTGGGCCTCAGCACGCCAGATTATCTACATCATCGATTATTGACTGATTCTAAGGGGCGGCGGCTCGCAAAACGCGACAAATCAACAAGCATTGCAACGCTGCGACGCGACGGCCACTCTGCCGATGCGATTCTTCGCATGATGCCGAAAATCAACATTTCGCAACGCCCTTTTTAAATGATATAAAACATAGTGTTAACAGATACTTGCCTGCCATGGCAACACACTATCCGAAGCTATCCGAAGCTCACGCAAATGTAACAAAATTTTCACACAAAAAATGGGTCAGTGGGGTTGACTAAAATGATGGCAGGGTTCATATACCTCGCAACACACACATTTTTGGTGTGCGTTTCCTCCCTAAACTCGGCCGTGGGTTCGCCCACGGTCTTTTTTTTTCACCAAAATCAAAGATGCATGATCCGGCGCTTTCTCACAAGATGCGAGGGAAGTGCGCACGCATGTTCCCGGACAGATATTGCCTGCGACATTGGATAACTTGCCAGCCCCTTTTTTCCTCTCTAGAGTTTTGGCCTTGTCCTCTTAAACGCCGTAAAGTCAGGTTTGAATCCTATGCTGATGTCTGAACTCAACACCGAAAAACAAACCAAGCTGATCGACCCGTTCGGAAGAACTGTCGATTACCTGCGGGTATCTGTGACAGATCGTTGTGACTTCCGGTGTGTGTATTGCATGGCCGAGGAAATGACATTTCTTCCCAAGGCTGATTTATTGACCCTTGAGGAATTGGATGTTTTGTGTCGCAGATTCATGGCAGCAGGCGTTCGCAAGATCCGCTTGACTGGCGGTGAACCTCTCGTCAGACGAAACATTATCCAGTTGATCGAGAGTCTTGGCAGTGAGGTGAAGGCCGGCAATTTGGACGAGTTGACAATCACCTCCAACGGCAGCCAGCTGTCGAAAATGGCAGGCGATTTAGTAGCAGCAGGTGTGCGCCGGATCAATGTGTCAATGGATACACTAGATCGGGAAAAATTCCGGCGGGTGACGCGATGGGGTGATCTGGATAAGGTTCTGTCTGGATTGGATGCGGCCACGGATGCCGGCCTCGATGTCAAGATTAATGCCGTCGCACTGCGTGGCGAAAATGACGAAGAACTCGGCGATATGTTGGCTTGGTGCGGTGAGCGTGGCTTTGACATGACCATCATCGAGGTCATGCCCATGGGAGACATCGGCACGGAAAACAGGCTTGATCAATATCTGCCTTTGTCACGTGTTCGGGCCAATCTGGCCCAACGCTTTACGCTGACAGACATTCCCTTCCGCACCGGCGGCCCCGCCCGTTATGTGAAAGTTGAAGAGACAGGCCAAAAACTGGGTTTCATCACACCATTGACGCATAACTTCTGTGAGAGTTGCAACAGGGTCAGGGTGACCTGCACCGGACAACTCTATATGTGCCTTGGCCAAGACGATAATGCCGATTTGCGTGCTGCGTTGCGCGAGGGTGGTCCCGATGCGCTTGATGCCTCAATTTACGAGGCCATTGGACGCAAGCCAAAGGGCCATGATTTCATCATTGATCGGCGCCAATCCGGGCCAGCTGTTGGTCGGCATATGAGTGTGACTGGCGGTTAAGCCGCGCTTTCGGTGCGGCGCAAATGAATGCCAAGCCAAACAAGCCCAATAGCGATGATCGAAATGGGCACACTCGCGGCAAGGGTCATTGCGTGCCACCCCATCTGGCTATGCAGCGCCCCCGCAGTCAATGATGAAGCCGCAACAATTGAGGTCAGCACAAGATCCGAAAATCCCTGCACCCGGCCGCGTTCTTCCTGTGATGCCACTTTGGCAATCAGGGAGCTACCTCCAATATATAGAAAATTCCAGCCGAGTCCTACAAGCGTCAAAGCCCACCAATAGGGCCAGAATCCGGTGGCGTTCAACGCCACAACAATGGTCGCAACATAGGCCAGCAGCCCTGCCCACAAAATGCGTGACACCCCAAAACGGGCAATCAGATTACCTGTAAAGAAGGAAGGGGCAAACATCGCAACAACATGCCATTGAATGATGGTTGCATTAGCCGAGGTGCCGAGTTTGACCACATTCACAACCTGCAGGGGAGCCGCCGTCATCATATAGCTCATTACGCCGTAACCAATGGCACTGGACAGCATGCCGACAACAAAGACCGGCATCCGCAAAAACACCCCAATGGGCCTGCCAGCCCCTGATTTGCCTACCGGTTTCGGGATCTTTAGCCCGGCAAGAAAAAACAGCGAAATCAATTGAACCAAGCAAACGGTGAAAAAACAGCCCGCATAGACAGCGTTGGGAAGGATATCGACTGTGTTGCGGGCGATTTCCGGCCCTAGTAATGCCGCCATGAGTCCACCGGTCAGAACATATGAGATTGCCCTTGGCTTTTGTGCTTCATCAACAGAATCAGCCGCCGCATAGCGATAAAATCCTGCACAGCCCATTGCAATGCCAAGCAACATCGAAGAACAGCAAAACAACGAATAGCTGGCGATCACGATCGCGATACCCTGGCCAAAAGCACCAAGGCTGCTGATCACCACTCCTGCAATGAAAATCGGGCGGCGGCCGAAGCGCGCCATCAAGAGTGATGCAGGAAGCGTCGTCATCATTGAGGTAAGAAATTGCAGTGACAACGGAAGTGTTGCGAGCCATGCAACTGGCGACAACAACGCGCCAACAAGTGCCGTGTTGATGATGTTCACATTCATCGTTGTCATGGACAAAGCCTGCGCTGCCGCAAGGCGCAGAACATTACTGCGGTGAGATGCTATTTTCATCACGCGTCGCCCCCAGCAACCATGAGACCGTGCTTCACCCTGCCTACCTGGTATTCTGAGGCAGGATCACACGCATCGGAGAGATCAGCTGGGTTTCAGCTTACGGCCAAAGAGCTCGAGCCTATGGTCAACGAGCTCATAACCCATCTCGCGCGCGACCTGTTCTTTCAGCGCTTCAAGTTCCGCGTGATAGAACTCAAGAACTTCGCCTGTTTCCACATCGACGAGATGTTCGTGATGCTCCCCCGCCTCTTCATAGCGGGCGCGGCCATCACCGAATTCCAGTCGCTCAATAACCCCAGCTTCCTCAAGCAGCTTTACTGTTCTGTAGACTGTGGCAATCGAAATCGTGTTGTCCTGCTCAACCGAGCGGCGATACAGCTCATCAACATCCGGATGATCCTCAGAGTCACCAATCACCCCGATTATGATTTGCCGCTGGCTGGTCATTCGAATGCCCTTTTGCAGGCATTTTTCAAGGAGGCCGTTTCCCATTTAGAGAGTCCGTATCGTGGAAATCCAAAAACACACTATAGGCATGATGCCATCATCAATCCACCCCACAGAACAGGAAAATAACCTACCCTCCCGATTGCCAGTATGCAGGCACACAATGTCTCATAGCCCACAGGGTCCAATGCGCCTGTCTTTGCCACCGAACAATGCTGCATTTTGATTGACCACAATCGTGCAAATGTTGGAGGGTGGCGCATGAGTTTTGTTTCCCGTAGCCGTAATGTCTCACCAACAGCAACAGGCATCCTGCAACTTTGTGCCGGCATGCTGATAATCCCGATTCTCGATGTTTTCGCCAAACTTCTTGGTGGAAGGCTTGATCCTGTTGAAGTGACATTGATGCGGTTCATCATGCAGGCCTGCCTGATGGCACCCTTCGTCATCTATCTGCGACTTTGGCAAATCCCGCCAAACACCTTGCTAATTCAGGCGGCGCGGGGTGTCCTGCTTGCTATTGCCACTGTCTGCTTTTTTGCCGCCTTGCAGCATCTGCCGATGGCCGAAGCCATTGCTATTTATTTCGCCCAACCGATAATTTTGACGATTTTATCGGCTATGTTTCTTGGCGAGACGATCAGAGCCCGCAGAATCTTCGCGATCATAGTGGGGATGGTTGGCACCGTGATCATCCTACAACCAAGTGTTGTGATGTTTGGTGCGGCCGCAGCATTCCCGCTGGGATCATCCATCGCCATGGCACTCTATATGGTGCTGACGCGCAAAATCGCCGGTTCAGTGCATCCCTACCAAATGCAGTTCATTGTCGGCATTGCGGCTGTTGCGGTGCTGGGTCTTGCATTGATCATCGGGGCGGCAGCCGGGCTTCCCGGAACCAGCTTTCTGGTTCCAAGCAAACAGGAATTGATCTGGATTTTTGGCATGGGACTGGCAGCAACAATCGGCCATGCCTTTATCGTCTGGGCGATGGGCAATGCCCCTGCCAATGTTCTGGCACCTTTTCAGTATGTTGAAATCGTTGGCGCGGCGACGCTTGGTTATTTGGTATTCAATGATGTACCCGCCGACAGTACCATGCTGGGCGTCGCGATCATTGTGTTAAGCGGGGTTTATCTATTTCATCGCGAGCGACAAGTCAGTCTTGCGAGAGCTGATGCAGGTGTCGACCATCGACAACCGGGCTCAACCAAGCCGGACCGTTAGCCGGCGTCACCATTATCTTTGTCGGTTGATGCCTCAGACTCTCCCGCCCGCGCCCGATAAAACCGAATGACCGCAATGGGGATGCTGGCAGCATAAAGAGTTGTAATGACGAGATAAGTGATCCAAGGCTGGGTCACCAAACCAGCCATCAACAGGCCGATCAACGCCAGCACAGGAAGCACAGTCGAAACCGGGAGTTTCAATCGTTTGCCGGCAAAGGTCGGTATCGCACTGACAGCGCCAGCCCCGATCAGCACGAGCCAAGCGGACACATAGGCTGGTTCGCGAACAAAACCGAGCTGGAACTCAAGCTCAACACAAATCGGCATCAGCACCAGAAACCCTGATGCCGGCGCTGGAATGCCGGTAAAATAGTCCTTAGCGTACTCAGGCGGATTCGGCAATTCAGAGTCAAAACGGGCAAGACGAAGGGCAATCGACACCGCATAAAACAGGGTTGCCCACCAAGCGACCCGTCCGGAGTCCTGTAAAGCCCAGAGATACAGGCACAAGGCAGGAACGACGCCAAACACCACCAGGTCGGACAGGCTGTCAAGCGCGGCACCAAAGGCCGATGAGGTTTTAAAACGACGGGCTGTTCGCCCGTCTAGCGCATCAAAAACCGCTGCCAGTGCTACCAGAACAATGACGCCTGCCCAGCGGCCATCAAGCGCAAACTTGAGGGCTGTCAAACCTGAGACCAGACCCGCCACGGTAAGCATATTTGGTATCAGCCAGAAAAGGGAAACGGACCGAAATCCCTTGTTTTTTGGGTGTTTCGCTGTCATCAGCGCTCGCTCATCTGAGATGGCTCCGGGATCACGCCAGACATATCCGCGATGACTGTCTCACCAGCGATTGTCTTCTGTCCTACCAACACCGGTACTGGCATATTTGCCGGCACCCAAACATCAACACGGCTACCAAAGCGGATAATGCCAAATTGCTGGCCAACCGACAAATGATCGCCAACGGCTGTTTCCAGCAGAATCCGTCGCGCAACAAGGCCAGCGATCTGGACAACGCCAACTTTCTGGCCATCCTGACATTGCAGGACCACATTCTGTCGCTCATTTTTTTCAGACGCCTTGTCCAGACTGGCATTGAGAAACTGTCCTTTGTGATAGCTTGTGGCCACCACTACACCCGAGACCGGCGCTCTATTCACATGTACGTCAAACACATTCATGAAAATTGAAATGCGTCGCCAATCGCCATCCGGAAGATCGAGGTCATCGGGGACGGGGACGACACCTTTCGACAAAACGCGTCCATCAGCAGGCGCTATCACCAGATTTTCAGTTACAGGTGTTGTACGTTTTGGGTTTCTAAAGAAATAGACACACCACAGACACAGCAGCGTTCCCGGCAGAGTGAATGGCTGCCAGTAATAGCTGATTAGCAGGCTGACCAGAACGAACAGGAAAATGAAGGGCCACCCCGCGGGATGAACCGGCACAAAAACCTCTTCGGTCACGCTTTTATAGATATTCATTACGTTCTTCGCCTGTACATCACACCGGATCCGTTGAAATGGTCTAAATTCATAGATACACAGCGGTTTTGATACACCTGTCGTCTGGTAAATGGAAGCCTCTTGACTGCCACGCGTTATAACCAGATGTCACGTCATTGAGATATCAAACCACGCAGGAGAAGCTCATGGCGTTTTTCCTCGATGATCTCCTGCCTGAGACGGCGGCGAAATGGCAGGCCAGCAATCTCAACCTCGCACTCTTCAACGGGCAAGGGCTGTTGCTCAGCCAGGGGTGTCACCGGTGTGATTGAAATATGTGGCATTTTTCGTTCTGATTCCGGCGTGTAGTTGAGGCGGGGCACCGTTGAGACAGGCGTCACCTTTGCAGCTGGCGTCATGGTTTTTGGCAAGCGATACAGAGCCAAACGGTCTGACTGATGCCTTTGAACCTTAACGGTTGAGGCCTTACCACTCGCACGGAGCAGAAACTCGTCAACCAGAACCGTCTGCCAGTTGCAGGCCTCGATCTCCCAGGGTCTTTTGTGCCATTCAATCTGATCGATCGGCGTCAATGTTGCCTTGCACCAACTTGCAATATGAATTTGCCGCGCAGCCGTACCAGCGCCAACTCGCCGCCTTTGGACACGTAGACGGCCATGACAAATCTGCGATATGTGGATCAACTCATGCGCGATGACTTCCATCGCGTCACGCATGCCAACCGAAACCGATGCCGTAAAGGTGAAGTCCGTCGGTAGCACGTACCGTAGGAAGCCTTTTTGCGAAATCATATAGTCTCGCGAAATTGGAACTCTGATTGGTTGTGCAGTGGTGTTTATGGTCACGCTCAATCGTCGCCTTAGATTCTCTGGCAACAGCCTATCAGCGACATAGGCGGCAAACACCGCCAACAATTCAGCCTCTCCCGGGCGGGTGTCCAACGAATGAATGAAAAACATCTAAAAAGCCGGAACAAATAACAGAAAAAGGCACCCGCCGAACCCATCAGGGCCGGCATTTTCAACGCGAATAATGCGGCCAATTAATATTTGATCTGAACAGTTGAATTAGTGCCTGACATTGGCGCCACCCATCACCAAATTCCAGAACAGGGATTTGTCGGGACCATTGACCTTGATGTGTTATCCCCTACATTCTTGGCTCTTAGTAAATTGAGGCAGTGGCTTACAAAAATCCGCCCAGCGAAGGGATGCACAATAATGGACAATATGTTTGAAACAGGACTTGCAAAGCGAAAAGGCACCCTTGGTGCTGACTATGTCGAAAAGACCTTTGAGAATGCCGACGATTTCAATCGGCCCTTTCAGGAAGCCATGACAGCATGGTGTTGGGGATTCGGCTGGGGCGATGAGGCCATTGATGCCAAGACGAGATCGATGATGAATCTGACGATGATTGGTGCCCTTGGCAAAATGCATGAATGGGAATTGCATTGCCGAGGTGCCATCCGTAACGGTGTCTCAAAGGATGAGTTGAGGGCTATTTTGCACGTAATCGGCATCTATTGCGGTGTGCCACAAGCGTTGGAATGCTTTCGCGTTGCACAAAAAGTCGTTGAAGAAGAACAGCTCTAGGGGTGTGATGTCGCGGCGTTCTGGCGCTTTGCGCGTTTAATTGGGAACTTTTGACAGCATCAATTAGCCGAAAAGGCACATTTTATGCACATAAAACCTAGACAACCGCTTAATTTTAGGCGACTTTCTAAATTGTTTAGCTGTGATGTAGAAAGCTATAACGATGCGGACTAATCATCGCTGTTGGAACACAGAAGTTAACTGGGGAGCATTTTTCATGCGCCGGCTACTTAAGTATATTATTGCAGGCTCTGTCGCAGCAGGAACTGCTCAGGCATTTGCAGGTGGCCTTCCAGAGACGAAGGCCAATGGAGACAGTGCTTCAACCAGCGCTGTATCTACAACCTCAATTAACACAAGCGGCACCACTACGGCCTCAATAGATGCGACATCTTCTGCCGGCTCCTCCGGCTCAGATGGCACGACAGCAACGGCTGAGAGTGATCTCGCAGACGCAAGCCAAGCCTCACAGGATGCCACCACTGGTGGAGTGGAGCAGGGCAACGTAGAGGCAGGTGCGTTTGTCGCCATCGAGGATGATCCGCTAATCATCGATGCCTCATCTGTAATGGATGGTGACGGCGTTGGCAGTATTTCGGTCCAATGGCAGGCATCATCCAACAACAAAGATTGGTTAAATCTAACCGGAGAAGTTAGGCAGTCCTTTACACCACGTGAAGAGCATGTTGGCAAACGGCTTCGTGTTGAACTGTCTTATGTTGACGGGCAGGGCAATCTGGAAACAATTCTCAGCCCACCATCCAGCCCTGTTCAGAATGTCAATGACAAGCCTATCGGTTCACCACAGCTTGTCGGGCTCGCTCAGGAGGAAGATGCGCTCAAAGTCGATACGAGCATGATTGCTGACGAGGATGGTCTTGGCACCTACTCAATCATTTGGCAACGCTCCAGCACAAAAACGGAATGGCAGGCATTTCCCGAGGTTGTCGGCGAACTGTTGCAACTGGAGCAGCGCCATGTCGGCTATTCTTATCGGGCGGTGGTGTCCTATGTTGACAGCCATGGCACCAAGGAAATTTTGGTAACAAGCCCATCCGAATCGGTTGTTAACGTCGATGATCCGGTTCAGGGCGAGGTTATGCTGACTGGAGAACCCTCCGAGGGTCAGACCATCGTTGCCAGCACCGCACGAATTTCGGACGAGGATGGCATCGCCAGCATGTCAGTGGGGTGGGAGTCATCAACTGATGGCCGCAACTGGCGGGTGATTGAAACTGCTGGAACAACACAGATCCCGCTGACGCAGGCACTGGTCAACCGGCAGATTCGCGCCCGTGTTGCCGTTGTCGACAGTTTCGGCATTGAGACGGTGATCTTCAGCCAAGCAACCAACACGGTTAAGAACGTCAACAACAAACCGGCTGGAACGATATTTGTCCGCCGTGTTGGAAACTAATCTGTTTCGTTAACAACGAGACATACTTAACAACGAAAAGAGGCCTCGCGGCCTCTTTTTTCGACTATTTTTGACATTGTTGCGTTTTTTGCTTTGCAGTGAAGATTATTCGGTACACACTACATATCGTATGGAACAGCTGGTTTTACATCTAGGTGTTGATAGGTTGCGCAAGGCAAAAGCCGATCTACGGCCCCATCCATATATGTTATCCAAAACTAAGTCTGACCTGACACGAGGGAGCATAAAATGCGTTTGACCGACCGTGAAGCACGTCCGGAATGCAGCATCATTCCGTTCCACCGCCCTGAAGACCAGCCGGAAAATCTGACAACGACAAGTATTGCCGCTGTCATCGCGGTAACGATCCTGCACTCTGACAAAGTGTCTCCCGAGGAAAAACTGCTTGAGATCATTGAGGCTAGTGGCGAAGCAGAGGTGCTGGACGCAGATGACGCAGCAGCTGAGTTTGAGACGTCTCAGGATGAGATATTGCCCATAGCCACGAACGACAACAGCATTGCCACCATTAGTGGGTAGGTGCACCTAAAAACAGCGCCGACTGTCGTGCGAAGCCATCTGACGTGCGACAGGAGCGCCGTTTTATTCGTGGTGTCTTGTAGGCAAATGCCGGCAAAATTAAAATAGGGTTTATTTTCCCTGGAATTGCTGAACAACCCGCCATGCGGCTGGCATCGCCACCGCTGCGATAAGGATTTTCAAAAGATCACCATAGATGAATGGCATTAGACCACCAGCAATAGCCTTTTCCAATCCGATGAAACCCTGCAACCAGGCGACACCGCAGGTGTAAATGACCAGATTGCCAAGAACCATCGCCATGACAGTGCCAAACATCGTGCGGCCCATACCCCGCAGCGCCAATACGCCAACAAGAAATGCGGCTGGGACAAATCCAATCAAATACCCGCCTGTGAAGCTGGCAAGGACAGGCCATCCCGCTGCTCCACCGGCGAAGACAGGCAATCCCATCCCCCCTTCGAGCAGATAGGCAACAATCGTCGCGGCACCGAGAGTTGGGCCATAAGCCATGCCGATAAGCAGAACCATAAGTGTTTGGCCAGTCACTGGAACCGGATACCACGGAACCTCAATCTGAGCCGAAAGACCAATCAATGCCGATCCGGCAATAACCAGAAACAAACGCGACAACAGCGTCATGAAAAGGTCATCGGCAAAGCGCTGAGAAATTGTGAATGAAGCAAGTGTTTCAAGGGGCTGTCTGGCGCCTGCCATCTGATCCTGGCTTTTCATATCCCATTATTCCAATTCTGATCGTTACTGAGAGCCAAGCGTTGCCCGACATCTTACTGACAATTTACGGATATCCGTCAAAGAGACAAGAAAATAACCATCACAGTCACATTTTGCCGGACAACCAATCAAAAAACCGTTTATAAGCGTCGCAACCGGCATTGGTGATAACTGAATGCTGCTGCTCCCGGTCAATCGACGCCGGCACTCGCGCAGGTTCACATCATCATCCGGATCACCTGAGAAAAGGCAAATTTGCCTTTGACACTTATTTAGATTGGAAGTCACGTTATGGACCGTTTTTTTGGCATTTCCCATAACGGCAGCACATATCGCAAGGAAATCACCGCTGGATTCAGCACATTTCTGACGATGTCATTCATTGTTGCCGTCAATCCCATGTTTCTGGCAGATGCAGGAATCCCTTTTGCAGCTGCGTTTGTTGCCACAATTCTGGCCACGGTGCTTGGCACTGTGATCATGGGTGTCTGGGCCAACTGGCCTGTCGCTGTTGCCCCGGGCATGGGGCTGAATGCCTATTTTGCCTACGGGCTAGTAATGGGTCAGAATTTCAGCTGGCAGCAGGCACTGGCAGCGGTATTTGTGGCCTCGGTGCTGTTTCTGTTGTTTTCGCTCAGCCGGCTACGCAGCTGGCTGATTGGTGCAATTCCGCGGGACCTTCAGGCTGGCATTACTGCTGGGATTGGTCTGTTCCTTGCGATGATTGGACTGCAGGGAATGGGGCTGGTTGCTGATGACCCCGACACGTTACTGCGGCTTGGGGTGATGAGTGCCCCGGAATTGCTGCTATCGCTGGCCGGATTAATGATGATGGCCGGCTTGGCGGCGCGTGGCGTCAGAGGTGGCGTGCTTCTCACTATTTTGGGCCTCAGCCTGATCGGCTGGATTAGCGGACTTGCAGAGTTTCGCGGTGTTTTAGGGTCACCACCCGTGGCCAGCGCTGCGTTCCAATTGGATTTTTCACAACTTGCCAGCTTTGGGTTTTTGTCGGTGGTGTTTGTCCTGTTCTTTCTCGATTTCTTTGACACAACTGGAACGCTGACCGGAATTGCCACAATTGCGGGCAAGCGCAAGCAGGATGGCAGCATCGACAATCTCGACCGCGCGATTTTGGCAGATACAAGTGCCAGTGTTGTCGGTAGCCTACTGGGAACCTCAAGTATGACCACCTATCTTGAGAGCGCCACCGGCATTCGGGATGGTGGGCGAACGGGTCTGACAGCGCTCACCGTTGCCGCGCTGTTCCTGTGTTGTCTGTTTCTGGAACCCCTGTTTGCATCAATACCGGCCTTTGCAACCGCACCGGCGCTGGTCTTTGTTGCTGCGAGTTTTCTGGCCCCTCTTCGCGATCTGGATTGGGAGGATATGGCCGTTGCCATGCCGGTTATGTTGATGGCGATCTTAATGCCACTCACATTTTCGATTGCGGCTGGCATTGCCATCGGCTTTCTGGCTTATGTGCTCATCCATCTGCTTGCTGGCAGAAGACACAGTATCAACGCAGGCACCTATGTCATCACCGGCTTTGGATGCCTTTGGATGGCTACGCCCTTTATCTAGGCAATAACACCGTCGGTGACGGCGGCAATCACAGCACCCATCGCCTCAACCGGCGCAATTAGCGCATAGCCGTCACCACCACTGGTGGCGGCTATTTTCACTGGCGTATCACTAACTTCATTGGATATACCAATCATCTCACCGGGGGCCATCTCCAATCCCGTGAGAGGCCATCGCAGTCCCATCGATGACTCGAATGATTGTCGGCCAAGTGGCCAGACGGAAATACGACTGCCAAGTGGCAACGCTACCTCAACATCCCCGGTGAGGCGCAATAAGACATCAGTATCACCCGCGAGTAAAACGGGCCGATCATGACGCAAACACATCAATGCATGGATGGCCGCGAGCGAATGGTCGAAGCGCGCCTCCAGAAAGCCAAGACAGATGATTAGCGGTGCCTCGATGCGAGCGAGGCATTTTTCGAAATCTGTATCATCCTGTCCTTTAAGATGTATCAGCTCCACCGAGGATGGCAGCGCATCGCGTGAAATCAGTGAGTCCATATCACCGATCACCACATCTGGCACCTTGCCAAGGGCCAGTAGCGCTGACGCCCCACCATCAGCCGCTATCAGAGGCAGGTCTCCCGGCAAGCTTGTCAGAACGGGTTTGATAGCGACGGGCGCCGCACCAACCAGAATGACAGCAGTCGAAAAACGCATCACATCTTTGGCAACTTTTGGCATAGGCTTTTGTGCCGAATTATCGCTGACAACGCAATGGTCGACTACACGGCAAAGACGCGCCACTCTGGCGGCGCGCCCTGATTGTTTTGCCTATTGCTCGCGAAATGCCACCGAGAGTGATTTCTGGATTGGTGTCATGATATAATTCATGATCGTTCGCTTTTCGCCAAGAATATCGACGGTCAGTGGCATGCCAGCAACAATTTCCGGTTTCTTCGCCGATTTGGTTAATTCAGCCTTCGGGATGACAATCATAGTCTCGTAAAAAGGCATCTGATTTTCCATCTGCGTGGTGTTATTGGCCACCCGCTCAACCACCCCCATAAGCACGCCATACCTTGAGGGGTCATAGGCCGAGAGTGAAATTCTGGCCGTTTGACCGGGCTGTACCGACGCCACCTTTTGTGGAGGAATTTGCGCGCGGACCAACAAAGCCGCCTCAGCTGGAACAATATCCGCCAGAACTGTCCCTGCCTGAACAACAGCCCCTCTGGTCTTTATGTGAACCGCCGAGACTGTTCCCGAGAGAGGGGCGCGAATGTCGGCATGACGAACCTTGCCCTGAAGGGCATCTTTGCGAGACAGGAATTGTGCTGCCTTGGTCTGCGCGTCGACAAGACCCTCGGCCGCCTCTGCGCGGAAACTGATCTGAAGCGACTCCATCTCACGAATTTTACCAGCAAGGTCCGAGCGATGGGCGTCAGCGGCAAGCCGCGCAAGCTCCGCGGCACCCTCGGCCTGTTGATGCCGCGTGCGTGCGGACAGCAGTGATGCACGAGGCTCATGTCCGGCTTCCACAAGCGGCTTCAGCAAAGCGATTTCTTCGCTGATCAACATTGCCTGACTTGATGAAATACGTGCTTCTGCGACCTTTTCGGCAATGCTCCGTTCCAAGGTCTCCACTGCCTAGCGCAACACAGACAGGCGCGATTCGATTGCGGCACGGCGGCTCTGGAACAAGGATTGCTCTTTAGCGACGGCGTCTGGCGCAACCTTGATTAGCTCTGCTGGAAATACGGCTTGTTCATGCCCAAGCATTTCAGCCGTCAGCCTGATCTCTGAGGCACGCGCTGCATAAAGGCTGATCTCATTGTCAGCAAAATTGGCCAGCACATCCTCATCCTCAAGGCGGAACATCACCTCTCCTTCCTCGACGAAAGAGCCAAGCTTCACCATTATTTCAACGACGGAACCCGGTAAACGGCTTTGAACATGCTGAACATCAGATGGGGTGACGATGATACCTTCTGCACGAACCTGCTCATCGATTTCTGCATAAATTGCCCACGTAACCGCAACAATGAAAAATACAGAGATCAGAAAATAGAGCTTTTGTCCGCGCATTCCGCTCTCTTCTTCTGTCATATCGGGAGCGCTATGATCCACCGGCGGTCCACCCATCATCATTGGAGGCGGTCCATAGATGCGGTTGAACAATGCCTTGAACGGGTATGTCAGAATTTTCCAGAGGCCCGTGAGCAGTCTGAAAGGCAAAAGAAGTAAGGTTATGATGACGTTCAAGACACTCTCCTGAAATGATAAATTTCTAACTTTGATTTTTGGCCAATTCCTGCAGGTCTCAGCTCGCCGATCCAGCAGAAGTGGCTACAGGACTTGGTTTCAGCACTTGATCCTTTGGACCGAAGGCAGCAATTCTTCCTTCCTCCAGAGCCAGCACTTTGTCTGCCATCTGCAACATGGCACCACGATGGGTAATGAAAATTGTCGTTAGGCCTTTTGTCGCCACCTCAAGACTCTGCACCATCGCCATCTCTGCAGCGTTATCCAGCGGTGCCGTCGGCTCATCCATCAATAGAATGTTCGGCTTGCCAACCAGCGCCCTCGCAATTGCCACCGTCTGGCGCATACCAACCGACAGCTCCTGACCACGCTCAGACAGGGGAAAATCAAAACCACCGGGCAGCATGCCTATGAAGGCCTCAGCCCCCGACAGTCGCGCTGCCTCCAACAAATCCTCGTCGCTGGCACTGGGATTACCCATGAGAATATTGTCCCGTATCGACCCAGAGAACAGGACGGGGTTCTGCATTACCACCCCGATATTGCGCCGCACATCCTCGGGGCGAATTTGCCGAATATCGGCATTGTCTACCAACACCGACCCCTTGTCGGGTGGGTTGAGGCCACAGAGCAGGCGCAACAGGGTCGTCTTGCCGGAGCCAAACCGCCCTACGATGGCAAGCCTCTCTCCTGCATTCAGCTTAAAATTGATGTCCGTCAGAACAGCTTCGGGCTGTTCCTCATAAGTAAAGGACACGTTGCGAAATTCAACGTCACCCTTGATGGCAGGACGAGCAACCTGCTCAGCGCGATCCTCCTCCTCCGATGGTGTGCCGAGAATTTCATCTAAACCCTTATAGGCAGAGAGCGCAGAATTCATCTTTCCCAACAAGCCCGTCAACTGGCCCAGTGGAGCCATTGTCCGGCCTGATAAAATGACGCAGGCGATCAACTGTCCCATTGTAAGGCCACCCTCAGCAATCAGAAAAACCCCATAGACGACAATGATTACCTGACTGCTCTGCTGGCAGAACTGAAAGAATTGCATGGCAAGTTGGCTGGTAAATTTTGTTTTGGTTGTCGATTTCCCCTGATGAATTACCGAGTTCAGCCATCTGTTACGCAACATTGAAATACCCTGGACCGTCTTTACTGTTTCCAGCGCAGAGATCATTTCGACCATAACGGCCTGCTTTGATTTGCCCTGAGACTGACTAAGCTCCGTCATCCTTCTTATGATCGGCTGGAGACCGAGCGAAAACAGGATGACCACCGGCACAATGAGGGCCGGCACAATCGCTATCGGGCCACCAATCAGATACAGCACCCAGATAAACAGCAGGATAAAGGGAAGATCAGCAAACACTGTGAAGCTGGCGGAGCCGATCACATCCTTAAGCATATCAAAATTGCGTACCGTGCCGGCGGGCGCTCCGGTTGCCGTTTTTGACATGGTGGCGTCATGACGGGCAATCCGGTCGAACAGCGCTGTCGATACCTGTTTGTCAACGCGCGCGCTGGCCGTATCAACGAAAATCCCTCGAAGAATTTTCATCGCAAGGTCGAAAAGAATGACGACAGCAATCATGGAGGTCAGAGCCCAAAGCGACTCAATCGCATTATTTGGCACGACCCGATCATAGACCGTCATGATGTAGAGTGATGAGGCAAGGGCAAACAAATTGATCAACACCGACGCCCAGATCACCTGAAAATAGACTTTCTTGCAGGCGAGAATCGGACCAAAAAACCAGTGGTCCTTCTGTGTTCTAACTTTCTTTAACATCCATTTTCTCCAACTCTGAGGTCCAGCACGTCGTCCAGCTGTTCAGCAAGAAACAATGCGTTGGCACGCACGGCTTCACTCTCAATTTCAAGTTCAATAAGGCGAGTCTGAGCATCACCAACCTGCACTTGCAGCTGGGCAATCTGGAGGGGTGAACTCACCGTCTGGCCTTGAATGGCCAACAAAGATTTCATCCGCTGCTTGAGTTCCTGAAGGCGGGCGCGGGCTTCCTTGTCCTCGCGCACCAGATTGGTGAATCGACTGCTCACCTTTTCCATTTCGATATCATGCTCGCGATATAACGCGTTTAGGCTGGATTTCAGTTCCCGGCTCCGCCACGAAGTTTCACGAAGGCGGGCCTTGGCGGCACCGCCATCATAAAGTGGCATCCGCATCTCAAGCCGTCCAACCAGCTCATATTCATCCTTATAGTCACTGACATCGAACACCTTGCCATCAAGCACACCCTCGAGCCTTGGATAGCGGCTGCCCCTGATCTGTTTTTCCTCATGGCCAACCACCTGCATGCGAAGCCGCACTGCATGGGACTTGTCAGTCCGGTCTGCTGCCAGATGGGCGAGCGCATCAGGCCGATGGAACCAGAAACTGGCAACCACGAAATCAGCATCTTCTGGCAGCAATTCAAAATCGGTTGCCAGCTGATCAACCAAAATGTCACGTTGAGCCTTGATTCTGTTAAGCTGGATTTCCAGGTCGAGGGCGATAAGACGGGCTTCACGCAACTCGGACACCCTGCCAGCACCTGCCTCAACACGCGATCTTACAATCTCGATTTGCTCAGCAACCACCTCGGCATTGGCATTGAGCGAAAACAGGGTCCGGTCGTATAATCGCAACTGCAACCCGAGGCTAAGAAGATCAAATCCACGCTGGCTGAGAATCTGCGCCGCCTCGATACGGGCCACCTGATGCTCAAGTTCACGTGCCTCAATGCCGGCGCGCCTCTGGCCCCAATCCCATAGTGTGTAGCTCAAGCTCACATTCGCATCATAAATATTGTTGTTTTCCTCGTAGTTATAGTCACGCCGATGGGCACCACTGGCGTTAATTTCCCTCTCCTCAGGGGTGCGTTGACGCCTATCAAACACGGATGAAGTACCCGGATCCTTCTTGATCCGGCCAGCGATACGCTTGCCGCCCGTTATGGACCCGCTGATCTGGGGACGCGCCTCTGCCCGGCGCAACCCAAGCCGATGCACGGCCTGACAGGCGCGCGCATTTGCCTCTGCCACCCGAGGGTCGAGAAAGAGAGAGCGCCGGACGTGGTCAGGCAATACCGTTTCGCTATCGGGTAAATTTGCGGCTGATCGCTCGACATCGACATGGTGGCTGGCCTGCTGCGCGTTGGCATCAGACGAGACAACAGCAGAAAGCAGGCATAATGCAGCGATCGCCATCAACAGATCTTTTGGCAAGCAGAGGGTCTGAGACACGTTCAGCAAAGTGCCTATACATGAACTCGCTGCATCATGATGCGATGGTTCTTGTGTTAATGGATTTTGAGGTTTGCTGCAGACATATCCAAATGGACTAAAACATTTCATTGACGCACTCTCTCATTCGGTTCTCAATTGCCCAGGGTGGAATTTTGAGAAGCCAGAATAGAGGTAGAGACGTTAATTTTTCGTAAACGAAACCTCTGAAAAAGGGTAGATGTCCCCTTTTCTGGTTCGCATTTTCATCAATAAAGTTAAAAATTCATTAATCAAAAAATTAGAGAAACATCTTTTTGAAGCACAGCATCAGATGTTTGACAAAGCAACCAATCTCATATTCTTGCCAAATTTTTACTGAAAACTGTTGTAGTGTTCTTGTTTCAAAGGGTGGGAAAATTGAAATTCCTCATGATCATATGATTATGAATGATAGAAATTTTATTATTTCATCGCGCAGAACACGTTTATTTGCCTTGGGCCTGAGTGATCAATTTCGTTAATATCTCGCTTTTTCACGCTAAAATTTACCGATGACGTTGGCAAAACACTGCTACACTCCGGCGGTGGGGTATATCGCGGGTTGCACCATTCTTTCTCCTTTCGGGGTTACGTATCGTCGTGACTCTTGCAATATCCAATCTGGGGTTATCCGAGACTGAGCAAGTGTGAACCGATCAGGGTTACGATATGTTTGACATCATTTTATTCACACCGCAGATTCCGCCAAATACGGGGAATATCATCCGGCTTTGTGCCAATACGGGTTCTCGCCTGCATCTGATTCGCCCTCTTGGCTTCAACCTTGATGAAAAAGCTGTCCGCCGTGCAGGCCTCGATTATCACGAGATGGCGTTGGTAAAAGAGTATGAGAGCCTCGATGAATGTCGTTCAGCTCTGCAGCAGTCAGAAATTTTTGTGGCCACAAAATTTGCGAGCCAGACCCACAATCAACCGACCTACGGCTTGAACACCGCCTTCCTGTTCGGTGCTGAGACGACGGGACTTCCAGATGCGGTTCACGACATGTTTGCCGATGACAGAAAGATCCGCCTGCCGATGCTTGCCGATAACCGTAGCCTCAATTTGGGCAATGCTGTCTCCGTCGTGATCTACGAGGCATGGCGCCAATGTGACTTTACCAACAGTGTCGCGCCACTGCCAAAGCTGCCCAGCCAGTCAAAGGACACCAAATGAGCAACGACATGATCCCACTTGACGTGGTTGCACCGCAGGAAGGTCAGATCAAGCAACTGGCCGATGATCTTTTCTGGTTCCGCTTTACCCTGCCCTTCCGGCTCAATCACATAAATCTTTTTGCCCTTGAGACAACAGCGGGGTGGTTGCTGCTCGATTGTGGACTCAATGCAGAAAGCAATGCTGCGCAATGGCCCGCCATTCTGGCAAAGCTGCAGGCCAAAAAGCCAATTATTGGCATTATCGTGTCACATCATCATGCTGATCATGTTGGATATGCCGGCGCCTTGGCCGGCATCACGGGCGCGCCGATTTTCATGGGTGAACGAGAATATGAGGAAACAGCGCTGTTGCTTGGTTACAGCGACAAAGAAGCAGCGGATATCGGCGGTAGCGCCTATGCCAATTTTGGGCTTGGCGACATCGGGGTTGGCCGTCGCCGCGATCGTGGCAACTATTTTCGAACCCTTGTCGGTGATTTGCCAGAGGTGCAAATTGTCGAACCTGGCCATAGTTTCCAAACTGCAGCCGGCGTTTGGGAGGTTCGATTTGATGCCGGCCATTCACCGGGTCATATGGGCCTGATGGACCACGCACGCCATCTCTATATCGGTTTCGATTTTTTGTTGCCACGGATTTCACCAAATATCTCGGTGGCACTGCGTGAACCAGATCATGATGTTTTGGCAGATTACTTTGCATATCTTGAGGAGATGCGGGGGCTTGAAGATGACTGGTTGATCATCCCGGGCCATGACTGGCCATTCTACGGTGGCGCGCCCCGCGCGTCTAAACTGATTGCGCATCACGAACACCGGCTTGAACAATTGCTGAATGCTGGCGGACCGCTGACAACAAATGACGCCATGGCACTATTGTTCCCGTTCGAATTAACCGATCATGAGATATATTTCGCCAGTTGTGAGGCAAGAGCCCATCTCAACCATCTCGTTACCCTCAACAAAATGACGCGATTAACAAAAGACGACATTGCAATTTTCGCTCCGATGTGAACTCCGATGCGAACAAGGCAGCGATTGACTTGATGGTGGCAACGCGGCAAAAACAGGGCGATTTTCCCGCGCTTGACGAGGAAGGATGGACGAGATGAGTGGTGACTATAAATTTGACACTTTGAGCCTGCATGCAGGGCACGTGCCCGATCCAGTCCACGGATCGCGGGCGGTGCCAATTCACCAGACAACATCCTATGTGTTTAAGGATAGTGAACATGCTGCCGCTCTTTATAATATGGAACTTGGCGGCCACCTTTATACGCGTATCTCGAACCCGACCGTTGCCGTGCTGGAACAGCGCGTCGCCGCTCTTGATGGCGGTGTTGCTGCGACAGGGACAGCATCTGGCATGGCAGCGCTGACGACAGCTGTAATGACAATCTGTTCAGCCGGTGACCATGTTGTTGCCTCGTCACGTATGTATGGGGCGAACATCAATCTGCTGGAAAACACGCTGCCCAGATTCGGCATTACCACCACCTTTGTGGCGCCAGATGATCTGGCGGCGATCGAAGCCGCCATTCAGCCAAACACAAAAATCGTCTTTGGCGAGGTTATCGGCAATCCGGGCCTTGATGTCATGGATGTCGAGGCGGTCGCAAAGATCACCGCCAAGGCCGGCGTACCCCTGATGCTGGATTGCACTTTCAACACGCCGTGGCTGCTCAAGCCAATTGATCTTGGTGCTAACATCATCATTCATTCCCTGACAAAGTGGATGGGAGGCCATGGCATTGCAATCGGTGGTGCCGTTGTTGACGGTGGCAATTTTAATTGGGACCAGAATGGCAAATTCCCAACGATCGCCGGCCCGCATTATGCGATGAATGAAATCAATTTCTTTGAGGAATTTGGCCCGGCTGCTTTCACTGCAAAATTTCGAGCCGAAGGCATGTATAATTTCGGCCCTTCCATGTCACCAACCAACGCTTTCCACATATTGCAAGGCA
This sequence comes from SAR116 cluster bacterium, assembly GCA_004212735.1. Classification (GTDB taxonomy): domain Bacteria; phylum Pseudomonadota; class Alphaproteobacteria; order Puniceispirillales; family Puniceispirillaceae; genus MED-G116. Next base: position 174,315 of record SHBD01000002.1, read on the forward strand.
TTGAAACCCTGCCGCTGCGTATGCAGAAGCACATGGAAAATACGGCAGCGCTGCTTGAGTTCCTGACCAGCCATGATGCGGTGGCCTGGGTCCGTCACCCAACACTTGCCGATCATCCGAGCTATGAATTGGTCAAGAAGATGCTGCCACGTGGTGCCGGTTCGATCATCGTCTTTGGTCTGAAGGGCGGGCGCGATGCTGGTAAGGCCTTCATTGAAGCCGTCGATTTGGCATCGCACCTAGCCAATGTTGGCGATGCAAAGACTCTCGTCATCCATCCTGCCAGCACAACTCACTCGCATATTTCAGCAGAGGCCATGCTCGAGGGCGGTCTTTCCGACGATATGATCAGGCTGTCAGTAGGGCTTGAGCATGTCAGCGATATCATCGCCGATTTCGAGCAGGGTTTCAAAGCAGCAGCCCGAAAAACCAAGTCATAACAGATCAGGTGAAGGAGCGTGGGTGATGAAACATCAATTGCATGATGCAACAATCCATATCGCCACCGGCGGGCGTGATTTTGATGCCACCGGAAATGTTGTTGTCCTGCTGCATGGTAGCGGACAGAATCATCTCACTTGGGTTCTGCAAAGCCGTTACCTGGCTCATCGCGGATTTGCCATCCTCGCCCCCGATCTTCCGGGCCATGGTCTGTCAGGAGGTTCACCACTCGATAGTATTGAGGCAATGACCGGGTGGCTCATTCAGCTATTGGACAGCCTTGGTGTTGCTACCGCAACGCTGATTGGCCATTCACAGGGCGTGCTGATCGCGCTTGAAACTGCAGCAAAGCATCCTGACAGAATCAAGGCGCTGGGGCTGATTGCCGGTGCCATGGCCATTCCAGTCAATGAATTTCTGGTGAATATGTCGGAGACCGCGCTGGAAAAGGCTATCAAAATGATGACCAGCTGGGGACACGGCCCGAGTGCACACATGTATGACAACAGCATGCCCGGCCATTCATTCCTGGGGTTTGGCCGGCGGGTCATGGACATGAACAATCGCGACGCCCTGCTTGCTGATCTCAAAGCCTGCAACGCCTACACCACGGGTAAGGACGCCGCAGCCAGCATCACACAGCCAACAATTTGCATTCTCGCGCAAGAGGACAAAATGACCCCGCTCAAATCCGGGATGGGCATGGGCGAGAGCATCGCCGGCGCTGAAACGATGGTGATTCCAAAAGCGGGACATTTTTTGCCAGCCGAGGCCCCCCTGGATGTCAATGCGGCCTTGCAGCGATTTCTGCAAAACTAATCCCCCAGTTTAATCAATCAACCCAGATATTTTGAAAGTTCAGCATAATGGATGAGCCAAACTTTAAGAAAATTGCCGTAATTGGTGCGGGCACAATGGGGAGTGGAATTGCGGCACAGATCGCCAATGCCGGCCACGAAGTTCTACTACTTGACCTTGCTGCAAGAGATGGTGAGGACAAAACACCGACCGAGATGGCAATTGACAGGCTGATTGCATCTGATCCGCCGCAATTGATGCACAGGAAAAATACCGCATTGATCACGACTGGCACGATTGATGGAGATTTTCACAAACTGGCTGACTGTGACTGGATCATCGAGGCTGTTGTGGAACGCCTTGATATCAAAAAAGCGCTGTATAAGCGCCTTGATGAGACTATTCATGCAGAGTGCATCGTCAGTTCAAACACCTCGACAATCCCCATCAGCCTTTTGGTGGAGGATATGCCAGCAACTTTTCGCCGGCGGTTCGCAATCACTCATTATTTCAACCCCGTTCGCTATATGCGCCTTCTCGAGTTGGTTCGCGGCACCGATACCAGCCAGGAGGTCATGGACAGACTTGCCGATTACAATGACCAGATTCTTGGCAAAGGGGTCGTCAGATGCGCTGACACACCGGGCTTCCTTGGCAACCGTGTTGGCGTCTTTGCCCTTCAGGTTGGCATTGATGAAGCATTTAGATGTGGTCTGACAATAGAGGAAGCTGATGCCCTTATGGGGCGGCCCATGGGCATTCCGAAAACTGGCGTGTTTGGTCTTTACGATCTGATCGGTGTTGATTTGATGGTCGATGTTGTCGCTTCACTGCGTTCAATCCTGCCAGACGGTGATGCCTTTCACGCCGTTGGCGGCGAAAATGAGATGATCAACAGCATGATCAAGGATGGATACACCGGCGATAAGGGCAAGGGTGGCTTCTATATGACTGGTGCAGATGAGGTAAGAATGGCGCGACCACTGACCGGTACTGGTGAGACACTTGCCGCATACCGTATTGCAGCCACCACCCTACCAAAAGCTGCGGTTAATGCCGCCGAGGCGACAGCGCAGCGCCAGGAGCCGCTGGACGCCATTCTTGCAGGTGATGATGCCTGTACGAGATTCAGCCGCCGTGTTCTTGCCCGCGTACTTGCCTACTCCGCTAGCCTGATCCCAGATGTCACCCAGACACCACAGGATATCGATGATGCGATGAAACTTGGCTTCAACTGGCAGCGTGGTCCGTTTGAGTTGATGGATGCAATCGGACATGCACGCATGACAGAACTCCTACGCGAGGCTGATCTGGACATTCCCGCGATCATGCAGGACGCCAAACCATTTTATGCTATCAATGATGCTGCCCTGACAGTGCGTCAAGCCGACGGCGAGTATCAGCCGGTTAATCTGCCTGCCGGTGTCATTCGTTTCCATATGACACGCCAAACAATAACACCCATCACCGAAAACAACGGGGCAAGTCTTTTTGCGCTTGATGACGACCTGCGGCTTGTCGAGTTCCATTCCAAGGCAAATGCGTTGACGGATGAGTCAATGCAGATCGTTGCTGCGGCCGCAGAAGATCATGGCAAAGGCATAATCATTCACAATGATGCCCAGCATTTTTCTGCAGGCGTTGATCTGAATGCTTTTCGCGCCTTTATCGAGGCAGGTGATTGGGATGGCATAGACCGGTTCCTGTGGCGCTTTCAGGATGCCGTGCGTAAACTGAAATATACACCTGTTCCCGTTATCGGCGCACCATCCGGCCTTGCGGCTGGCGGTGGGTATGAGGTTCTGGCGCATTGTGACAAGCTGGTGGTTCATACCAACTCGGTGATGGGTCTTGTTGAGGCGGGTGTCGGCGTCGTGCCCGGTGGAGGCGGGATCAAGGAGACTTATCTGCGGTGGAGTGACGCAAAAGGCTCGTGGGATGATGCCGCGTGGCAGACGTGGATGAATCTTGGATATGGCCTGACCGGCTCGTCACCACAGCTTTCTGCACGGCTACAATATTTCCGCGATGGGTATGACGAAACCATCATGAACCGTGACAGGTTGCTGCCGCGCGCCATTGCACTTGTCGGTGAAATGCAGGATGGCTACGCCGCGCCAACACCGCCTGTTGCAAAACTGGCAAGTTGGGAGTTGCATGAAAAAATGGATAAGTTCATGCAGGATGGCGTCGGCCGGGGTGATTTCATGCCACATGACCGAACAGTGGCAATGACCATCGCCAAGGTGATGCTGCGCGCCGGTGATGATCCAGAAAGCGTTGACGAGCAGGCGCTCTATGCCCGTGAGCGACGCGCCTTTATTACGCTGGCAAAAACCCGTGAAACACACGCACGGATCAGTTCGATGCTTGATGACGGCTCGGCTGTCCGCAATTAGGCATATCTGTCAGACCCGGACAGGCAAACGCCCGGGCCTGGGGCCAGCCCAGCTTTAGAGCCAATCTGGGTTAATTGCCGCCAGAGCGTCTGGGCCATGCCTCATTTTCGCGGCCAGCTTGTCGACCTCAGGTAGGCAATAGGCCATATAGGCATTTGCCGTCGCCTGTTTGGCGTGCATAAAGTCGGGCGCACCCTCACCATCGGCCAGTGCCCGGCTCGCCGCGGCGCCCGCACGCGCCATCTGCCAGCCACCAGCCAGATATCCAAGCATCATGGTGAAATCAACACCCGCGGACGCCGCATCACGGGGCGAATTCGCCCGGGCGAGCAAGGCGTCCAGCGCACTCTCTGCAGTTTGCGCTGCCTCATTCATTGCTGTTGCGAGTGCCGCCAGACTCTCGCCAGCAGAAGCGACATCATCCATATCCGTACGGATTTCAGATATCAGCCTGCGGACCGCGTTACCGTTATCACGTAACGTCTTGCGGAAAACCAGATCATTTGCCTGAATTGCCGTCGTGCCTTCATAAATTGGCAGAATACGGGCATCACGGTAGTGCTGAGCGGCGCCGGTTTCCTCAATAAAGCCCATGCCGCCATGCACCTGCACGGCATCAGAGGTTAAAACAAGCGAACGTTCGGTCATCCAACCCTTGATGATTGGGATCAGCAGATTTACGCGCTCCTGCCAGAAACCATCATCATCGATTGTGGCGTCATGTGCCAAGTCAAGGGCACAGCCGCCAACAAGCAGTAACGCCCGCATCGCCTCAATTTCGGCCTTCATCGTGGTCATCAACCGCAACACATCCGGGTGATGTAGAATAGATTGGCCCTTCTCGCCTTGCAGTGGCGTTCCCTGAACCCGGTCACGCGTGTAGCTAAGCGCATGCTGATAGGCGCGGTCGGAGATGGCCAACCCTTGCAGGCCGACATCATACCGGGCACTGTTCATCATCAGGAACATGCAATCCAGGCCCTTTTGCTCCTCGCCCAACAAATACCCGATGGCACCTTCATTCTGACCATATTGCAAAACGGCGGTTGGTGAGGCCTTGATCCCCAGTTTCTTTTCAATCGACAAACACCGTACGTCATTGCGCTCGCCCCGACTGCCATCCGGATTGACCAGATATTTTGGCACGATGAACAATGAGATACCCTTCACGCCTGGAGGAGCATCGGGGGTTCTAGCCAGCACCAGATGAACGATGTTTTCGCTCATTTCATGCTCGCCATAGGTGATGTAGATTTTCTGTCCCTTGATACGGTAATGATCACCCTCAGGAGTGGCCATGGTGCGCATTGCGGCCAGATCAGTGCCAGCCTGAGGTTCACTCAAATTCATGGTGCCTGTCCATTCACCACTATTCAGCTTCGGCAGATAGGTTGCCTTCTGCTCTTCATTACCAACCGCCTCAAGCGCATGAATGGCACCTTGGGTTAAAAGCTGACACAGCGCGAACCCCATATTGGAGGCGTGCCACATTTCATTGACAGCCGCGCTGACACATTGAGGCAGACCCTGCCCGCCATAGTCAGGTGACGCGTTCAGGCCGATCCAGCCACCCTCTGCCATTGCTTTCCAGGCATCGGCGAATCCGTCTGGGACGGTTACAGTTCCATCGTCATTGCGGCGTGAACCGGCCATGTCCCCAGCGTGATTGAGCGGTGCCAGAACATCGCCCGCAAGCTTGCCAGCTTCTTCCAGCACGGCATCAACAAGATCTTCCGATACCATATCCATCCCGGGGATCGCTGCTACCCGATCTAGCCCTACAAGATAACGCAGGGTAAATTTAATATCTTCAACTGGTGCCTGATACATTCCAACTATCCTTCACTGCGTAACACACTAATTCGGCAACCCTGCCTCTCGCCGGGCCAACTGCACTTCTTCTTCATCCCAGTAACCGATATAGATACCGGCTTTCAGCTGGGCGTGTTTTTCGGTGTAATTCTCTATTGACTTGCTCGATTTGGTAACGCGGTGCTTTCGGGACAAGGCCCAGTCGAGCAGCATTTTCTGCAAACGCTGTATCTCACTACCATAGTTTGGATCGCCACCAAGATCGAAAAACTCTTCAGGGTCTTCCATCAAATCGTGCAGAATTGGCCGGTATCCGTCAATCTGAACCAGCTTGAACCGCCCGTCAAAAATCATTGTCATGCCTGTTTCGCCGGGTTTCCGTCCCAATTCCCGGGTCATCGGCTGATGCGCATAATCATATTCGCTGAAAACCGCCTCTCGCCAACTTGGCAGTGTCCCGCCAGCGATTAATGGCGCAAGTGATCGCCCTTCCACAACATGCTCCCTGACATCGCCGCCACACGCCTCGACAAAGGTTGGCAGCAGGTCAATGCCCTCAACCAGCTGTTCATTTACTGTGCCTCGCGTGGCATCAGCACTGCTACGTGGATCATAGATGATCAGCGGCACCCTGACCGATTGCTGATGGAACATGTCCTTTTCACCCATCCAATGATCACCGAGGTAATCACCATGATCAGAAGAAAACACGATCATCGTATTGTCGAGCAATCCTTTCGCCTCGAGGAAGGCCATCAGCAGACCCATCTGATCATCAATCTGTTTGATCAACCCCATGTAGGCTGGCAGAACATGGTCGCGCACACCATCGCGTGAAAACACCTGAGACGCACGCTGATTCATGAACGCATCATAAACAGGGTGGGGATTCTGCCGCTCATTGTCATGCCGCATTACCGGCAGCAGATGCCTTTTGTCATAAATCGCATGGTAAGGAGCCGGGACGATATAGGGCCAATGTGGTTTGATGAATGACAAATGGCAGCACCAGCGTTGGTTTTCCGCCTCAGCCTCATCAATGAATTGCATCGCACGGCGTGTCATATAGGGCGTTTCGCTGTCTTCCTCTTTGGCGCGCGCAGGTTTGTCGGCATGCGCCAAAAGCCAGCCTGAGAGAATATTCCCGTTATCATCCTCGGCGGCGTTGGCCCAGTCATGCCATGGATTTTCACCACTATAGCCCCGTTCAGCCATATATTTGTTATAGGACAGATCACGCGTGGACGGCCTTTCGTGAGGATGAAGACCATCGTCACGCTCGTAGGGCTCAAACCCACATTGCGAGACATGAACACCAATTCTGGAGTCAGCATCAATGCCGAGCCGGTCCATGGCTTCCCTGTCCAGCTGCATATGTGTCTTGCCAACCAGAACGGTTCTCATGCCAAGTTCACCCAGATAATCACCCAGCGTCAATTCATCAACACGCAGCGGCACATTGTTCCAGACGGCACCGGTTGAGCGGCAATAACGGCCAGTGTAGTAGCTCATCCGCGACGATCCACATACCGGCGACTGAACGTAGGCTTGGTCAAAACGCACACCCCGTGACGCGAGTGCATCAATGTTGGGGGTATGCAGATGTGGGTGGCCCGTGCATGACAGGTAGTCGAAGCGCAGCTGATCTGCCATGATCCACAGCACATTACGAACCGTTGCACCCACTTCCACTGTCTCCTGCCAATCCGGCCTTGTTTTAGTTACAGGCCCTGCACCAGCCTAGTGGCAGGGTGTGTCTCAGCCAAGCCTAATATCGTATCGGCTGCGCAACGTCTGATCTAGATCAACCGAAATATGCTGGGGATGAAACTCCGAGAGAATTTGCTCCTTGCGCTTGGTTGCCTCCTCTACGAGCACCGGTTTGCCCAGCTCTTCCCACTCTTTCGGGCTCGATCTGTCACCAAGTGCCGGATAAACATATTCGGTCTGCATCAGGCCAATCGTCTGATCATGGCCGAGATAATGACCCGGACCACCCATGCAGACATCCTTCATCACATCGATTCCCAGCGTCTTTTCATTTACTTCAACGCCCCTGACGCAGCGCATACATTGACCGAGCATGTCGTTGTCGATAATCAGGCTTTCCAGACAGAAACCAAGAAGCGACGCATGCATGCCAGCGGCCTCATAAACCATGTTGAGGCCGGCCAATCCGGCCATAACTGCCGTGCTTCCCTTCTCATAACCTGACTGGGCATCTGGCATCTTTGAGTCGGCCATTCCCGAGGCAGCGCCACCGGGTAAATCGAAATGACGCAACATCTGAGCGCAGGCAGAGGTGAGCAGTCCCTGCTCACCCGAACCACCGGACATGGCACCCGTTCGCAAATCGGACACAAATGGCCAGGTGCCAACAATGCAGGGGTGTCCCGGCACCATTGCATTAACATAGATCAAGCCTGCAACAACCTCCGAGAGAGCCTGAGCAACGGCGCCGGCGATGCTGGCAGGTGCGGTGGCCCCAGCCTGGCCAGCAGACAAAAGCAGCACAGGCATGCCAGCCTTTACCGCTTCTTCCATGACAAGGCAGGACTCGGTGGCGAAACGTAGCGGTGGAACAACAAAACAATTGCTGTTTGAGACAAATGGCCGCTCGCGCCATTTATCCTCACCACCAGCAATGTCATGCAACATCGAAATGCAAGGGGCCATGAACGGAGCTTCTGTAAAACTGACACCAACATGTTTTGTTGTGCCCTTGAGGGCGGCATAAAGGGTGTTTAGGTCAAGAGCCGCTGGGTCCTCGATATCGCGCGCCACCATGGGCCGTTGGAAAAAATGAATATTGTCCATATTCTCCACAATTCTGGCCGCATCATAAATATCAGCAAGATGTGACTCACGGTAGGCATTGTTCTGCATATCAACAACATGAACCGCAGCGCCAGCAGTACCAAAATGAACGCGCGATCCGGACAGAAGCAGGTCATGTTTGGGATTCTGAGCGTGCAGCGTGATGTTCCGTGCCGCCTGAGCCAGCATCTTGCTGATAACTGGACGGGGGAACCGGATCCGCCCATCATCGCCAGCAATCGCCCCGACTTTTGTCAAATGGGCAACGCCACTCTCTGGCGCCTGACTGAGCCCAATCTCTTCGAGAATCTGATAAACGGCATCCTCTATGGCGTCCACAGCAGCAGCATCAAGGGGGCGAAAAGTGCCGCCAATCATGCCAGCACGGACCGGGCGTAGTTCCTCGGCGAGGGGAGCTGAACGCACACTTCGTCTGGCCTCACGCCCACCACTTCGGCGGTTTGAACGAGGGATATTTCTGCTTTGCCAAATGGTCATGTTGGCCTCCTCATGCTAGAGCCGCACCTGCGCAGCTTTGGGGTCGTACATAGGCCTGAAGCTAACATCAGCCTCAATGATTTTACCAGCAACATCAATGGAGTAACTCGAGCTTAACTGGTCGTTTGCGCTCTCACCAGCCGCACCGCACTTAACATAGCCAAGGCCAATGGCACCACCAAGATAATGACCGTAATTGCCACTTGTGAGATAGCCGACAAGCTCACCATCACGCAAAATTGCCTCATTGTGATAGAGAAGCGGGTCTGGATCTTTGAGGCGAAATTGCATCAATCGTTGCGATAGGCCGTCATTGCGTTTTGCTTTGACTGCATCACAACCAATCATTGGGCCAAAACGGCCAGCCTGTTTGGTTTCCTTGACTGCGAAACCAAGCCCGGCCTCAAGAACATGATCTTCATTTGAGATATCATGACCAAAATGGCGGAATGCCTTTTCAATCCGGCAGCTATCAAGGGCATGCAGGCCACACAGTTGAAGCGGGTGATCTTCAGCGCGCGCCGCGATGGTGTCAAAGACATGATTTGCCATGTCGGCTGATACATAGAGCTCCCAGCCAAGTTCCCCGACATATGTCACACGATGCGCCCGCGCCACCGCATGTCCAATTTCAATGGTTTGCATGGTGCCAAAGGGAAACGCCTCATTCGACAAGCTCTGCGGTATCATGGGGGCCAGAAAATCACGCGCCTGTGGCCCCATAACAACAAGAACAGCCTCACCCGCTGTCACATCCATGGCAAACGCATGCGCATCATCTGGGATATGACCGTTGATCCAATGCAGGTCGCGCCTCACGGTCGCCGCGGGCGTTACCACCAGAAACTCGTCGGATGACAGCCGGCTTACCGTCACATCCGCCTCAATCCTGCCCGCCTCATTGAGGAACTGGGTGTATACAATTTTGCCGGGTTCAACAGCGACATCATTTGCCGCAATCCGCTGCAGCACGGCTTCGGCATCCCGACCCACCACGCGGATCTTGCCAAAACTAGACATGTCGAACATACCGACACGTTCGCGCACGGCCAGATGCTCCTGAGCACTGTAATCAAACCAGTTCTGCCGCTTCCAGCTATATTCATAGCGGGGTTTGAGTCCCCTCTCCTGCTCGGCTCGTGGCAGAAACCAGTTGGCCCGCTCCCACCCACTGACCTCGCCAAAACAGGCACCTGCTGCCTTTAGCCGATCATGCACGGGCGATTGCCGCACATCACGTGCTGTTTCAACCTGGCGATAAGGGAAATGATCGGCATAGAGCAGACCAAGCGTTTCAGAGACACGAGTTTCAAGATAGCGCCGATTAGCCTGGAAAGGCTGCATACGGCGGATGTCAACATCCCACAAATCCATTGGGGCGTTGCCGGTTTCCATCCATTCGGCAAGGACCATGCCGGCACCACCAGCCGATTGAATGCCCACCGAGTTAAAGCCAGCAGCAACAAAGAAATTTGTCAATTCAGGCGCTTCACCAAGAATATAGCGATCATCGGGAGTGAAGCTTTCCGGGCCATTGAAGAAGGTCTGGATGCCCGCTTCAGCCAGAACCGGCATCCGCTCCACAGCGCGCTCGAGTATCGGCTCAAAATGATCGAAATCCTCCGGCAGTGAGTCAAACTCGAAATCCTCAGGAATGCCGTCCATACCCCATGGCTTGGAGTTTGGTTCAAACGCGCCAAGCAGAATTTTCCCCGCATCCTCTTTGTAATATGCACATTCATCAGGCACGCGCAGCACAGGTAAATTCTGTGTCAGCCCAGAGATGCCCTCTGTGACAATGTAAAAATGTTCACAAGCATGAAGTGGCACCGCGACTCCTGCCATGGCACCGATTTCACGCGCCCACATGCCACCTGCATTAACCACATAATCTGCCTCAATCGGCCCCTGATCTGTCATCACGCCTCTGACCCGGCCATCATTCTGGTGAATATCGGTGACCTTGACACCCTGGATAATCTTGACACCGTAATTGCGAGCTCCCTTGGCAAGCGCCTGGGTGATATTGACAGGATCGGCCTGGCCATCCTTTGGCAGCCAAACACCACCAACCGTATCCTCGACATTCAGGTGTGGATAACGGGCACTGATTTCTGACGGGCTGATTTCGTCAATCTCAACGCCAAAGGCTCGGGCCATGGCCGCTGACCGGCGCAGCTCCTCCATACGCTCATCAGTCAGCGCTACCGTAATTGACCCATTGCGCTTAAAACCGGTAGCAACACCGGTTTCGGCCTCCAGTCCAAAATACAGCTCCTGCGAATACTTCGCCAACCGCGTCATATTCTGCGTCGCCCTTAGCTGAGCGATCAGCCCGGCTGCATGCCATGTCGTGCCACAGGTAAGTTGCTTGCGCTCAAGCAGCACAACATCCGTCCAACCAAGTTTTCCAAGGTGATATGCGATCGAACATCCAATCACACCACCACCAATGATTACAGCACGTGCCTTTGCGGGAACGGTCATGAAACTACACCTTCATCCTTGCATTGCCTGGATCATACAGAACTCCCCCATCAACGAGATGCGCCGCGCGCTCACGGCCAAGAATTGTGATGCTGAGCGAAGAGATGGAGGCGAGCGCGTCCTTGTCGAGAACAGCCATGGCAATTGATTTGCCGACACGGTGGCCATAACCAGCGGAAACCACGAGGCCGGCAGCCTTGCCATCGACATTGACCGTGCTGAGATATACAGCCTCGCCAAATGGTTCACCATCTGTGGGATCATCAACCGTCAGCGTCACAAATCGCCGCTTGGCACCCGCCTGATATTCGGCCTGCAGGCTTGCCTTACCGACAAACTCCTCCTTGCCGAAATTCACCCAGCGTTCAAGTCCGCTCTCCAACATTGAATAATCAGATGTCAGATCGGACTTCCACGATCGGTAGCCTTTTTCAAGCCGCATGGAATCCAGCGCCAACATACCAAAATGGCCAAGCTGGTGCGCCGTTCCCTTTTCGATGATTGAATCATAAACTGCCGTGACTTCGCCCATCGGACAGTGAAGTTCCCAACCAGCCTCACCGGCAAAAGAGACACGAATGGCCGTGACAGTGACGCCCGCAATGGAGAGTTTCTGATGCGAAAGCCAGGCAAAATCTGCATGGCTCATCGCCACCCCTGCAACCTCACCGAGAAGCGCTGGCGCTTTCGGTCCCGTCACCAGCAAAGTTGCCATTTCCGCGGTCACATCGGTCAGGCTGATGCTGCCATCACGCGGCATGTCGAATTGCAACAGATCACGATCATGCCAATAGGCACCGGCACCAGTCATCAACAAGATCTTGTCCTCAGCCAAACGGGTGGCAGTCATCTCGCTGAGAATCTTGCCCTTGGCAGAGGCAAAATAGATCAGTCCAATCCGCCCTATTTTTGGCAATCCGCCGGTGATCTGACGACGCAACCAATCGGCAGCACCGTCGCCCTCAAGGATGAAGCGAGAAAAGCCGGTAAGCTCGAGGATGCCAACATGTTCGGCGACATGCCGACATTCAGCCCCCACCGCATTAAACCAATGCTGGCGGTCATAGCTGTCAGCCGGGCGACGGTCTGCTGCGGTTTTTGGGAACCAATCAGCACGCTCCCACCCGCCATATGAACCAAATTCTGCGCCAGCAGCCTCCAGCCTTCCATAGAGCGGCGAGACCTTGGCTTTGCGACCTGCCGGCCACTGAATCTGCGGAAAATGCATCGCATATTCATGGCTGTAAGTCTCAATGGCCTTGGCAGTGGTATAGGCTTGGTCGACATGATCGGTAAAGCGGCGCGGATCAACCGCCCAACTGTCCGTTTCCGCCTCACCCTCGACGATGATTTCCGATAGCAATTTGCCAGCGCCACCTGCCTGAACAATGCCGAAGGTGAATACACAAGCTTCAAAAGCATTCGGCACGCCGGGCATTTGACCGATCAGGGGCAGACCATCAGGTGTGTAGGGAATGGGGCCATTGACCACCCGGGTAATCCCACCGGTACCAAGGAGGGGAACACGCGCACAGGCATCTTCAATATACCATTCAAGGCGTTCCAGATCGTCATTGTAAAGCTGGAAAGAAAAATCCTCCGGCATCGGGTCTGAGTTGTCTATCCAGTGCGCACGGCAGTTTTTCTCATACGGCCCGAGCAACAGCCCGTCCTTTTCCTGACGCAGATAGTAGGAGCTGTCAGGATCGCGCAGCAAAGGGAGCTTTTCATCGCGCGCCGTCAATTCCGGAATAGCTTCGGTGATCAAATATTGATGCGCCAGGGAAACACATGGCACATCACGACCAAACATACGGCCCAGTTCAGCTGCCCGATATCCGGCAGCATTGACCACATACTCACATCTGATCTCACCAACGGGCGTGCTCAGAACCCACTCACCATTTTCCCGGCGAACAGCGGTCACAGGGCAAAAGCGAACAATTGTCTGGCCCATATCGCGGGCGCCCTTGGCCAACGCTTGCGTCAATTGCGCGGGATCGATATCACCATCAAGAGGGTCCCACTGGCCACCATGGAGGTCATGCGTCTCGAGAAATGGATAGATGTCACGCATTTCCTCATTCGACATTTCGGTAAATTCCACACCCATCTGTCGGCCCATACGCTCAACATGGCGAAATTCCTCCATGCGCTGGCGCGAATGGGCGAGACGAATGGCACCGGTGACGTGGTAATTCATCGGATAGTCAACAAGCTCACCAAGTTTACGATACAGGCTTGTTGAGTAGGACTGGATTTTCATCATCGTCCACGACCCGACATAATTGGGGCAATTGCCAGCCGCATGCCATGTCGAGCCCGAGGTCAGTTCGTTTTTTTCGAGGAGAACGCAATCCGTCCACCCAAGTTCAGCCAGATGATAGAGTACCGACGCGCCGACAGAACCACCACCAATGACAACAACCCGCGCAGAGGCGGGCAGCTTTGCCGTTGGCTGCTGGGTCTGATCCTTGTTTGCCATATCGTTCATCTTGTTTTCATCTCCCAATCACGGGACGGCCAAACCGCCCCTTCTCCCGTCCGTAAAACCGGCTAATAGACAGGTGGTGCGATCACCCAGATCAACACCGCCGGTTTTGTTCCCTGATTTATCCAAGAGACTGTCTCCCCCGCAAAGCGGAAGCTGTCACCAGTGTTCAGCGCAAATTCCTTGTCATCAATGATCAAAGTCAGGCTGCCATCAATCACATAGCCGGCCTCTTCGGTGGGCCGGACAAATGGCTGCGGGCATTTTGCCCCAACAGCGAATACCGAATGCACAATTTCAAAGGCGCCGCCCAGATCAGGCGACAACAGGCTTTCGACCAGTCCCTTGCTGTCATCACTCATCGCCCGGCGACTCTCGGCCCTTACGACATACAGGCTCTCCGGCGTATCGGGGCTATGGCTGAAGAAAAAGCTGACCGGCAACGAGAAAAGTGCCGCAACGGTGCGCACATCATCAAGCGCCGGTTCCGAGACACCGCGCTCCACTTGCGATAGCCAGCCAACGGAACGATCCAGCTTCTCAGCAAGCTCGCTAAGGGTCCAACCACGCGCCCGGCGCAACGCGCGAAAATCAGCGCCGATCTGCCCCGTGGATTTAACAGCTGTCTTGTCAGAGGGCTTTTGAGCAACCTCGTCAGCAACCTTGGCCACAGAAACTGGACTGGCCGCATTTTTAATGTCGACAAGCATCACGCTCTCCCCCGTAAGAAAACGCTGCGTCTTCCAAATGAAAAAATCAAGGTTTTTTTCATTACAGCATAAAATAAAGTAAAAACTTCATTTGTTGGACATGCGGGTGTTTGAGCTTATTCCTCGAAAGGTGATGCTGTGCCGCTGCGGTTCTGCTGCGTCTTTCCTGCGGTGAAATCCTCGCCGGTGGCACCTGTCGCCCAGATCAGCGCGACAAACAAACCCTTGGCGCGCGGCAGGAGAACATATACACCCGCCAACATAACCACAATCAAAATACTGAATGCGAGCCAGATCGGGATGGTTTCATCACGCCCGAGAACAACCATCAGGGGCACCACGAAATGCCCAAGAACAAGCATCGTTGCCCAGGCCGGGCCATCATCGGCGCTGATTGCTGAGAAATCCTCTCCACAAACTCCACAAGTTTTAACCGGTGTCAGATATCCGGCGAGCAGAGTGCCATCACCGCATTGCGGGCAACGACGGCGCAATCCACGCATCAGCGAGGCAAAGATGGGCCGCTCTGGTGCCGGCGTTGGAAGATGGTCTGACATTGTTTTCCAGTCCCCTTTTGCTGGTTGGCTATAACACGGCGCTCATTTCGCGCTCGCCACTCTTGCTTGCCCCTGACAAAATGGGCATGAATGACGGGGTAACAAGTCCGGCGCCCCCGATTTACAATCGGCGAGGCCAACCCAGACACCCCAGCGGTGGCAGCATTCCCATCGTCCAAAAAGCACGGGAAACCAGAAGGCACAGGTGAAATGTCGGCATTGTTTGAAGAGATTGACTATCAGCCAACGCCAATCGGTCCGATCTCGCTGCGCCGTCGCCATGATGTTCGCCTACAAACCGATATTCTTGAGATTATGCTTGGCGATGAGCATCTGATGTCCGATCTCATCACCACATCGGAAATCGCCCTTGCCACGCTGGGCCTTGCCTATCACCGTGAACAGGATGGCGATGGACGCCAGCTGGATGTCGTGGTCGGCGGCCTCGGGCTTGGCTACACTGCCGAAGCGGTGCTTCGTGATAGTTGCGTTGGCAGTCTGCGTGTTTTCGAGGCGTTGCAGACGATCATCGACTGGCATGAGACGGGCCTTCTGCCACTTGGCGAAAATCTGTGTGCTGATCCACGATGCCAATTCGTGTGTAGTGATTTCTTTGCCTGCGCCAGAGAGGATGTCGGCTTTGACGCCACACAGCCAGGACGGCGCTTTGATGCCATTTTGGTCGATATTGACCACGCCCCTGATTTTCACCTGACGCCTGGAAATGCCAACTTTTACAGCGCCGCGGGGCTTGCTGGCCTCAAATCACATCTGGCGGAAAACGGCGTCTTTGGCCTTTGGTCAAACGATCCGCCCGACAACAGCTTTACCGCGCATCTGCGCACTGTCTTTGCCGATGTGCGCGCCGAACGCGTGGTTTTTGCTAATCCGTATCAGGACAATGACGTTACCCAGACGATCTACCTTGCCCGCTGACAGCGACGCCGAGTGACAAAGTCAGCCATGTCCACCGCTAGAATTTAGCACTCAACCCGGTCTGAAGCATGGCGTTCTCCCGGCCGCTGAAATGCCCCCAATTGCGGTGTGCAGAGGCGGAAAGGAACCACGAGACATCACGCATCAGCGGTGCCTGATAATCAAGCTGCAGCATTTCATGGCGCTGGCGTACCGACAGATCCAACCTGTCATTGACCACCTTGTAGCGGCCATCATCCGTATAGCCACGCACCGAGTGTTGCGACAATGTCCCGGAGGTGACGGCCATCGGCTGCTTGTAGCTGATGCCAATCCTGCCAGACTTGCGACCGACATCATGTCTGACCAGCGCAAGGCTGTTTTCATTGGCCCGAACAACGCTGTCGTCAATGAAGCTGTTATGCCTGAAATCGACTATGCTGCGAATATGGGAATTGCCCACGGTTGCAGACCATTTGCCCATCTCCAGCCCGATATTGACATGCAGGTAATTTGAATGGCTGCCCTTGGCAAGTTCATAGCCACCTTCGGCCCTGCTGCCCAGAAAATGACCATCCTCTCGGAACTGCCCGCCGTTCAGACCAACTTTCACTCTTCCCTTTTGCAGAGAGAGGCTGGCACCATAGTCAGAAAAATCATACGGGCTAGAATAGCTGTTGGCATCGCCAAGCTCACCACGGGTGACGTGCACACCAACCTCCACACCCTCACCCACTTTGCGGTGGAGTGATCCCCGAATCAAATTGGCATCAGTTCTGGAAATCTTTGGCCAGAGTGTCTGGTTGTAATGACTGTCATGACCGCTCAGGCTGCCGAGTGGCATCACCGCCGATGCGGTTTGTCGCTGGGCAAAGCCCATGGTCGCTGCGTAATCCCGGCCAGCAATCGTAACCTGTTGACCTGCTCCCATCGAACTTGCCGCGTCATTCGACCAGCGCATCAAGCTACGGCCATCTGCCGAAAGAGCTCGCGCACCATCTCGCGGCGCATTGAGACGCAGGGCGTCAGCAAGGTCCGGAACAGGCAGCGCCTGTGTCGAGAGCGGTGTTCGATAGCTATATGAGCGATTATATTTGTCAAACGCGCTAAAGGATAACTTGCGGCGACTGGCTGCATCGCCAAAAAGACCGGAGAATGACATGCGCGTTCTGCTAGCGGCAACGGATGAGAGGGAAAGGGCGCTTCTGCCAGCAGGATTCGTATTTCCTGATGGTTTTAACGCCTCGTTGAGGTTCAGCAGCCCATGGCCATAAACATCATCAACACCCTTGTTTCCGAGATCGGTTGCCGACTCCAAGAGTATTCTTACGGCCTCTTTGGCTCCCAGATTTGAGAACCTAGACTTCAGAACGGCAAGAGCACCGGAAACCATAGGCGCAGCCATCGATGTGCCCGAAAAACGCGCATAGCCTGATTTATGTTCTCTGCGCGTGGCAGTCGAAACAACCTCCACACCAGGTGCAGCAAGGCAGAAATCCTTGGCAGCACCACACCCGTTACTGAAGGGAGCAATTTTGTCGTAGCGGTCAGTCGCAACAACTGAAAGCCATAATCCTTCCAAACGTTGATCAGCAAGAAACAAACTACTAGACGGCGAAGGTAAATTTGCGGGAGTTCCGGTTTGTGCAACTATTTTGTGGTTGGCTGGTAAGAAAGTGAACGGTTCGACATCATTGAGGTATTTGTCAATATCATCACCACTAAATTTTTCTCTAAAGACATCGATACGTCCTGTTTCGGCATTCCATCCATCATTCCCAGCTCCGAATACGAAGACCATATTTTTTTCTTCACCTGCGTTCGCATTGAGAATCGCATTCAACATCTCCTCACGCAGCATCTTTTTCGTGAACTCGCCATAGCCTAGGTTCGTTTGGCGTGGCCTCAAAAAATACCCTCTGCTTTCGTCATCAAACGTGACTTCCTCGACATACGGACGCCATGAGGTGCCCCAACTGGCGTTGAACACAAATGCGTTCTCGCGTGAGGCAAAATCAATCACAGATGTTGTCGTGCTGGTATCCTTATCAAAAGAGGAATGATCGGGATCATAGTCAGGAGCAAATTGACGGCGCTCACGGCGTCCAGCAGCGATAAACTTGATTGGCAGAATTTGTGCCCGGGGAGCCACACCTACAGTGCCGAAGCCATTGTCCGCAGCAGCGATTATTCCCGCCACATGTGTGCCGTGGGAGATATCCGTTGTGCCGAGCGGGTTTTCCGGATGGATGTTGGTTTCTTCGGGTGTGAAATCATTAGCGGTCCCGAATTTTTTTTCCTGCCCGGGGAATTGAAGAAGCAGGGCGTTAAGACCCACTGGCTGATTATCTCGGCGCTTTATGTTCTGAGCAAGATCAGGATGATCAACATCAATGCCCTCGTCCGGCACAGCAACCACAACATTCTGGCCAGCATATTGTCCCCGAGCTGCCACCCCGGCTTTGGTTCTTGTCAAGGCGTAGGAACTTAACTGCCGTCCCGCCACCGCTGTGAAAACCAAATCTCCATGTAGTGATGGATAGACATCGTAAACCGAGTCTCTAGCTACAACAAATTGCTTCTTCGCCACATTTGGTGATCCACTACCTCTACCGCCGCCACATCCGGTCAGCAGTAGGCCAAGAAAACCAAGGCCGATTGAAAAAGTATGCCAAGTCCCGCTGGATACCCGCATCGCGCAAGATCTCCTGTTTCAGACGATTTGTCTGAGCAGGATGCAGGCAATCCACTGAACAAAAGGTTAACCCAAACTAACTTTTCCGTGATTTTCTGCTTATCTAACTGACAGCCAAGGTCTGAGAATAATGGCGGGATATGTAATTTGGCGTGCCGGGAACCGGCAAATCCCAGAACTCAGCGTTGGCAGTCAACGCACAGAGTGACAGCGGGATCAATCTCTAGCTGTTGCCGGGAGATATCTTCACCACAGGCAAGGCAATAGCCAAATTCATCCTTATCGAGACGGTGAAGCGCCGCTGCCAACGTGGCCAAACGCGCCTTGCGCCGCTCCTCACGCGCCAGATCCATTGATTGCTGTTGGATGGCGTCCATGCGCGACAAACGGCCGACGGATTGCTGGTCAAGCTCAACCGGCGCACAGGCCTTTCTGCCGGCGTCACTCAGCATTTGCAATTCTTGTTGTTCGCCCTCAATTCTGGCGCGAATATAGGCTGCATCCATTGTCGTTTCCGCCCCGTTCGACTCTCACATTCCGGTTTTCAACAATCCATCGAAAATAAATGATGACACATTTATTACAAGCTGTAGCATTGGGCAAACGTTGCGAGACACACCACAAATGCCCCGACGAGGCTGCCATCATGACCAAAACCATAGGGCTAATATCGCTTCCCGGATGGGATGATCCCGCCGTTCAGGAAATCACCGACATCAGTCTTGATCCGGTGAATGTGCAAAGCGTGATGTTGGCGGAGAATGTGGCCACTTACACGCTTGATGGAATGGCCGGTACCGACGAGGCATTGATGAAGGCGGCAGCGCACCTTGCCGGCAATGGATGTGATCTTGTCGCCTGTGTTGGCACCTCGCTTGGATGGGCAGGCCAGCCAAATACAAATGCAGCCCGTCTCCGTGGTCGCCGCATCGCCGCAAAGGCAGGTGTGCCACTGATCATGACCGGAACGGCGATCATTGATATGCTGGGCCTTTTGGGTGCACGGCGGCCAGCGCTTGTCTGCACCTATCATCCAACAGACTGGAAAAACGCCTGGCACCATTATGTTTTCAACACCGGCCTTGATGTCACCCTTGCCCAGAATTTCAGGGATGCGGGCATTGTTGGCCCCGCCTCGCTGCCAGAGGCGCTGCGCAATCCCTCACCTGAATTGATCAAAAAAGCGGTTGTTGGCATCGCCGCAGACGCCCCAGACAGTGATGCCATCGTCGTAACCGGCATGGGCGCCCGAACATTAAACCAGATAAAGGCGCTCGAAGCCGCCGTTGGCATGCCCGTGCTTGGCGCTGACACAGCGCTTTATGCCGCGCTTGCTCTTGCTGCCGATTTGCATTTGGTTGAGGGTTGCCTTGGCCAGATCACATCCTACCTGACACCAGTTGACATATCGGCTCCGAAAGCCGCGGAGACGAAGTGAACTCAACAGCGCGGCTGTTGCCGTGGCTTGGCCTTCTGGTGATGGGGGTGTTTTGGGGTCTGTCCTTTTCATTCACCCGAATGGCCGTTGAAAATGGGGGCACACCGCTTGGAATTGCCTTTTGGCAATCGATCATCTCAAGCGTAATCCTGCTGTCATTTTCGAGCCTTCGTGGCCGTCATTTTACCCCGCGCCGCCATCATATCGGCCCATTCATTATTATCGCGCTACTGGGTGTTGGCGTTCCCGGCGTGGCCTTTTTCATTGCCGCATCGCGTGTCCCGTCCGGCATTCTTGCCATCACGGTTACTTTGGTACCAATTCTGACCTATTGCATGGCACTGAGTCTGCGAATCGAAGCGTTTTCCGTTATACGAATAGGCGGTGTGTTCTGCGGTGCGCTGGCGATTCTGTTACTTGTTCTGCCAAGCAACAGCCTGCCTGACGCTGCTGCCACGCCCTGGGTATTGCTGGCCTGTCTGAGCTCACTGTGCTACGCCGCCGAGAATATTTATCTGACACGCAAAACAATCAGTGATATCGGGCCGATACGGATTGCCTGCGGCATGAATGTGATGGCGATTGTGCTGCTTGGCCCCCTCGCTATTGCGTTTGACCAGATGTTCCTACCAACCCTGCCTTTTGCCACACTGGAGTGGTCATTAATCGGCCTTGGTGGGATCTCTGCCATCGCCTATACCCTGTACGTTCTGACGGTTAAGCGCTACGGACCCGTCTTTGCCAGTCAGGTTGGCTATCTTGTTACAATTTCTGGTGTGTTCTGGGGAATGGCGATCTTTGGCGAGGTGCATTCGACCTGGGTCTGGGCATCACTGGCTTTGATGATGATCGGCCTCGCACTGGTATCACCACGCCAACAAGAAAACGCCTAGAATTTGGATGTTGCCCAGGAAAAGACATATAGTGCCACCGGCAGAATCATCATGGCTCCCCCTCCATATCTGGCCAGAAAGGTGATCATTTGCGGCAGGTGATATTGATCCGGTTTGGCCAGCCGCCGCTTCTCAACGGCCTCACCACCGATATATATGCCATAGCCAACACCAGCAATGATGATGGTAATCAGCGCTTCGGGGTTTTCCGGGGTCATTTTATCGCTCCTTGCTGACGGCCAGCAGGACATGTTGTCTTTATGGCACTGCTGGCAAAGAGGCTTAGCTGTCGCATCTGGTAAAGGCAAGATTTTAGCATCAGGCTAACCCTGTGCGCCTGCAAGCCTTTCCGCCTGTAAGCCTTTCCGCCGGAAGGGCAGATCAGACGCCAAGATAACGGGATTTCACGCTTGCATCACCAGACAGCGCCACGCTGTCACCGCGCCAGACGATTTTGCCTTTTTCCAGAATGAAATGTTGATCTGCAAGCCGCGTAAGGGCGGCGATATTCTTGTCGACGATAAGAATGGATTGTCCCGTTGTCTTGAGAGTGGCCAGACAATCCCAAATCTGGGTCCTGATGATTGGCGCGAGACCCTCCGTTGCCTCATCAAGGATCAGCAATCTTGGGTTGGTCATCAACGCTCTGCCAATGGCCAGCATCTGCTGCTCACCGCCAGAAAGATGACTTCCTGCGTGGTCAACACGCTCACGCAGGCGCGGAAAAAGATCGAGCACACGATCATAAGTCCACTCTGCCGCCCCTCCACTTGCTGCCGGACGATGGAAGGTGCGGAGGTTTTCCTCGACGCTTAGATTGGAAAAAATCTGCCGCCCTTCGGGAACAAGACCGATACCGGCTCGGGCGATATCATGAACATCGCGCGGTACATTGCTGTCTCCAAAGCGCGTGATACGACCTGCCTTTAACGCCAGCTGGCCCATAATTGTCCGAATAGTTGTCGTCTTGCCCATGCCATTACGGCCCATGAGAGATACACAGCTACCGGGCATCACCTCCAGATCGACGCCAAACAAAACCCGCCCGGCACCATATCCCGCCTCAACATTCTCGAGTTTGAGCATCACCTAACCCTCATCTCCCAGATAGGCAGCAAGAACGTTGCGGTTTGCTCTTATCTCATCAGGCTCTCCGCTCGCAATGATCTGCCCTTCAACAAGAACTGTGATCACATCAGCAAGCCGGAAAACTGCGTCCATATCATGCTCTATCAGAAGGATACCAACATTTTCCCGCATGCTCTCAATAACGCGTGTCATATACATAGTTTCTTCGGGACCGGCACCAGCCATTGGCTCATCAAGCAACAATAGTGAGGGAGTTCCAGACAGTGCAAGCGCAAGCTCAAGAAGACGGCACTCACCATGCGCCAAATCAGACACCAGATCATCAGCGCGGGCCTGCAAACCAACTCGTTCAAGAACGATCATCGCACCAGCGATCAGATCCTGATCACTGAAAGCTGGACGGAAGAAGCGAAAAGCCTCATCACGGCGCGCCTGCTCGGCGATGATGGCGTTCTCAATAACGGCAAAATCCGTCAACACATTGCTGATCTGGAAGGACCGGCCAATACCCTTGCGCACACGTTTTGGCACTGACAGGCCGGTGATATTCTCGCCATTGAGAAAGACGGACCCGCTGTCGGGTGTCTCAGACCCGTATATCTGGTTGATCAATGTGGTCTTACCAGCACCATTTGGGCCGATCAATGCGTGGATCTGTCCACGCTCGACGGAAAGGCTGATATCTCTTGCTGCCTGCAAGGCGGCATAAGATTTGTTTATATTGGCTAGATTAAGAACAGGAGAGGTCACCGGCCGTCTCCCTGTCGATAGATTCTTTGCGCCCCAAAACGGGATATCCATCCTATCAAGCCGCCACGGGCAAACAGCACCACAAAAATCATGATGGGGCCGAAAATAATCATCCAGTTCTCCGCATAGTCAGGCGCGATGAGATACAGCAATTCTGGCAAGAATTCCTCAAGAAGCAAAAACACCACCGCCCCCAGTAACGGGCCAGCCAAAGTGGCAAGTCCGCCTAGAATGATAATGATCATCAACTCACCAGAGCGGGACCAATGCATGATGTCAGGTGACACATATTCCTGCCAACTGGCGAACAGCGTACCAGCCACACCGCAGATCATCGCCGAGATGACATAGCCGGTTACCTTGAAACCGAGAGGTGAGAGGCCCAACGCTTCCACACGTGACTCGTTGTTTTTGGTCGCCTGCAACACCACACCAAATCTGGAGCGGACGAGGAACAGCAGAACCACACTGATGATCAGCAGGGTGGACCAGATCAGATAATACAGCCTGAGTGGGTCATACAAATCGAAAAGAACAAACTCAGCACGATCAATGCTCATTCCATCGTCACCTCCATATTGTTCAAGGCTGACGAAAAGGAAGAACAGCATCTGCGCGAAGGCAAGCGTGATCATGATAAAATAGATCCCGCTGGTTCGCAGTGCCAGAAATCCAATAACAAGGCCCAGAATACCGCAAACACCAAGACTCAGCGCCAAATGTGCCCACCCGTTATACAGCCCGTAAAATTGACTAATGCCGGCGCAATAGGCGCCGATACCCACAAAGGCTGCATGGCCGAAGGACACCATGCCGCCGTACCCCAGAATTAGATTCAGCCCCATCGCCGCCATGCCAAGCAACATGATCCGCATCGCAACATCATTCCAGAAAGGCAGGTCAGCATAGGCCGTATAGGCCGGAAACAAAGCAAAGCCAGCCATCAACCCAAACAGCATCCGCTGTTCTCTTACCCCAGCCAACAACAATCTGAAGAAATCCATTTTGCCCTAGCCCTTTGCGGGAAACAGGCCAGTTGGCTTGACCACCAGCACAATTGTCATCAGCAGATAAACCATCATTGAAGCCAGCGCAGGCCCGGCACCATCCGCGGCAGATTGTTCCATGAAGCTGCGCAGGATAAGCGGCAGGACAACCCTGCCAAGAGTATCAACAACACCGACAATGACAGCTGCGATAAAAGCGCCACGCACCGATCCAAGGCCTCCTATAATGATTACCACCAAAGACAGGATCAACAATGGTTCACCCATCCCGGGTTCTACTGCTGTCAACGGCCCCAGCATAACACCGGCGATGCCGGCAAAGCACGCGCCGGCGGCAAAAATGAAACGCCGCAACAAACCAATATTCACCCCAAGTGCAGCAGCCATCGCTTCATTGTTCGCGCCAGCTCTGACCATTGCGCCAACTTTTGTGCGGTTGACCAGATAATGAATGCCAACAGCGCAGACCAGCCCTGCACCAATCACCACAAGCCGGTACACCGGGTAGGGCGTGTCAGGCAGGATGTAAACAAAGCCTGACAGGCTGGGCGGCAAATTGGAAAACAGCGCCGCTGGACCAAAGCCAATTCTTATCATTTCATTGAAGAACAGGATCAAACCAAAAGTTGCCAGCACCTGATCCATATGATCACGCTGATAAAGGTGACGTATCAACAGATATTCCAGCACATAACCGCTGAGAAAGGTTATTGGAATTGCGGCCAGTGCTCCAAAATAGAAATTACCCGTGATGCCGGTCAGGCTGGCAGCCGCATAAGCACCGATCATCACCTGTGCACCATGAGCCAGAAAAACAAAATTCATGACGCCGAGTATCAGAGTTAAACCAGCAGCGATCAGAAACAACATTACACCGGACTGCAATCCGTTAAATATCTGCTCAAGCAGAAGCGTAAGGGTCATGGATCAACTCACAGGGTAACGACAGGGACGCATCAGCCAGCGCACCAATAGATGAGGCGCATCATCAAAACCTAAAATTTGCAGTCCTTCGCATAGGCATCACCATGATTTTCAAAAACCGTGTCAATAATCTTGGTTGTCGCCACCCCGTCCGAGTCCAACACCACCTCGCGCAGAAAGACGTTCTGGATTGGGAATTGATTACTGTTCATTTGCAATATGCCACGCGTTGTCGGCATCCCTCCACCAGCCAGCACTGCCCGCATCGCCTCGGTATCGGCGCTGCCAGCTTTGCCAATCGCATAATCAATTGCCATCATCGTGTCATACGCCTGCGCTGCATAAAAGGACGGATAGCCACCATACTTGGCTTTGTAGTCGGCAACAAATTTCTGATTCATCGGATTATCAAGATCAGGAGACCATGTCTGGGTCGCAATAACACCCAGAGCCGTGTCTTTCAATGCAGGCAATGAGACCGCATCAACAGTGAACACCGTGTATAGCTTGCTCAGATCATTCATGCCGCCCTGGTTCCATTGCTTGACAAAATTGATCCCCATGCCGCCTGGCTGAAAGACAAAAGTCGCTGCTGGCTTGGCGGCGCGCAATGCCGACAACTCAGCCTGAAAATCGGTCTGGCCCAGTTTTGTGTAAACCTCGCCAACAATTTCACCGGTGTAATGTCGCTTGAAACCGGAGAGCATGTCCTTGCCAGCCTGGTAGTTGGGCGCCATCAGATAAACAGAGCTTACCCCACTATCCTGCATATATTTGCCCATACCCTCCGGGGTTTGGTCATTCTGCCATGACATGGAAACGAAATTTTTGTGGCAGCCGCCGCCAGCCAAAGGAGACGGACCAGCGTTGGAACTGATCAACAGCGTGTCTGAGCGCGTGACCTGTTTGTGGATGGCCATCAATAGATTTGACCAGATGACACCTGCCACAACATCAACGCGATCGCTCTTGATCAGACGATTGGCGAGCTGTTTTGCAACATCAGGCTTCCGCTGGTCATCAACAAAGATAACCTCGGCATCCACTCCACCCAACTTGCCACCGGTGTGCTCCATCGCCAATTTGACTGCATTCTGCATTTGTTTGCCGATAATGCCTGCGCCGCCGGAAAGCGTTGTCATATAGCCAATTTTAACTGTATCAGCCGAAGCTGTTCCTACTACCATTGCCGCGCTGATCGTGGCAGCCATCAAAAGTCGTTTCATTAAGTCTCTCCTATTCCCTGGTAGGGGTGTATCCCCGCAGCAAGTCAGCCTCTTTGCCTGCGCGCGAGAGAACAATGTCTCATCCGTTAACGTCGTGGTTTTTGCTTACAACATGTCACATAACAACCTTGCAGAAAATCAATTTTGCGTAAATTCAATTTCGACCACCCAGTCGGAAATTTGATCACTCATCAGGCGATATGCCGAAAAGGCTCGCTGAAATTTCCGCCGATGCGTTCAGTAGCAGCGATTTGCGGGCCTCCGCATCGGCCAGACTGAAACGCTGCACCGGGCCATGACAGGCGAGCGCCGCAAAGTAACGACCCACCCCATCAGTGACAGGCACCGCAATAGCAACCATCCCATGATAAAACTCTTCGCGGTCGAGAGCGAAGCCATCCCTGCGAATCGCCTGTAGCTCGGCTTCTAGTGACGCAACCGTGGTGTGGGTCTGGTCAGTGAAAGCCTCCAGATTAAGGCTCTCAATCATCTGTTTGCGGCGTAGTTTTGGCAAGCTGGCAAGAAATGTTTTGCCACTCGCTGTGCAGTGAAAGGGCACGTGCGTGCCCACAGGAAGCATAATACGAAACGGCCAATTCGTCTCGACACGATCAACATATATCATTCCCAGCTTTTCCGGCCGAACGAAGTTCACCGTCTCCCCAACCTCGCGAGCAATTCTGACGAATATTTGGTGGCAAATTGTCCGGTTGATCGCCAGACGAGACAGGCTGGCCGCCATTTCCATGGTTCGTGGTGTTACCTGCAGACGTTTTTGATGGCGTTCAATTAGCCCATCCTCAATCATCGTCTGGCAGAGCCTGTGTATGGTTTGTTTTGGCCATTTGAGTTCTCCATTCAGCTCAGTCGACGTCAAAGGACGGCCCGCTTCGGCCAAAGCCTCCAGCACATGGACGACCCGTAAATTTGGTGGAATGCGCTCCGCCATATTGCACCGTTAACTCTCTGATCACTGTAAAGCGATCGAATTCGAAGCTTGATTAAGGTTCATTATCGTGCACACTACCACTAATGATTAAAAAAAGAGATAAAAAGTCTCAAAAAATGATAAAAAAGTCATTTGAGGCTTTTGGGGGAACAAGTGGAATTCGACTTTGTCGTTGTAGGAGCAGGATCTGCGGGTTGCGTGCTTGCAAACCGCCTTTCGGCGAATCCCAAACACCGAGTCGCGCTTCTGGAGGCCGGCGGCCGCGACAGCTCGCCCTGGATCCACATCCCGGTTGGCTATTTCAAGACAATGGGAAACCCCAATACTGATTGGTGCTATCACACGCAGCCAGATCCCGGTCTGAATGGGCGCTCCATCGCTTGGCCAAGGGGCAGAGTGCTCGGCGGTAGCAGCTCGATCAATGGACTTCTTTATGTGCGTGGACAGGCGCGGGATTATGATCACTGGCGACAGCTCGGCAATCAGGGCTGGGGCTGGGACGATGTGCTACCACTATTCAAACGCGCGGAAAACTGGGAAGGTGCCGAGGGCGAGGACCGTGGCACAAGTGGCCCACTCACTGTTTCAAAAAGCAGAGTCGCCCGCGATATCGTTGATGCGTGGGTCGATGCGGCGACGCAAGCCGGCTATTCACGCAATGATGATTATAATAGCGGAAACCAGGAAGGCGTTGGCCATTTTCAGATGACGATGCGCAACGGCAGACGCTGCAGCTCAGCCACTGCCTATCTCAAACCGATCCGTAATCGCAAAAACCTCTCAATCTTTACCCACGCACAAGCAGACAAAATTGTTTTTGACGGAAAACGGGCTGTTGCTGTCGATTGTCGGATCAAGGATTTAAGAACACGCATCACAGCAAAGGCTGAGATCATCCTTGCAGCAGGGGCCATCGGCTCACCACAATTGTTGATGCTCTCAGGCGTGGGTGCCGGTGGTGAATTGGCACCGCACGGGATTGACGTGCTGAACGATCTACCCGGCGTTGGCAAGAATTTGCAGGACCATTTGCAGGCGCGACCGGTATTCAAATGCACCACCAGCACGATCAACACGGAGATCAGGAGCATCTTTCAACGTCTCGCCATCGCAGCAGAATATGCGTTGACCGGCTCAGGGCCGATGGCAATGGCGGCCAGCCTTGGCACCGCCTTTCTAAAAACCAATCAGCGGCTGGAGACGCCTGACATCCAGTTCCATATCCAGCCTTTCAGCGCGGACAAACCAAGTGACGGCAGCCACCCCTTCTCTGCCTTTACAGCATCAGTTTTGCAACTCCGCCCAGAAAGCACCGGCCATCTCGAATTGCGTTCCGCCAACCCAAGTGACCATCCAGCGATTCATCCCAGTTATCTGGCGACCACCACGGACTGCGACACAATTGTCGCCGGCATCAAGGTGGCGCGCACTGTTTGCGCAACCGAGCCGGTCAAATCACTGATTATCGATGAGCACAGCCCCGGTCCCAGCGTTGGTGCCGATGATAATGAGGCCATTTTGAACTGGGCACGCAACACCGCGACAACAATCTATCACCCGACAGGTACCTGTAAAATGGGCAGCGACAAGATGGCCGTAGTGAATGACAGGTTGCAGGTGTATGGGATTGAGGGTCTGCGTGTGGCAGACGCATCAATCATGCCGACCATCACGTCCGGCAACACCAACGCCCCGGCGATTATGATAGGCGAAAAGGCATCCGAAATGGTGCTGAAGGAGGCCGTGTGACTTTCGAGACGATCAGCAACATTGGGCAGATTATCTTCGCCGACATCATTCTGTCAGGCGACAATGCGCTGGTTATCGGCATGGCCGCAGCTGGTCTAGCGCCTGAGCTGCGCAAACGCGCGATCATGCTTGGTATGGCACTGGCGGCCGGTTTGCGGATCTTTTTTGCGGTCATTGCCACATACCTGCTTGCAATCAAGGGTGTTCTGCTAATTGGTGGCTTGCTGCTGGGCTGGGTCTGCTGGCGTTTTTATAAAGATCTGCGAGAATTCAACAGCGTCGAGGATCTTGAGCGCGCCGGAGCAGATGAGGCAGGCGAAGGCGGTGAAAACAAGCTATTTGGCCGTGCCTTATTCACCATTTTGCTTGCCGACGTGTCGATGTCGATTGACAACATCGTGGCCGTTGCCGCGATAGCGCGGGACGATACACAGCTACTGATCTTTGGCCTCGCATTGGCGATTGCAATGATGGCGCTGTTCGCATCGGTCATCATGAAAATCATGCTGCGCTATCGCTGGCTTTCCTATGGCGGGCTGGCATTTCTTGTCTATTTGGCAGTGGTCATGACCTATGACGGCGCTGTCGAACTTGAGCTTATCAGCGGCTTTGGCGCGGGAGGAGAGGTATGAGCCACCCATCTCCCATCATAGTTTTGGTTCCCCTGTGCCCATTTCATGGGCTGCAAGGAGGACTGAAAAGACGTTCCTCTTCCGAATTTGGCTGGTGTGATGCCTTCACCACTGGCCGCTGGGAACTGACTTTGAAGGCAACAGAAGACTAGGGAGGATATAATGTCCACATTTAACAAACTGAGAATGGGTGTTGCTGCAGCAGGCTTTGGTGCCGCAATGCTGCTTGCGCCAGTTGTTGCGCAAGCGAAAGAAGTGAATATTCGCGTGCAGGCGGTTCTGGGCATGCAGACTACAGAAGTAAAAATGCTAAAAGATTTCATGGCTGATGTTACTGCACTAACAGGTGGTGATGTTACCTTTGAGGTTTTGCCAGCAGGCGCGGTTGTAGGAGTTAAAGAGACGCTTGACGCTGTTGATGCAGGTCTTGTCGATGGTGGTTTTGCCTGGACACATTATTGGTCAGGAAAGCACCCAGCAGCGATGTTGTTTGGCTCGCCAGTTGCGGGCGCCGGTGTCGGCATTGACAACATAGCATTTGTGTCTTGGTTCCAGAATGCAGGCGGTAAAGAATTGTATGACCGTCTTTGGGACGAAATGGGCATGAACGTTAAGGGCTTCATGCTGCAGCCAGTTGGACCAGAAGCACTTGGTTGGTTCAAAGAGCCAATCAACTCAATGGATGACTTCCGTAAATATCGTTTCCGTACCCCTCCAGGTCTTCCCGGTCAGACTTACAAAGACATCGGTGTAGCCTCTGTTGCTATGGGTGGTGGCGACATCCTGCCAGCCCTCGAAAAAGGTACAATTGACGCGGCTGAGTGGTGTTGTCCCAAGCCAGACATGGATTTCGGATTTCACAAGGTGCTGAAACATTACTATCTACAAGGCCTGCACCAAGTTGTCGTAAATGCTGACATGTATCTGAATAAGGATGTCTATAATTCTTTGACAGACCATCAGAAGATTGCTTTCGAGGTTGCCGCCAACGCAGCTCTGATGAAGGGCATGTCTGCACGGATTTATGACAACGGTCAGGCACTTCATGAGCTGACAACAAAGCACGGTGTTATCTTGCATGATACCCCAGCTGATTACTTCCCAGCTTACATGAATGCAGCAAATGCTCTGTTGGAGAAGAACTCAGCAGAAAATGCTTTTTTTGCTGAGGTCTGGCAGTCACAAAAAGACTTTGCTCTCATTGCGGTCCCTTTCTGGTCGGGTGCGCAAAGTTCCAATGCCCAGCTTGGCATGGCTTATGCCAACACCCTGAAGTAAAACACATCATGTCCTCCATCCCCTGCGGGATGGAGGATTATCTTTTTTCAATTTCTTTTGCGTCCCGCATTGCGGACAAGACCCATTTACCCAACAGCAGAGGCAAAATTGCCATGGCACAGGAACCCAACACCGACGATCTCGACATCACTGATGAATTGATTGCGGAACGACGCTCAGGCGCCCCGGGAGAGACACCTGAAGATATGCATCCATTGGCTCGGAAAATCGTTGGCAACATCGATATTCTCAGCCATTGGATAGGCAAGATCACTTGTCTGCTGCTACTACCTGTCATTATTGCAATGGTCTATGAGGTGGTAGCGCGCAAGCTGTTTGTGGCGCCAACTGACTGGGCATACGACACGAGCCGCATGATTTCTGGAGCCATGTTTATGCTTGGTGCAGGTTATGCGCTGATGCGTGGTGTTCATATCCGGGCAGACTTCCTGTTTCGCAACTGGAAACCCACAACCCAGGCACGTGTCGACACTGTTTTATATTTGCTTTTCTATTTTCCAGCCCTGCTGTTCTTTTTCTGGGTGTCTGCAGAATACACGCTAAAAAGCTGGATATCATGGGAACGTACGATGGACACGGCACTGATGGCGCCGCTTGCACCTGCCCGTACAGCCATGCCCCTTGGTGCGCTTTTCCTGTTATTGCAAGGCATCGCTGAATTGTTGCGCTGCCGCTATGACCTCGATGCTACGGCGCGCAAACTGCTGGACAGATTTCTGCCCATCTATGTTGTCGTGCTGGCAGCGATTTTCCTTGAGACATTCTTTCCCCAGCTTTTGCCGCTTGGTGATTTGATTGAGGGTGGAATGAAAGGTGCGTTCGGTCTGTCACCGACAACGATTGGCGTTGTGATGATTGCCGTAATGCTGCTGGCTATTTTTGTCGGATTTCCAATCTCCTTCACGTTGATTTTCCTTGCCTTCAGCTTTGGTGCTTGGGGTTTTGGTGGAAAGTTGGTGTTTTATCTGCAAACCCTGCAATTCAACTCAGTGATGCTTGAGCAGACACTGGCTGCAGTGCCGCTGTTTGTCTTTATGGGCATTTTGATGGAGCAAGCCGGCCTGATGGAGCGGCTGTTTACCTCGGTGCAGTTGATGCTCTCTCGGACGCGGGGTGCGTTATATCTCGCGGTCTTGTTTGTTTCGACCATCTTTGCCGCGGCGACAGGTATCGTTGGCGCATCGGTGACCATCCTCGGGATCATGGCTGCCAAGACCATGAATCGATCAGGTTACGATGTTAGGCTTGCGGCTGGCACCATTACCGCCGGTGGCACATTGGGCATTCTGATTCCACCCTCAATTATGCTGGTTGTCATGGGACCGGTTTTGGAGGTGCCGGTCACCGACTTGTTTGCAGCGGCGATTATCCCTGGCATCATGCTGGCCGCAATGTACGCTGCCTATGCACTGTTCCGCTGCTGGATGAATCCCGCTCTCGGCCCCATCCTGACCCCTGAGGATCAACCGGTCACATCGTCTTTTTACTGGCTTGAGGCAGTTCTTGTCATCGGTTCAATCTTGACCTTTTTCACGCTTATTGTGATGGGCTTTTCGGGGTCACTTCAGGGCATCTTCCCCTTCTCATCACTGCTGCTGCCTCTATGCTGGATGGGCGTCATGTACGCTGCTGCCGTTCTTGTGAAAAAGCACAACCCCGCTGGGTTCTTTTTCTCAGATCTTTGGTATGAATTTTTTATGGGATTGGTGCCACCGTCAGCCCTCGTTGCCTTTGCACTTGGCTCAATCCTTTTTGGCTGGGCCACGCCAACTGAAGGTGCGGCCTGTGGTGCCTTTGGCGCATTGGTGCTGTCGCTCGCCTATCGCAAGCTAACGACCCAAAGGCTGTTTGACGCGCTGCTAAAAACATTGGAAATCTCAGTTCTGATTTTATTCCTTGTTGCTGCATCAAATTTTTTCGGCGCCGTGTTTTCAAGGCTTGGCACACCGACGATGATCACCGAGTTCCTGTTGGCATGGGATCTGTCACCAATGATGGTCCTGATCATTATCCTTGCATTTATTTTCCTGCTAGGCTGGCCTCTTGAATGGGTGCCTATCGTGCTGATCATTCTCCCCATTCTAATACCTGTGCTTGTAAAGCTTGACGTCAACCTGACCTGGTTCGGCATCCTCGTTGCGGTTAATCTACAAACAGCGTGGCTCAGTCCACCCGTGGCCCTGTCGGCCTATTTCCTCAAGGGTGTCGTGCCTGAATGGGATTTGAAAGACATTTATCTTGGCATGATGCAGTTCATGGTGATTCAGCTCATTGGCTTGGCGCTGATCTTCATGTTCCCACAGATTGCACTTTGGCTTCCAACCTATATTTACGGACAATAAAATGGCGATTACCTATCTCAAGAAGGCTATAAAGACACCCCAAACCGGCACTGACGAGACGCGTAAAATCGTCTCTGACATGCTGGTGAAAATCGAGGCTGGCGGCGAGGAAGCCGCGTTGGCCTATGGACGTGATCTTGACGGTTACCATGGCGAAGCCATTGTCTCAGAAGAGACCATCGCCAACGCCGCCGATACGGTGTCCGATCAACTGAAAGACGACATCAAATTCGCCTTCGACAGGGTGACAAAATTTGCGGAAGCGCAGAAAGCTTCAATTCAGGAGTTTGAGACTGAGTTGTCACCCGGGCTATGGGCCGGACAGAAACTTATTCCCATCGAAACCGCTGGCTGTTACGTGCCTGGTGGACGTTATGCGCATGTGGCATCAGCCATTATGTCAATTGCCACTGCCAAGGTGGCTGGTGTCGAACACATTGTTGCCTGCTCAGCTCCCAATGAAAAGGGACCAAATCCAGCAATCATCTATGCCATGAACATGTGTGGTGCAGACACCATCCTGTCGCTTGGTGGGGTTCAGGGCATTGCCGCCATGGCGTTTGGTTTATTCACCGGCAAATCTGCCCGCATTCTGGTTGGCCCGGGCAATCGTTTTGTCGCCGAGGCAAAGCGCACATTATATGGTCGTGTCGGCATCGACATGTTCGCTGGCCCAACAGAAATTGCTATCATCGCCGACGACACAGCGGACGCTGCTGTTGTTGCTGAGGATCTGGTTAGTCAGGCTGAACATGGAACAGATTCCCCGGCGTGGCTGTTCACCACATCGCGCCAGCTTGCAGATGAGGTCATGGCGCAAATGGACCGGCACATCAACGCGCTACCAGAAACTGCCCGCAATGCTGCGACTACGGCCTGGCAGGATTATGGCGAGGTTGTCCTTTGTGATACGCATGACGAGGTTGTGCAGGTTTCAGATGAATATGCTGCCGAGCATCTCGAAGTACATACAGGCCGGAACCAGTGGTATTCCGACACATTGAAGAATTACGGTTCGTTGTTCGTCGGTGAAGAGACAACTGTCAGCTATGGCGACAAATGTTCAGGCACCAACCATATCCTTCCGACGAAGGGGGCTGCGCATTATACAGGCGGGCTGTCAGTCCATAAATATATGAAAATTGTCACCACACAGCGGATGACCAGAGAGGCCAATCGCGAGGTTGGGCAGGCCGCTGCCCGCATCTCCCGCCTTGAAGGCATGGAGGGGCATGCCCGTGCTGCTGATGTTCGTTTGCGCAAATATTTTCCGGGCGAGAATCTTGGCTGAGCAAAGTAAAGGCAATGCCCTGTTTGACGTTGCCGACAAGACAGCATTGATCACTGGCGGCGGTAGCGGCATTGGGGCCTTTATGGCATCAGCCCTATCCGATGCCGGCGCCAAGATCTTGGTAGTTGGGCGACGGCGCGACAGGCTTGAGGCGGTGCTTGGCCAGCGGGAGGGCGGCATATTCTCTTTTGACCTTGGCCAGAATGGCGCTACCTCACGATTGGCCGAGGTGGTTGCCAATGCCGGGTTTTCGCCTGATGTCATCGTCAATGCCGCAGGCGTCAATCCGCGCCTGCATGCCGATTCTATTGATGAGGCGGGATGGCTGGAGACGGTGCATCTCAATTTGAGCGTACCGTTTCTGGTTGCCCAAGCCTTTGCGCCCCAGATGAAAAGCCGTGGGTGGGGGCGGATTATCAATATCGCCTCCTTGCAATCCTTTCGTGCCTTCGAAAATGGCATTGCCTATGGCGCGGCGAAAGGTGGAATTGTTCAATTGACCCGTGCCATGGCTGAGGCCTGGTCAAATCATGGGATTACAGCGAATGCGATTGCACCGGGATTCTTTCCAACCGAATTGACAGCACCCGTTTTTGGCAACCCCGAGATTGCCGAAAAGCATGCAGCACAAACAGCGATTGGACGGAATGGTGCGCTGGAGGATTTGCGCGGCCCTCTGCTGTTTCTGGCCTCCGATGCAAGTGCATATGTGACCGGCCAAACACTTGCAGTTGATGGAGGGTACACGGCAAAATGAAAGCACTTGTCTATACCGACACTCAGAAATCAGAGATTCGTGATGTCGACCTGCCTGTCGCAGATGATGGTCAAAGCATCATTGAGCTGGAATTTTGTGGCATATGTGGGTCAGACATGCATGCTTGGCATGGGCATGACGAGAGACGCATTCCGCCGCTGGTGCTGGGGCATGAAGCAGTTGGCCGCGCAGCCTCCGGTCTACTCGCGGGAAAACGTGTGGCCATCAACCCACTTATGACATGTGGCAACTGTGCCGTCTGCGCTTCGGGCAATGAACATTTGTGCGCCACACGGGAGTTGATCGGCATGCGTGTTCCTGGTGGCTTTGCTGAGCAGGTCGCGATCAACAACAAGAACCTTACCGAGATTTCTGACAATTTGCCATCGGCCGATGCCGCGCTGGCAGAGCCACTTGCCTGCGCGGTCAATGCGGTCAATCAGGCAACGCACCATACCAGCGAAAAGGATGCCAGCATTGTTGTTCTGGGTGGCGGTGCCATTGGCCTGCTGGCCGCACTGGTGTTCAGCACCTATGGTTATCGCAATATCCAAATCGCCGAGACAAACCCGGTGCGCCGAAAGCTGCTCGGGGGGCTGGGAGATTTCAGCCCCTACGATCCGCTGACAATCGGGCCAGCGGATGCCTCCGTTGATGTTGTTCTCGATGCTGTCGGCTCCGGCATTACCCGCAAAGCAAGCTCGGCTATGGTTCGCCCAGGAGGCGTGATTGTCCATATTGGTCTTCAGGATTCAAAGCCCGGACTTGATACGCGGCGGATCACATTGCAAGAAATCAGCTTTTTCGGTGTCTATTGCTATCGTGAGAGCGAATTTGCCAAGGCCATCTCACTGTTGGAAAGCGGTGCTATAAACGGCAAAGGCTGGACCGACATTCGCCCCCTCAATGAAGGTGCAAGGGCTTTTGAGGATATTCACAATGGCGCAGCACCCCCAAAGATCATCCTGCAAACAAACAGCTAGTTCGGCAAAAGCACGCCATATAAATCCAATCGAGGAGACAGTAAAATGACAGCATTCCCAAATTTTTTCCGGCGTGTGTTCTCTGGCGTATTCCTGTTCGGCTGCATGGTGACTGCTGTTGCGTCATCTGAGACGAATGCAGATTTTCTGAATGGCGAAGAACTGAAGCTCTATTGTGTTTCGCAAAACCCTTCGGACGATGCCATATGTGTCGTCTATATCACAGGCGCTGTCGATGCCTTCACCACAGTCGACCTATTCTCAGAAAAATCGAAGGGGACGGACCGGATGTTCTGCCTCGGCGATGAAACGGGCCCAGACCAGCTGCGAGACGTTACAATGAGATGGATGGACCGCCCTGAAACAGATTTGAGCTTTGCCGCAACACTGATTATCTGGGGTGCAATCAAAAACGCATATAGCTGCTAGTCGTCCCCTCAGGACATTCCTGGCAAACCAGACTCGGCCACCCGCCTGCTAACATGCTCAGCGAAAGCGGCCACAATCCGAGAACTGTAGTCACTCTTCATGCGCACAAGACCAAAAACCATTGGCCGATGCTCACCAACCAGCTGGCGAAACACCAGCTTTTGCCCATCAGGCGCAAGGTTCGTCTTGGTGCTGATGTTCAGCAGGCCATAACCAAAGCCATTTGCAACAAGACTGCGCAGGCTGGACAAGTTTGAAACACGCTCGGCAATATACGGGCGCAGCCCGCGGTCGTGAAACAATGACAGGAAATAGGTACTGCTAAGCGGCAGATCAAGCAGAACCATCGGCTCGTCAACGAGATCCTCAATTGCGATATCGCCCTTATCGGCAAGTGGATCATCCGCCGCCAGGATCAATTGCGGCGGCAGGTCAATCAATCCCTTGAAATCATAGCTTGCTGGAATATCCAAATCATAGGCAATGGCGATATCAATTTCGGCACGCGCCAACATTGTCAGCAGTTCTGCCTGATTACCCTCTCGCATGCTCACTTCGACATTTGGATATTCTTCTTTAAAACTGCGCCTGAAGGCAGCACCGACAAGTGGCGCAAGCGTTACAAGACAACCAACGGAAATCGGCCCTCGAACCATGTCAACGATATCATTAGCAAGATCACCAAGTAGTGCCACGCTATGCAGTATTCGCTTGGCCTCATTGAAAAAGCGCTGCCCACCTGATGTCAACGACAGCCCCTGCGCATGCTGCCGGACAAATAGCTGCACGCCGAGCTCCGCCTCAAGTTGGGAAATCGCCGCCGAGATTGATGAAGATGAAACATTCACTTTTTCCGATGCGGCCAGCACGCTACCCGCCTCGCCAACGGCAACCATATATTCAAGCTGCCTGAGTGAAAAGCGTGCCGCCATCTAGATTATCTCCTCACCCCTGCCTTCTCGTCAGTATTTGATCCAGGTTGTTTTCAAGGCTGTGTATTTGTCAAATGAATGCAAGGACAGGTCACGCCCAAAGCCTGACTGTTTGAATCCACCGAATGGCGTCATCGGGCTTAGGGCATCAACCGTATTGACCGACACAGTGCCGGCACGCAACCTGCCAGCGACACGGTGCGCCTTTGACAGGCCATCGGTCCAGACAGACGCCGCAAGGCCATACACACTGTCATTGGCAATCGACACGGCCTCGTCTTCGCTATCGAATGGCACGACCGCCAGAACTGGTCCAAAAATTTCATCGGTGGCAATGGTGGCGTTGGCGTCAACATTATCAAAGATGGTCGGTTGCACGAAATTGCCCCGCCCGTCGATCTTTACCTGTTCACCACCGACAACGAGGTTGGCCTCGGTTTTTCCAATATTGATATAGCGCATCACCGTTTTGGTCTGCTCACTACTGACCATTGCCCCCATTTTGGACTCAGGGTCGAGAGGATCACCGGGTTGCATCGCATCTGCTCTGGCGATCAGCTTCTCGACAAGTTCTGCCTGAATGCTGCGCTCTACCAACAAACGAGAATTGGCGGAGCAAACCTCGCCCTGATTGAAGAAAATGCCAAAGGCCGCCATATCCGCCGCTGCATCAAGATCAGCACAATCAGCAAAGACCAGATTGGGGCTCTTGCCGCCGGTCTCAAGCCAGACCTGTTTCATGTTTGATTGGCCGGCATATTGCTGAAACAGTTTGCCAACCGCTGTCGAACCAGTGAATGCAAGGCAATCGACATCAGGATGCAGGCCAAGCGCCTGTCCCGCAGTCTCGCCATATCCCGGCAATACATTCAAAACCCCATCGGGAACGCCTGCCTCGCTGGCAAGTTCAGCAAGGCGCAGTGCGGAAAGCGGTGATTGCTCGGCTGGCTTTAGCACCACCGAGTTACCCGCCGCCAGCGCCGCAGCACATTTCCACGTGGCCATATCAAGTGGAAAATTCCAAGGAACAACCGCACCAACGACACCAAGCGGCTCACGCGTGATCATGGCGAGATCACCCGGCCCGGTTGGTGCAATCTCGTCATAAACCTTGTCAATGGCCTCGGCATACCATTGAAAGAACGTTGCAGAACCAGGAACATCAACCATCGCGGCGTCATTAACCAGCTTACCCATATCCAGACTGTCAAGGAGCGCTAGTTCCACCAGATTCTGCCGAATCAATTCGGCAAGCCGCAACAACACGGCCTTGCGATTCATCGGCGCCATCGCCGACCAGACACCGGATTCGAATGCTGCCCTCGCAGCCTTGACTGCGCGGTCTACATCTGCCGCGTCACATTCAGCCACCGTCGCCAGCACAGCGTCAGTTGCCGGATTGATACATTCAAAAACCTTACCAGACGTTGCGCTGACAAATTTGCCATCGATGTAGGCCTTGTCGCGAATCTGCAGCGCATTTGCCGCCGATTCCCAATCCGCCTTCCGCTGTTCTGTTACATCGAATTGACTCATCACATGGGCTCCTCTGGGCGCTTCGTTTGTTCATCTGTGTATGCGCCGTGCGAGAACCTTGCCAGCAACAGCCGTATGTGTGCAAGAGTATGTAAGTAAACAAGCATCGTCAGATATGGGTTGGAGACGCAATCCGGCAATAACCGCGATTGCTGTATGCAAGGGCCGAGTGCGAGTTATCCATGCGCACAGCCAGAACCTCAGCAATAAAAACGTGATGCGTTGAAATCATCGAGCTTTCAAGCAGCCGACAGTCAAAATTCACCAGTGCCCCATCAAGTGCCGGCGCAACTGTTTCCAGTTGCGACCAGTCTGCACTGTCAAATTTG
The DNA here is from genome assembly GCA_004212735.1 of SAR116 cluster bacterium. Lineage (GTDB taxonomy): Bacteria > Pseudomonadota > Alphaproteobacteria > Puniceispirillales > Puniceispirillaceae > MED-G116. Next base: position 213,490 of record SHBD01000002.1, read on the forward strand.
TTAGCGAACTCACCTGCAAGGCGGCCAGCAAAACAGTCTGAAATCAAGGTCTGATCTGACCGCAGAAGATTAGCGCAGAAAACCTTGTTTTTGATGATGGCGGGAGCAACCGGACTAAGGTGATGCACACAGACCAGCAAGGTTGGATGAGGTCCGTCGGCGGACACTGATGACATTGCCGACACAGTTAACCCAGCTCTGCCTGCTGGCCCATCCGTCGTCACCACAACCACCGAGGAAACAACTTTGCTCATCGCTTCAACGAACTGGTCTCGCATTTTCTGTTCACTTCGGTCTGCGGCCCCGTGAACGGAGGTTGGTCCAGACGCCGACATGATGGCCTCCCCGTTGTCTATTCGGCTGCCTTGGCATGTTGCGTATTGGCATACCATTTCTGGATCGCTGGATCACCTGCATCGCGCTGGCTCTGTGCCCGCACATTGTCTGAAAGACCTGCAGATTTCTGAACAAAATCCAAGGTCGCTTCCCAGTCAAAATTGCGATAGACGGCGCCCATCTGTGCGAAAGGTGCACTCTGGGCAAACAGCTGGAAAGTAAGCCGGTGACCGGCGTAATCAGAATTCAACAGGTCCCGAGCGTATGCTAACAACTTGCGCCGGTCTTCAGCGCCCCACTCATCATTGATGGTATAGTATTTATCCATCCACGGCTTTGTCTCAGGTGCGGTGAAGGTCGCGAGATTGGGGGTAACACAAATTTGGCCACCACAAAGTTCCCGCGCGATATGCATCATTTCATTCAGTTGGTTCAAAGCCGCGCACCGCCCTGTATAGAGCAATGACTGATTTGGCATCATCAGTCCAGCAGGCGAGGTTTCACCCAGCGTGATGGCCGCCGTGAGATGGGCATTAATGCCCTCTCGCCACACAGCAAGCGTTGCCAGTTTTTCCTGAACGGCGGGCTGTTTTTCCAGCCCGGTCTGGCGCGCGTTGAATAATGCAGCACCAATCATCATGTCGGCCAGCTTCAGGGTGCGCTGTACATAGGCAAACGCAGAGTAGCGATGCAGAGTTGATCGGATAAATGCAGCAGCCTTTGTGTGACGATAGAACAGTACGTTCTCCCAAGGCACAAGCACATTGTCGAAAATGACCATGGTATCGACTTCATCAAATTTATTGGCCAGAGGATAATCCTGCTGGTTGGCACGCGGGCAACCACCACTGGCCCCAGCAAAGCCTCCACGACAGATGAATTTCAGATTTGGTGAGTTCAGATCACAGATAAATCCAACCGCATAATCTGAGAGTGCCGCATTACCCCAATTGGCAATTGTCGGTTTGGTAAAGGCCTGATTGGCATAGGCGGCGGCGGTTTCGAATTTAGCACCACGAACGACAATGCCCTCATCCGTTTCCTTGACCACATGCAACAGCATATCGGGATCTTGATCCTGCGGAGCTTTCGATCGGTCGCCCTTCGGGTCGGTGTTGGCGGAGACATGGAAAGGGTCTTCATGAAGAACCTTTTTGATGTGGGTCTTGATATTCTTGGAGAATTGCGGATCGACTTCGTTCAAAACATCCTGTCCGTCAAACAAGGACCACATTTCACCAACAGTCTCATCACCGACACGCGTGACAACACCACCAACATCCTCCATGATCAAATCTGTCGCACGGCGCTTTGCCCACCAATCATCTTCGGTGTAAGGCAGCGAATTACCAACAGCATTGATTTCCCCGTTCCGCTCAACGGTCATCACCTGTTTTGTTTCAGCCTCGTGCTGCATATCATAGACGCGGGCGCGCACGTCAACGATGGGCTTGAACATCGGGTGGGTCGTGACATCCTTGACCCGCTCTCCATTCATGTAGACTTCCCGATTTCCACGGATGCTGTCCTTGTATTGCTCACCTGTACGAATCATTTCCCGTCTCCCAACTAAAGCCAGTAACACCACCAACCATGGCCACCAAAATCAAAGTCCGATGTACATTAATTGCCGCTTAGTCTTTCCGATGGGACGATGAGAGTAAAAGCAGTTTATTCCTTAGCACTGGTTCGAATTATTCTAATTGGCAGAGTATGTGCTAGCCCTCTTTACTAGGAGAAGGATTGCTAAATACAGACTCTGACAAACACCCCGGTAATGCTGCTCGCGACAAAGTCATTGCGCTTTACCGGAATATTAGATTGAGTTGAAGGAAGCAAAAGTCAAAAAAAGATCCACGAGACATAGATGAAGCAAAAAGTCGCGGTAGACATATCACGGGTTACTAAAATTTATGGCGCAGGCAATGCCGCTGTGAGGGCCATTGACGATGTCACGTTGCAAATCTTCGACAACGAATTTTTGACATTGCTGGGACCATCCGGTTGTGGAAAGACCACCTTGCTGAGGATGATCGCCGGTTTTGAGGATATCACTTCTGGTCGGATCAAGCTGTTTGACGAGGAAATCGAGAATTTGCCGCGATGCGTGCTGAGCGAGCAAGCTGGGGCCTATTCCGTGACCGCCGAACGGATCTTTATGACGGCCTTACCCGCCTATATGGATAATGTTTTCCCAGCCTTGGTGACACACTGAGCAGAACAGGTAGGTACCGATGTTTCTCTATGATGAATTATATTCGCGCAGCGATGCCAATAATCCGGTGCGTGTCGGCCTTATTGGAGCTGGAAAATTCGGCTCTATGTTTCTGGCGCAAGTGCCGACAACAGCCGGGCTTGAGGTAAGTATGATCGCCGATCTTGATCCAGCGCGCGCCAAACGCAACTGCGCTGACGTCGGCTGGCCGGATGAGTTGATTTCCGGAACAGAGTTTGTTGACGATGCGATGCTGCTGATAACGTCTGGCAATGTTGATGTTGTGGTCGAAGCCACTGGAAATCCGGTAATTGGCGTGGTCCATGCACGGGCGGCAATCCGCAATGGCATTCATATCGTCATGGTCAATGTTGAGGCGGATGTTCTGGCGGGTGCTCAGCTGGCTCATGAGGCCAATGCGGCAGGCGTTGTCTATTCCATGGCCTATGGTGATCAGCCGGCCCTGACGTGTGAACTGGTTGACTGGGCGCGGAGCAGCGGCTTCACGGTGGTGGCGGCGGGCAAAGGCACTAAATTCCTGCCAGCATATCATGCGTCCACACCCGACACGGTTTGGGATCACTATGGGATGACAGCTGAACAGGCAGCCGCTGCCGGGATGAACAGCCAAATGTTCAACTCTTTTCTTGACGGCACAAAATCAGCATTGGAAATGGCAGCAATCGCCAACGCCACTGGCCTTGCGGCACCTGACGACGGATTACTTTTCCCCCCAGCGGGGATGGATGATCTGGCTCATGTGTTGCGGCCACGCGCTATCGGAGGGCAATTGGACACCAACGGTATGGTTGAGGTCGTCTCCTCTCTCGAACGCGATGGAAGGCCTGTCTTCAAGGATTTGCGTTGGGGTGTCTATGTTGTTTTGGAAGCCCCCAACGACTATACCGCAGCCTGCTTTCGGCAATATGGGATGAACACGGATGAGACCGGCCGCTTTTCGGCGATGTATAAACCCTTTCATCTCATCGGCCTTGAATTGAATATCTCCATCCTTGCAGCCTCGCTTCTCGGCAAGCCAACAGGTAGCACAAAGGCTTTTAACGCCGATGTCGTGGCAACGGCCAAACGCCACCTTAAAGCTGGAGAAATTCTGGATGGTGAGGGCGGCCACACAGTCTGGGGCAAACTCTATCCAGTGCGCCGGTCACTGCAAATGGGGGGGTTGCCAATAGGACTTGCCCAAAATGTCAAACTGCGGACAGATATAACTGAAAATGCACCTGTGCGCTGGCAGGACGTAGAAATTGATCACAGCCTTGAGGCCGTCAAAATTCGCCGCACACTTGAACGGGACCCGGCCCGCCTTCACCCCTAATATTTCTGCCTGCGACAAATTTATTCTTTGCGAGTGGTTCTCATTCTCAACATTGCCTGATATGGTCTACGCCTTATCAAATGGTTTGAGATGGAGCATGACATAATGAAACGTTACCTCAACAGTATTTGGACGAACTGTGGCCGGTTCCTCGGAATGGTATTGCTGCTCTTACCCTTTGTTGGGTCAGCTCATGCCAATGCTGAGGAGTTAAACATCTACTCACATCGTCAGGCGTTTCTCATAGACCCCTTTCTGGAAGCGTTCACCGCCAAGACCGGCATAAAGACAAATGTTGTGTTCGCCGCCAAGGGCCTCGCCCAGCGTCTTCAGCGTGAGGGTAAGAACAGCCCAGCTGATGTGGTGCTGACAGTCGACATCGCCCGCCTGAGCGTATACGCCGAAAAAGGCCTTTTTACCAAAATTGACTCCACTATTCTGAACAATGCCATTCCATCGCATTTGCGTGACGAGGACGGTCACTGGTTCGGATTGTCGCTCCGAAGCCGCATTATCGGGGTATCGAAGGATCGCACTCAAGAAGGCGAGATCAGCAGTTATGAGGAACTCGCCGATCCAAAATGGAAAGGGCGTATCTGCTCTCGCCCCGGATCCCATGTCTATAACCGTGCCCTTGTGGCATCTATGATTGCAACGCATGGTGAAGCAAAGGCCGAAGTCTGGGCCCGTGGCGTGGTGAAGAATTTTGCGCGCCGTCCACAAGGAAATGACCGCGCCCAAGCGAAGGCCATTTTTCAGGGCGAGTGTGATATCGCCATTATCAACCATTACTATTATGGGAAAATGCTGAAATCAGAAAAACAAGCACAGCGTGACTGGGCAAATGCCATCAACATTGTCTTTGCCAACCAGGGTCAGGATGGCCGAGGCGCTCACATCAACATAAGCGGCGGCGGAGTGGCCGTGCATTCAAAGAATAAGGCAAACGCGATTAAGCTGCTGGAATTTCTTGTGTCTGACGAAGCGCAGATGCTCTACGGCAAAATCAATTACGAATATCCGGTCAATCCAGCCACCCCGCTTGCACCCGAGCTTAAAATATGGGGCGATTTCAAGAAAGACAGCCTGCCCATCAGCAGGTTGGCGGAACTGGCTCCAAAAGCGCAGATGATAATCGACCGGGTTGGCTGGTAGCCTCAGCCAGCGATAATCTCAGCAATGGCGCTGCCGCACGTCACCGTGTTGGCGGTGCCGCCAAGGTCTGCCGTTCGCAGTCCCGGCTGAACGAGGGCATTTTCAATGGCGTCGGTGATACATGTTGCCGCCTCTGCGAAACCAAGATGTTCCAGCATCATTGCGCCAGCCCAGATCTGGCCAACCGGATTGGCTATTCCCTTGCCAGCAATATCCGGTGCTGACCCGTGAACCGGCTCAAATAGCGATGGAAAATCTCCCTCAGGATTAATATTGCCTGACGGTGCCACACCAATTGTGCCGGTGCATGCAGGGCCGAGATCCGATAGGATATCGCCAAACAAATTTGAACCAACTACCACATCAAACCAGTCGGGATGCTGGACAAAATGGGCGGTCAGAATATCAATATGGAATTTGTCCCATGTGATATCGGGAAAAGAGTTTGCCATTTCCTCAACACGCTCATCCCAATAGGGCATGGTGATGGAAATCCCGTTTGACTTTGTCGCAGAGGTTAGATGTTTTCTTGGCCGGGATTGCGCCAGCTCAAAGGCAAACCGCAGGACACGGTCAATGCCGATACGGCTCATCACCGTTTCCTGCACCACGATCTCACGCTCGGTTCCAGCGAACATTTTACCACCAATCGAGGAATATTCACCCTCGGTATTTTCCCTGACAATCATGAAATCAATATCACCGGGTTGACGGTTTGCAAGCGGTGACGGCACCCCGGGGAGCAAACGGACCGGCCTGAGATTGATATATTGATCAAATTCACGACGAAATTTCAGTAATGACCCCCACAGGGAAACATGATCAGGTATCTTGTCCGGCAGGCCAACAGCGCCAAAGAAGATCGCGTCATGGCCACCGATTTGTGTCTGCCAATCCTCGGGCAGCATCTCGCCATGACGGGCGTAGTAATCATAGCTGGCAAAATCAAAGTGATCAAAATGCAGGTTGATATCGAATCTGGCAGCCGCCGCAGAGAGCGCTCGCACCCCCTCAGGCATGACCTCAGCGCCAATACCGTCACCAGCAATTACCGCAATATTGAAACGATTTTTACCCATTGTAAAACCTCACGACAAACAGTGAATGACCATGCCTTTGATCGCCGCATTCCAAAGCATAACAATCTTTTGCGCTTTTACCACATCATCTGCACAGCAAATCTCTTTTTCACGTCCTTTACATTAACAGCTCAATGCTTGCCATCTCAATGCTTGCCGTCGAAAACACCGAGGCGAACACCATAGTCAACAGCGAGCTGGTAGTCCGGGTCATCATCGCTGTCAACGATCAACTGGCCAGAGCGTGACAGCAAACGATGACAATCCGGGCTGAGACGCCGCAACATCACCCGCTTTCCAGCTTCGTGATACTTCGCGGCAACATCCTCAATCGCCTGAAGAGCTGATTGATCAACAATGCGCGATCCTGCAAAATCTATGATGACTGTCTCGGGATCATTGGCCACATCAAACAATTCCCGAAAGCCAGAGATTGATCCAAAAAACAATGGGCCGGAAATGTCATAAACAAGCGCCCCCTTCTCAGTCGCGGATTGGCGGGTGGTGGCCCGGATACGCTTGGCAGCATTCCACGCATAGACGAGGGCCGACATGATCACGCCAACAATCACCGCAACAGCAAGATCCTCAATCACCGTCACACCTGTCACCACCACGATCACAAGAGCATCGGCCCGTGGAACTTTGAAAAGTGTCCTGATTGAATTCCACGCAAAGGTTCCAACAACAACCATGAACATCACCCCAACAAGAGCGGCGATGGGAATCAATTCGATCAAATCGGCTGCGAATAGAATAAAACTCAGCAGAAACAGGGCCGCAGCAATACCTGAGATTCGCGTGCGTCCGCCGGATTTTACATTGATCATCGACTGGCCAATCATTGCGCAGCCACCCATACCACCAAAAAAACCGGTTGCAACGTTAGCGACGCCCTGCGCAAGGCACTCCTGTGATGCACCACCACGCTGGTCTGTCAGATCACCGACAAGGTTTAAGGTCAACAGGCTCTCGATAAGGCCAATGGCCGCAAGAATGAATGCATAAGGAAAGATGATGGTCAGGGTTTCAAGGGTGACTGGAACTGTGGGCAAACTGAAGGTTGGCAACCCACCGGCGAGGCTGGCAAGATCACCAACGCGCGGCACATCAATATCGAAACCAAGAACGACTGCAGTCACCACCCCGATTGCCAATAACGGAGCGGGCACGATCCGGGTCATACGTGGAGCAAGCCAGATCAGAGCCATAGTCGCAAAGACCAGACCAAGTGTGATGTAAAGCGCCATGCCACTCATCCAGACGGAACCACCACCCTGAGATGTGAGTTTGAATTGCTCGAGCTGCGCGAGTCCAATTACAATGGCAAGACCATTCACGAACCCCAGCATCACTGGATAGGGCACCATGCGGATAAATTTTCCCCATCGCAACGCACCGGCAATTAGTTGCAATAGCCCCATTAAAACAACCGTTGCAAACAAATATTCAACCCCGTGCTGCGTCACCAGCGAGACCATGACAACGGCCAGCGCACCGGTCGCACCCGAAATCATCCCGGGTCGTCCCCCGATTAATGCCGTGATCAGACCAACGATGAAGGCAGCGTAAAGACCCACGAGCGGCGCAACCCCGGCGACAAAAGCAAAGGCAACAGCTTCCGGCACAAGAGCCAATGAAACAGTAAGGCCAGCCAGGATGTCAGTGATCGTCTGACGCCAGGACAGTGAATGAGGCTCGTCTCCACGATGCGATGAGCCGAACAGCAGGTTTGAAATCCTGCCCGAAATAAAAGAGGTCACGATTGGCGATCTTTGTTCTGGAGTATGGGATGCCCTTTTATAGATGAAATTGAGGACAATGAAACAACAAAGTCACCACATGCCCCAAAAACTCGAATTGGCAGGCGGCGTCTTGCAATAATTCAGTCGGCTATGTCAGCGCTTGGTCAGCGATCCAGAATGAGGGCAATTGCTCACCCAACCCCACCTTCTGCCAAAGTGAGTCAGCTTCACCCGCACCAATTAGACTTGCGGCCTTCGCCCTGACACGTGCTTCGCGCGCAGGAAGTGACATCGGGTCAGTCAGATTGAATGACTGGCTGTGCTGGTCACCATTGGCCAGTTTGAGATCAACCGTTGCCGCCGAATCGGAAATCCCCGCGTCAGTGGCAACAATAACCTTTTCGCGCAGCCGCAGCACGTCCTTATCCTGACAGATCATATCATTATAGGTTTCAATCCGTGCCGTATCGTGTCCATGCATGAACATCGCAGCCACAAGTCGATAACTGAACTTTGCTTCAAGCCCCGTCACCGGAGACGCAATGTTGCAGACATTCAGATATTGTGGATTCACAGTAATCACCAATTCGGCAATCTCTTCCGGTTGCACGGAATATCTCTCACGCAGGATGGCCAACGCCTCCAAGGTTGCGTGAATGCCGTGACAACAGGCATGGAATTTATGGCTGACCCGCTCAAAGACAAAATCATCACCCAGACCATCGAATGCCCCGGTGTCGCCCGCACCGTGATGCGTTGGTGAGAAACCCTGCTCGCCCTCCAGACCATCATGTGTGGAAACAAATCCGTCGCGGGCGAGAAGCGCAGCATCAACACCGGCATGGGCCGCCAGCCCTGCGTGCAGCGGCTTCCCCATAGTGCCAAATTGTGTCTTGATGCCACTCGCCATCGAGGCAGCGATGCCAAGTGCATGTCTGGTCCGTTCAGATGAGAGGCCAAGGATACGCGCCGATGCCATCGCAGCGCCAAAAGTGCCTGCCGTCGCCGTCATGTGAAAACCAGCATGATAATGGGACCGGCCTAGCCATGCCCCAATCCGCACAGCCAATTCGACCCCAATCAGAACAGCCTCGAGAAATGCTTTGGGCTGTGTAGACATCTTATCAGCAAGCGACAGTGCTGCTGGAATCACGGCAACAGAGGTATGCCCCATAGAGTCAAAATGCGTATCATCATAGTCGAGCGCATGTGAGAGGGTGCCATTGATCTTGGCAGCCATCCGGGCCGGCAACCTGTGGCTACATCCAACCACAAATGCCTCGGGTGTGCCGCCTTCATCCTCGCCAATTTTCTGCAGAATACGGGCAACAGGTTCGTTCCGCCCAGCAACCGACACCGCCACCCAGTCAACCAGCGACAGGCGCATGACATGGCGTGCGTCATCCGGTATCGCTGTCCCCTCAAATTCACAGACAAACTGGACGATCTGATCCGAAATGCTACCCTTGTCAGCCTTGCTGTCTGGCTTCATCAACTAAACTCCTTGCGAATTGCCGCACTATGCTGGCCAATATCTGGTACCCGATATGGTGCCTCACCTTTAGTCTGGACCGGCAACGCCGCCATGGAAATCTGAGACTCGCCGATCAGTGCTTTCTGGTTTCGCAGGAATTTATGCTCCGAAAGATCGGCAACGGAATTCAACCTTGCATTTGCAATGTTGGCATCATCGAGCCGGTTGAGGACCTGTTCAGCCGTTAATTCGCCAAACACATTGTCAATCATCCCGTTCAACGTATCGCGGTTGGCGAACCGGTCTGGATTATCGACAAAGCGTGGATCATCTGCAAGCGCAGTATCAGTCAATACGATTGCACAAAATGACCTGAATTCCCGGTTGCTTTGAACTGACAGCAGAACCTGCCCGCCATCACCACAGGCAAACGCCCCATAAGGCGCGACAAAGGTGTGTTTTAACCCCATACGCTTGGGTGCCCCACCCGAATAGCGATGTGCCATCAGCGGCATGTTCATCCAATCTGCCATAACATCAAACATGGAAATTGAAATATCGATTCCCTCACCGGTCCGGCCGCGCTGGATCAATGCTCTCAGGATTGCCGAAAACGCCGTCATCCCCGTGGAGATATCAGTGATGGAGACACCAACGCGGGAAGGGCTGTCTTCTGTACCGGTAACCGAACAGATTCCGCTCTCGCCTTGCACCAGAAAATCATAGGCCTTCTTCGTCGCGGCCTCTCCTGTCTCACCATACCCAGTCACCGCGCAGGTAATGAGGCCGGGATTCTGTTGCCGCAGATCGGCGCCAACAAGCCCCATCCGGCCCAACGCGCCCGGTGCCAAGTTAGAGACCAGCACATCAGCCTTGCCAAGCATCCGGCACAACAACGCCTTATCCTCATCTGCCTTCAAATTCAGGCAGACTGACTCCTTGCCACGGTTCAGCCACGCAAAGATGGCGCTTTGACCATCGGCGCCCGAGTCATAACCTCTTGCAAAATCTCCCTCCGGACGCTCAACCTTGATCACCCTTGCTCCTGCATTGGCCATTAGCAAACCGCAATAGGGCGCGGCAACTGCCTGTTCCAATGAAACAACAAGGATCCCTGAGAGCTCAGTATCAAGACCCATATTTACCCCTTACCTGACAACGCCGTGCGAATTAAAAAGTTTTGGCCAGAAGAATTAGGTCAGAAAAATTTGACTCCATCCAAGAAATGATAGTGTGATTGTTGCTGGCTTGCAATTCTGCTCCACAAAGAACAGACAAATCAATTTCACCGCCATTGGCACTACAAGGGGTCTCTCATGCCACAATCGACCGACACGTTGAACGTTGCCATTATCGATGATCATATTCTCAGCGTGACGCTGGACAGGCCAGAGGCATCGAACGCCTTCAACACGCAAATGGCTTGGGATTTGATATCACTTTTTGAGGAACTAGCGGTGGCACCCGATAATCTGAGGGTTGTTGTTATCACGGGCGCAGGCGATCGGGCCTTTTGCGCTGGAGGCGATCTGAAAGAGCGTAATGGTATGACTGACCGGGAATGGTTTGCTCAGCATCTGGTGTACGAGCGGATGGTGCGTGCCGTGGTGGGCTGCCCCCTGCCACTAATTGGGGCGATAAATGGTGCCGCATATGGCGGTGGGTGCGAGTTGGCAGCCGCATTGGATTTCATCTACGTAAGTGAGACCGCACGCTTTGCCCAGACAGAAACAAGACTAGGCATCATCCCGGGTGCAGGTGGTACGCAAAATCTTGCTCGCGCAGTGGGCGAAAAAAGGGCGATGGAATTGATCCTTTCGGGCGCAGTCTTTTCTGCTGAGGATGCCGTTGCTTGGGGACTCGCAAATGCCATTTGCAAACCAGATGAATTGATGGACGCCACACTCAGAGCCGCACGCGCCATCGCCAATAATGCGCCTATCGCCGTTCGGCAGGCAAAACAGGCCATCCATAAAGGCCTGCAAATGGGGTTGCTGGATGGTATGGCGTTTGAGATCGAGGCTTATAACCGCACTGTCTCAACAGCCGATCGCCGCGAGGGTGTGCTGGCTTTCAATGAAAAGCGTAAAGCCATTTTCAAGGGAGAGTAGTTTTGTCAGACCGGGTCATTCTGCGTGAGGTGGGCCTGCGAGATGGTTTGCAACTAATCAAATCTCGGCTAGACACCAACACAAAGCTGGCGTGGATCAAAGCGCAGGCTGAGGTTGGCTTCACCGAAATTGAAGTGACTTCTTTTGTTCCAATATCTGTTTTGCCTCAATTTGCCGATGCCGCCACAGTCTTGGCGGGAGCAAAGAAAATTGACAATCTTTTGCCAACTGTATTGGTTCCCAACCTGCGCGGCGCGGTAATGGCAATGGATGCCGGCGCCAAAAAAATTACCTTTGTTCTGTCAGTGAGCGACTCGCATAACAGAGCGAATGTAAGACGAAGCACTGATGAGTCGCTTGCCATGTTGCGGGAGGTAGTCGCGGAACGTGACAATCGACAGGACATCACGCTTGTCACCGCGCTTGCCACCAGTTTTGGCTGCTCAATGGAGGGTGCGGTGAACGACGCTCGTGTCACCCAGATCGCGGAATTTCTGGCGAATGAAGGGATAGACGAAATTAATCTCGCTGATACTGTCGGTTATGGTGATCCGATACAAGTCAGGCGTATCTTCACGGATGTTAAGACCGCCGTTGGTGACTTGCCACTTGCTGCACATTTTCATGATACACGTGGACTAGGTCTGGCCAATGTGATGGCCGCACTGGACGCCGGTGTTCGTCGTTTTGACTCCGCTCTTGGAGGGCTTGGCGGATGCCCCTTTGCCCCCGGCGCATCAGGTAACATCGCCACCGAGGACACGTTGCATTTGTTCGACAGGTTGGGCGTTGATACTGGGATCAACCTTGGGGCTTTGCTTGAGGTACGTCGCCACCTTGCCGAATGGCTGCCTGGGGAAAAACTGGAAGGACGCTTGCTTGGCGCCGGTCCGGCCAACAGATAATCCCAGCCTAGTGCGCGGCAACCGGGGTAAGTGGCTCGCGTCTGCCATAGAACAATTCCCGCACAGCCGGGCTGTTGGTTACACCCGGCCTGTCACGATAGCAAAGCGTAGTAATATAGCGCGTCCGTGACCCTTCAACGCCGGTCACCCTATGCAAGAGATTTCGTCCGCCAAACAGCAATAATGCCCCCGGGGTTATTGGAATTGTTGTGGTATCCTTCGCTGTACCGGCAAGAACCTTGCCCAGACGGTCATAATTATCATCACCACTGTCACGAAGGCCCCGAACAAACTCAAACTGTCCGCCGGCATCCGGTGCCTGTAACATGACCGAGACGGTAAACATCGCCTCATCATAATGCCAGCCATGCCCGTCTCCCTCATTCATCACATTGATGGTCATCGCTCCGATAGGGTCGGCAAAACGGTGAAAATCCTCGTAACCTAAAACAGCACCAATGAAATCACGTAACGGATCCCAGCCATAAAGACTCCAAAGCGCACTGTTAGGTATCAGTTGATCACACCCAACAACATCAAGACGCGTGAGCTGACGCTGTCGGCGCGGATGATCGGCGGGCAGGCTGGTATCATCCTGCTCCAAATAGGCATTGTGCGTTTCATCACAATGGTAGGCATCGACCGACGCATTTTCGGCTTCGGCTGCCATCATGTTGACAGCCGCATCGGTCAGGAAGCCCGGCATCAGACACACACCGTCACGCGCATAGATGCGTCCCATCTCCTCAACGAGTGCCTGGCGGGCAGGACTTGCCCGATCTGCAATAGGGTAGGCCTCCAGATTGACCAGCTGGTCCATTGCCTTCACCGTCATTTTTGTCCTCCTATTTCAACCATTTGCAAAACTGCAGATAATGAAACGGTAGGTCAAAAAAATTTGCATGAAAAGCCGCTTCTTTAAATAAGCTGGCTCACCACCACCCACATCCCCAAATGATCACCGTCCTTGCACGACCCAATATCTCAGACATTCTGAGGCAATGGCTTTCCTGTATGTAGGCGGCGTTCTCTGATCCAGACATAAATGCCTGCGACAACAATCAAGGCTCCCCCAAAATAAGTCATAAAATCAATTGTTTCTCCAAGGATCATCACGCCAACCGCCGACGCAAAGAAAATTCTTGTGTAACGAAAGGGGCTGATAACCGACAATTCACCAATCCGGGTCGCCGTTGTCAGAAGGACAAGGCCAACCCCACCAAGGACAATCATCCCGAACAGATAGAGCCATGTCTGACTGTTTGGCCATAGCAACCCCTCTGTGCCGTATAGCATGCCAACCCCGGTAAGCGTAACAAGGAGGCTTGAATAGAAAGACAGCAGAATTGTTGAAATGGACTTCCGCGTAAGACGCGAACCAATGTCACGCATCGACATTCCCAGAACACCAAAAACCGCAATCAAACTATAAAGGTTGAAATCATCCATACCTGGACGAATGATCATCAACACACCAACAAAACCCACGGCAACGGCGCTGATACGGTGGACGCCGATCGACTCTTTGAGAAACAGAAAGGCAAAGAGTGTGAGCACCAACGGAAGGGTCTGCATGATCATGGACACTAGTGACAATGGCGCATAGGCGAGCGCAACGAAAATGCCGATCGTGGCCACAACCTCACCAAAATTATGCAGCACCACACTTGGCTCAAAGAACGCGCGATTCCAGACACGCTCACCCCGCTGGTAAAGTATGAGGTAGAAACCGATGGCGCACCCAATTCCAAACGCCATCATGACCTCACCCGTCGGTAGGGATTCGGTTGACAGCTTGAGAAAAAGGTCAGCAAAAGTGAAACTCGCCATGCTGGCCACCATCAAGAGGATACCGCGCAGATTTTCAGATTGTAGGGCCATCCCAGCTCCGAAGGAGAAACTTGAAACCCTACTCTACAGCAACCTGTGCTAGCCATCCAGACACGAAAAACGGCGATGCATGGGGAGAGGGCAACGCCGTTCACGGGGTAGTAAGTCGCGGTTTGGCTAAAAGCCAAACAGGGATGTGTTCTTGTTACTCAGCGGCCATCAAAACCTGTTTCTGAGGCGAGGTGAAGTGCATGACCGCCGCACCAACGCCGCTGCCAGCCTCGAAGGGGATGCCAGCATCACGCATCGCAAGCTCAGCTCCGCCAAGCGCCTGCAACACCATTGCCTCGTTCAGCCATCCAAGATGACCAATGCGAAACACCTTGCCAGCGACCTTGCTCAAGCCAGCGCCAAGGGACACGCCATAATTGTGGTAAGCGGCTTGGATGACATCATTTGCGTTAGTGCCGTCTGCAACGCGAATTGCCGTCACAGTGTCGGAATGAATATCCGCTGTTTCTGCACAGGTACGCAGTCCCCAGGCTGTAACAGCGCGGCGGACACCCTCGGCAAGGCGGTGGTGACGCGCAAAAACGTTGTCGAGACCCTCTTCGAGCAACATATCAACCGATGTACGCAGTCCACGCAGTAGCGTTGCGGCAGGCGTGTACGGGAAATAGCCATTATCGTTGGCCGTTGCCATGTGCGTGAAGTCGAAATAGCCACATCCGAGATAAGTGTCCCCGGGACGCAGCGATACGTTCTTAATCTGGTACAACACTTTTTCGCTGACACCGACAATCGCCAAGCCAGTAGGCAGCATGAAGCCCTTTTGTGAACCTGAAACGGCAACATCGACGCCCCACTGGTCCATATTGAATTCGATTGACCCTATTGAGCTGACTCCATCAACGAAAAGTAACGCTGGGTGATCCAAATCATTAAGCATGGCGCGAACTGCAGCCACATCACTGGTGACCCCAGTGGCTGTTTCGTTGTGGCATACAAGCACGGCCTTAATGCTGTGGCGGCTGTCGGCCTCCAGCGCCTGTCTGTACGAATCAAGCGGCGTTGCCCGTCCCCAGGTTTGGTCAAAACAGGTCACGTTCAGATCGAGTTGGCGGCACATCTGCACCCAGAGATCAGAAAATTGGCCGAAAGATGATGCCAAAACACCATCACCAGCGCTGAGCGTGTTGCGAAGCGCTGCTTCCCAGCCACCTGTGCCAGACCCCGGGAAGACAAGAACCCTGCCGGTCTCAGTGCGGAACACCTTTTTCAGATCAGCTAATAACGGCGTCACAAAATCTGGGAAATCAGGGGCACGATGGTCCTCCAGCGGGATTGCCATCGACTGCGCGATGCGGGACGGCATATTCGTTGGTCCGGGAACTGCAAGCGTTTTGTTACCAATCATCGGAATCTCCTTTTCGTTTCCTCATTTCCAGCATTAAGGCGTGCAGAAAAAAAATTCACCTGATTTAGTGTTGTTGTGTTTATTGTGTTACTAACAACTTTTATTTATGTTAATTTGTTAACATTGATGTAAATTGTGACCGGAGACAATCATGCAAAAGGCTTTTGTCGGCTCGAAGCTGCGACAACTTCGTCGCGACAGGGGGCAAACCCAGGCAGAGATGGCGGCTGTGCTCGGGATCAGCGCCGCCTATGTCAATATGCTAGAAAAGAACCAACGCAGCCTCTCGGTCAGCGTTCTCATGACGCTGTCTGACAATTACGGCGTTGATTGGAGGGACCTTGTTTCTGACAAAAGTTCGGCCGTTCTCGCAGATTTGCGTGCCGCCATTCAGGATCCGTTTTTTAGCGTCAGTCGCCCAGATTTAGATGAGTTAAGGGCCGCTGTAGATCAATCGCCACTTCTGGTTGAGGGGTTTTTGAAACTTTACAAAAGCCATCATACGACACTTGAAAAAATGATGCAGCTTGGCACGGAGCGAATGCCAGAGGAGCTTTTGCGCTCCTCGCCCGAAACAACCATCCATGATTTTTTCCGTGACAATTCAAATCATTTTGACCTGCTGGAACAAGCCGCAGAATCACTGGCGCGCGAAGAACCCCATGAGCCAGATGACGTGCAATTTGTCTTGAAACGACGGCTGCAGCAACGTCACGGGTTCTCCGTTATGACCAGCCCTGTCGAAAAGATGGGAGATTCGCTCAGGATTTTTGATGAGGAGCAGAAGATCATCCGCCTGTCAGAAGCACTGGATCATCAGAACAGAACCTTTCAACTGGCTCATATTCTGTGTTTCACCGAATTTGGTGACATTCTGAATACATTGACGACCGATGCCAATCTGTATTCGCCAGCGAATGTAAAACGTTGTCATGTGGAACTTGCCAACTATTTCGCCGCCGCTTTTTTAATGCCATATGAGACCTTCATCACCCGGGCAGAGGAAACACGGTACGATTTGGACCGAATCGCTTCCGCCTTCTCAGTGTCATGCGAGCAGGCCTCACAGCGATTGACCACCCTGCAGCGCGATGGACGGCGTGGTGTTCCCTTCTTTTTTCTTCGTGTGGACAAAGCGGGCAATGTCACCAAGCGGTTCAACGCGACCTCGTTCAGCATCGCCGAGCATGGGGGCGCCTGCCCGGTATGGAACCTCCATACATCGTTCCGCACGCCTGGTGTGATCTTGCCGCAAATTGTCGAATTACCCGATGGTGAGCGGTTTCTGACTTTAAGCCGAACCACGGAACGTCCAGTCTATTCAATGGAAACGCAGGACCGCAGACTTGCCATTTCACTTGGCTGTGAGATCAAGCATGCTCGCAAGATCATCTATTCTAGCGCGATAGACTGGTCCGAAGATGAAAATGTCAGCAAGATCGGCATTAATTGTCATCTATGCCCCCGGCGAAACTGCGCGCAACGGGCGCACGATCCGATCATCACTGAGCTTTCGACAAATACGAACCGACGCGGAGAGACACGTTACGAGAGTTAGAAATCGGTTGGCGCGCCGCCTTCAGCCTTGCGCCGTTCGACAAAATCGGCGAGTGCCTCACGTCTGCTTTCTTCAAGAGGCGGAGCTTCAAATTCCTCAATAATCTGCTTGAAGAGTTTGTTTGCCCGCTCTGGCGTTCGCACACCACCTGACGCGTTCCACGCTTCAAAATTCCGCCAATCGCTGACGAATGGCTCATAAAAGGCAGTCTGATAACGATCCTGGGTGTGCTGGATACCGAAGAAATGGCCTGATGGCCCAACCTCGTTGATGGCATCAACGGCGATGGCGTCAGGTGAAGCATCCCATACGCTGGGTTCCATGTAACGCTGGATCATCTGCAGCATCTCACAATCCATAATCAACTTCTCGGGGCATGCAATCAGGCCGCCCTCCAACCAGCCGGCAGCATGATAAACCATGTTGGTGCCAGACTGCACCGCCGACCACAGCGAGTTTGATGTCTCCCAAATGGACTGTCCGTCCGGCACATTGGCAGCGCAGACGCCCGATGCACGCATTGGCAAGCCATAAAAACGCGCCATTTGACCAGTGATCTGTGTGGCGCGCATATATTCAGGCGTGCCAAAGGCCGGTGCACCTGATTTCATGTCCACGTTTGATGTGAAGGTTCCGATAACACAGCAACAGCCCGGCTGCACATATTGAAACAAGGTGATCGCCGCCAGAGCTTCGGCGATGGAAAGCGTCACAGCACCAGTCATGGTTACAGGTGCCATTGCTCCGGCAAGGGTGAACGGCGTTACGATCACTGCCTGTCCGCGCCGGATCAGGCGCAGACACCCATCAATCATCGGTTGGTCATGTTTGAGCGGGGACGTTGAATTGATATTGGTAAACATGTGGGGCTTTGCGGAAAATTCCTCCTCGTCCAATCCACCTGCAATTTTCACCATCTCCATCACATCTTCGACTCGCTCCTTGCCCAGAGAATAGGCGTGCGCAACCTTGTCGGTCAGCAACAGTTTGTCATATAGAACATCCAGATGCCGCACAGAGGCATGAATATCCACCGGCTCCACCGGATAGCCGCCAACAAAATGGATGCAGTTGAAATATTGGGACAGTTTGATGAGATTTGCGCATTGTTCGCGGGTTCCGGGCATTTTCTGCCCGAGATCAACATCATAGTAGTTCGGTGGCGATGAAACATTGCCAAAGAGAATATGTTTGCCACCTATGACAAGTTCGCGATCAGGGTTGCGCGGGGTAATGGTAAACTCGTCCGGTGCCTTTGGGATCATTTCCATCACCCATTCCCGGTCCATTTTTACATTGGTGCCATCAACCAGGCATCCAGCCTCGCGGAAGAGTGCCTGCGCCTCCTCATTGAGAAACTCGATCCCCGTTTCTTCCAGGATTCGCATTGCGCCGTCATGGATCGCCGCGACGCCCTGTTCGTCCAGAGGTTCGGTCGGTTGATCATAATTGACTGGCAGACGCCATGGCATCTGCTTGAACAAGTCTTCACCTCGGCGCGCCGCGTTTGCCGCGCGGCCACCCGAACGCACCCTGCGTCCCCCGCGGCCACCGCCAACGTCGGGTAATTTGTCGTCCATGGATAGTCCCCCATCTTGGCGATGCACCATGTCTTAAACACTGCAACCACATCACCGACAAATCTTGATTACGCTTTTCGCCGCTTGTCAAACATTTCTGATTAAAGTTACCAGAATTAAATAGTTTGGGGTCATGTCAATCTGAGCGACAAACAGGACATGCCCCCATCAATTTTTGCGCATTCGCTGTTGTTGACGGGTCTGACATTAAAGCCAGCAGACTCAAGGCGTGCTTTGGTCGCTGGAAACCCAGCCGGCATGATCACCAGGTCATTGAAGCGGATGGCATTGGCTGCTGCCTCTTCGCCCTCGCAGGTCAGAATGACCTCATAAGCGGAGAAACAGCCAGACGAAGCAAGCCTTGGTGTCGAGAGGACAACACCATCATCCAGAAGAGAACAATCGGTCTTGAAATGCAGTACACCCGGCGGCGTATTGACTGTGCGAACGTAATAGCCCCACTCACCCACAATCTGCGTCAAAGCGGCAATGCCGTCAGCATTGGTCCGCTCGGAAGTGCCTACGAGAATTTCAGTGCCAGTAATCAAAATGTCGCCACCTTCAATATTGGCAGGGCGAGAGATTTGATGCGTCTCATCAAACAGATGCGCAATATCAGCACGCATCGATGCCACTTCACCAGCCCGAGATGGGGCACCGGGCGACATGAAGATAACCCCTTCAGGAAGGCACAAAGCCGTGTCCTCGACAAAATGCGCATCGGGGAAAGCCGGCAATGCCGGTAGGGTAATCACATCGGCGCCAGTGCTGGCCAGCACAGAGCGGTAATCGACATGATCAGCCAACATTTGATCAATGGATGGCATGCCCTGATCGACCGCCCGCAAGCCATCAACCGCATTTTGGCAGGGTAAACGCGTAATCGCCGTTGCAAACCTTGTAACGCCGGCTGTCATATTGCCAAATCTCCCTGTTCAAAAGTAGCTTTCGCTGCGACTATCCAAGCGCGCCTTCCGCGTGTTTGCATCAGATTTTTTTATCTGTCATTGTCATTGATACCCTAGGATGCAAATGGTCGAACTGGATCGAGTCATTGCAATGACCCCACCACATTCTTTCACCCTTGATGTTCCAGAAAAGACGATTGCCAAAATCAAAAAACGGGTCGCCACTTTTCCCTGGCATGAAATGCCGGATGACGGAGGCTGGGAGTACGGGGTCAATCTCAATTACATGCGTGAATTCTGCACCTATTGGGTTGAGAATTTTGACTGGTTTAAACAACAGGATGCGATCAATCGCTTCAATCATGATAGCACAGCTATTGATGAAATCGATTTACATTTCATTCATGAAAAAGGCAGTGGTGAAAATGCCAACCCCTTGATCATCAGCCATGGCTGGCCCGGATCGGTGGTTGAATTCATCGATTTCATCGATTTGTTGGCACATCCTGAACGCCATGGCGGTAATATTGAGGATGCCTTTGATGTGGTTGCACCATCATTACCCGGCTTTGGCTTTTCCGGCCGCCCTCCCCGTCCGTGGGGACCGCGACGCATGGCACAAACCCTCAACAGTTTGATGACCAAGACTTTGGGATACAACAGCTACATTGCTCAGGGCGGCGACTGGGGCGGTGCGATCTCCAGCTTTCTTGGCTTTGATCACGCACCAGCCTGCCGAGCCATCCATATCAATATCTTGACAATGCGCCATCCCGGCGGCCCGCAAACACCCGCAGAGGTGATGTGGGAAAGACAATTCAAAGAGGATCAGATCGTGGAAGATGGCTACCGGACACAACAAGCAACCAAACCACAGACGCTGAGCTATGCGATGATGGACAGTCCTGTCGGTGTCGCCGCCTGGATTCTTGAGAAGATGAATTCATGGTCGGATACAGTCGGCGATGACGTAGAGAGCGTTTACACTAAAGACCAGCTACTGACCAATATCATGGTCTATATAGTCACCCGCACCTTCAACACGGCTTCTTGGATATACTATGGACGGCGCGAAGAGGGTGGGAGAATCCTCTCGCCGGAAGGACATCGCGTTGAGGTGCCAACTGCCTGCGCGCTGTTTCCCAAAGAATTATTGAGCTGGCCGCCGCGTAGCTACGCCGAACGCCTCTACAACATCCGACAATGGACAGAAATGCCACATGGCGGACATTTTGCGGCGATGGAACAACCAGAGTTGTTGGTCGATGATATCCGAAAATTTGCCCGCAACCTCTAATTCAACAGGATGGGATTCTATTGTCCAAAGGCCTGTTCCAGTGCTTCCTGTGCCTCCAGCCAGGCTTCCTCAACAGCCACCAACTGGTCACTGATGGTGGTCATCTCCTGTCCAATATCAGCGATTTCCCCCGCAGTTTTGCTGTCATAGAAGCCAGGCTGCGCCATCAGGGACTGAAGCCGCTCCTTGCGCACCTGTAAATCCATCATCTCCCGCTCGCACTTGCTTACCGCCATTCGCAGCTGTTTTGTGCCCTGGCGGCGCTCCTTCATCGACGAGCCATGGGACCCGGATGACTTCGCCTCGGTTGAAACTTCATCGGCCGCATTGCTTGTCTTGACCTTTCCGCCGCCACGTTGCGAGAGCAACAGGCGCTTGTAGTCGTCCATATCACCATCGAAAGGGCTGACTTGGCCATTACGCACAATCCAAAGCGTATCAGCGACTGTTTCAACCAGATGTGGGTCATGACTGACAAGAATGACAGCACCCTGATAGTCATTGAGCGCATGAACCAGCGCTTCCCGGCTCTCAATATCCAGATGATTGGTGGGCTCATCCAGTATCAAAATATGCGGTGCATCAATCGCCGCCATGGCCATTAAAAGGCGCGCCTTCTGACCACCAGAAAGCCGCTCAACGGGGTTTTCAACGATATCCGCGCCAATGCCTGCCGCCCCAAGCCGCGCCCTAATTTTTGTCGGCACTTCCTTGGGGCGCAAGCGCATCATGTGCCACAGGGGCGTCTCGCCAGGAACCAGCTCGTCAAGTTGATGTTGTGCAAAAAAACCAACACGCAGCTTGCCAGATTTAACAATGCTGCCGTCAATCAGGGGCAGCCTGTCCGCGAACAATTTTGACAATGTTGACTTGCCCTCGCCATTCGCGCCAAGAAGCGCGATTCTGTCATCCTGGTCGAGACGAAGATCAAGGCCGCGCAAAACCGGTTTGCCATCATAGCCTACACTGCCCTTCTCAAGCGTCATCAGCGGAGGCGGCAATGGATCTGGAGTGGGAAAGGCAAAAGACGCCACCGCATTTTCCGAGAGCGCGGCAATCGGTTGCATTTTTTCCAGCTGTTTGAGGCGGGATTGTGCCTGTCGCGCCTTCGAAGCCTTATACCGGAACCTGTCAACGAAACTCTGAATATGCGCACGCTGGGCATCCTGCTTGCGTTTCATTGATTGTTGCTGTTCCAGCTTCAACCGGCGCTCGGCGTCAAACTGATCATATGTTCCCGTGTAGTAATGCAATTTCAGATCGGTTAGATGCAAAATGGAGGTGACGGATTTATTGAGCAATTCGCGGTCATGTGAAATGACAAGCGCGGTGCGCGCATATTTTGCGAGAAAATTCTCCAGCCAGACCGTACCCTCTAGATCAAGATAGTTGGTCGGCTCATCCAGCAACAACAAATCTGGCCCTGAGAACAGCACTGCAGCAAGGGCCACCCGCATCCTCCATCCACCAGAAAATTCATGGCACGGGCGTGCCTGTGCCGCCTGATTAAAGCCAAGGCCCGAGAGAATTGTGGCCGCCCGCGCCTCAGCTGAATAGGCATCAATATCAACAAGACGAAGCTGAATGTCGGCGATGCGCATTGGATCGGTAGCACTTTCCGCCTCACGCATCAATGCCTGACGTTCGCTATCCGCTGCGAGCACTGTCTCAAGAAGTGAGATATCGTTTGCTGGCGCCTCTTGGTCGACGCCCCCGATGCGAAATCGTGCCGGAATTTCAATTGACCCAGAATCCAATGCCCATTCCCCGCGTATCAGCCTGAAGAGCGAGGTCTTACCCGTTCCATTGCGACCCACGATGCCGGCTTTGTGGCCTGTCGGGATGGTCGCCGACGCGTTCTCGAACAGCGGCTTTCCATCGATCGCAAAGAAAATGTTCTGTAGCTTTAACATGGCCGAAGAAGTGACGCGGTTTGTCATCTTTGTCAATCATGGCTGTACTGTCGCGGTCAATATCCGAATGGAAAACAGCCAGCCTTGACTTACAAACCCTGTTGGGTGCAATCAGACACCACGCATGAAGGAGATTGATACATGGATTGGCGCACGAAACTTCTGGACCCCACACCCCGATCGCGACGCGACTACAGATCGTTGGCAACGCCTGTTTACCGGGGTTCAACGGTGGTTTTTGACAATCAGGAGTCAGTCCAGGATGGGTGGCAACAGGAAAAGCATGGCTACTCCTACGGCCTATATGGGACGCCAACATCACTCGAACTTGCCGCACGGATCACTCATCTAGAAGGCGCGCACAACAGTTTCATCGTGCCCGGTGGGCAGGCAGCGATCGCTCTCGTCTACATGGCCTATTGCCGCGCCGGCAGTCATGCTTTGGTGCCGTTCTCCGCCTACGGCCCCAACAAGGAGATGGCAGAGGGCATTCTGCGCAATTTTGGCATCGAGGTTGAGGTCTATGACCCCCTGATCGGCGCAGGCATTTCGTCCTTGATCCGGGAAAACACAAGCCTGATCTGGTGCGAGAGTCCAGGCTCGGTGACGATGGAAGTTCAGGATGTGCCGGCGATAGTGCTAGCAGCGCAAGAAAGAGGTGTTGCCGTTGCACTTGATAACACCTACGCCGCTGGAGTGATGTTCGATGCTTTTTACCACGGAGTTGATGTCAGCATCCAGGCGCTGACCAAATATATTGGGGGGCATAGCGATTTGCTTCTTGGCTCGGTTTCGGTCCGCGATGAGAGTGCCTTTGAGATGTTTGGGCCAGTTTATCGGCAATTGGGCCTGGCTGTCTCACCGGATGAGTGCAGTCTCGCGTTGCGTGGATTGCAGACCCTGCCAGTGCGACTTGGGCAACTTGAAACATCAACGCTGGAGGTTGCCTATTGGTTGGCAGAAAACCCACATATCGCCACTGTCTATCATCCAGCTCTGCCATCCTGCCCTGGGCATGCGCATTGGAAGCGCGATTTTACCGGCTCGGCCAGCGTCTTTTCGTTTCTGCTCAAGGATCATTGTTCAACCCAACAGGCACAGGATTTCCTCAATAGATTACAAATTTTCAAGATTGGTCTAAGCTGGGGAGGTGTGAACAGTTTGGCCGTGGTTTATCCAGATCTCGACCGGCCCGGGCAGGATTTTGGTGGGCGCCTTGTGCGCCTCAATATTGGCCTTGAAGCACCCTCAGACCTGATCGCCGATCTCGAGGCCGCTCTCGCCGGTATACCATCAGCTGGATAGCCGCACTCATCCATCGGCATTGGCAAGCCGCACAATCAGGATCAACTTTCAGATTTACTTGTCCTCGGCATCCTTGAACGCCTTTACAAGACTTGCAATTGTCTTGGTCCCGCCTGGATCATAGCGGCAATCCATGGCAGCTGAACAGAAATCGCCAGCCATATTATAAACGCCAAGGATTGTCTTGTTGGCACCCTTGTAAACGCATATCTGTTTGCCTTTATAGACGGTCTTGTTGGCAAGACGGCAGGTCGTCATTTTTGGTGCGTTGGAGAAACCCCGCCAAATTCTTTGCATTTTCTCAAAGCCCAATCCAAGGCCGCTTTTCTGGTCAGCGGCCATCGCGGGCGCATGAGCCACAGCCAATATCCACGTCAAAAACAGCAGCTTCACGAGCTTTGACGCACTCATTGGCAAACTAGGCACTTCATTCTGACCCCTCCAACGAACCGATTAACAGACCGAGAGTTATAATCTTGCAGTGGTAGTAGCCTTAGGCGCTTCATGGTATAGATTTTTTTTCCGACAGTCATCCCCCTAACTGGGGTAAAGGCATTTATGAATAGCTGATCCGGGCAAGAGGAGACGCGTAGACGGCGTCTTCTCTCCCTTGCTTGTTGTGCCTAGTCAGAAAGAGCCTGCGTCGAATATTCAGATTCTGGCAGTTTGCCAACGCTGCCCCTCTCTTGGACGTAATCGACAAACGACTGAGCGTAGTCGAGATATGTATCAGTATAGCGCCCTTCGTTCTTTACTGTTTTAAAACTGAGATAGCCATCACGGCCTGCAGCAATGTAGTTGTTTGTAACCAGACGATAGGTCCTGTCCATTTGAAGCGGACTCCACGACTCATCGTCACGGCCTTTGAACTCCATCTTGCTCAGACGCTCTCCAAGTGGCGCCGCCAATTTGACATGCCAGCGCAAACCAGCTGCATAGGGATAAGCACCCGTTGAGCCATCTGGCTGCAGAGCATAGTCAAGGGCCTCCTCCAGAACAGTCTTTATCTCCGCCCCGGTCATATCCATCTCCACAAGGGTATTGGCGAAAGGCAACAATTTATAAGCATCACCCATGGTCATTGCACCCTTGGCGATGTCGGTTCTCACCCCGCCCCCGTTCTGAATTGCGATGTCGCTGGCCTTTGCCATCTCACGAAACGCATGTGCTACCAACATGGAGATATCAGACCCGTTCTTCGCTGTATCCTCGGGAGAACAAATCTTTGAGCGCTTATCCCCAGGAATGCGTGATAGGCATAGGTTTTCAGTAACCTCCCCCACTTTCAGAGATTGCATCTCCTCAACTTTCACATTGAAAGATGCAAGCAGTGCCGCAGCATCTGCATCTTCTTTCACGATGGACAGCTTGGGATCAGCCTCGATTTGAGCATAGATTGCATCGCGCGCTACACCCTCAACCTCAACACGGTCGCCATCAGCATTTTTGCGCTTAAAGCTGTCTGCAAGCATTACATGTGGAACACCGCGACATGACTGGACTTCACCTTTTTCATTGAATGAGATGTCAAGCTCACCAACAATTTGGCTGTATTGCCAGGCAGTAGCAACACACACAATGTTGCCACCAACGCCGCGCACCACTGTCGGATAAGGACCAGATGCGTTCAGACCAATAGAATCAAAATCACCCAGAAGTGTGTGTGAGTCGCCACCGATGATCACATCGACACCATCAATTTTGGCAGCAAGCTCAATTTCATTTTGATAACCGTAATGTGTGAGCAGAATAATATGGTCAATGCCAGTTTGTTTGAGCTCATCCACCATTTTCTGGGCGGTTTCAACTTCATCAAGAAAGATCGTTGTCTCATCCGGGCTTGAGGAGAGTTTCGTCTTTCGAACGATGTCGATCCCAACGATTCCAATCTTCATGCCATCTATCTGCATGACCGTATATGGCTGAAAATAATCTCTCTCGCTGTTTGGCGTTAACGCGGAAACGCCAACCTCCGGCTTAATATTGGCGGCAAGAACCGGTGTTTTACATTTGCCTGACTTCAAAAAGTCCAGAAACTTTGCAAGACCCGCGTCACCCTCATTGAACTCATGGTTGCCAAGTGCGAAAGCATCAAAACAGACCTCATTCATCAAAGCGGCATCAGCCTCACCCTTGAATAGGGTAAAAAACAATGATCCGGACACAGCATCGCCTGCATGTAGCTTGAGCACATTATGACTCTTGCTCTGCAGCTCTTTGATTTTAGCCACAACCGATGGCATCCCGCCAGATTTCACTCTGGTAGTTTTGCCCCCCAGATTGAGGCTCAGCCGTCCATCGGGCTTTAGATGCGAGTGGTGATCGTTGATATGAACAATTTTGAGTTCACCCGCCTGCGCCGCTCCCATTGATAGACCCGCAAACAGGGTGACTATCAGCCCACTTTGTCTGAGCATCTTGCCCATTTTATGTCTGAAGATTTTCATGCCGTCGCCTTCCCAAACAAAAAAATTACGAAAAAAAACATAAAGCCTTTCTGACATTATTCCAGCACTCACTCAAACCAAACAGTCTGAGGGCCGACCTCGTGGACAGATCGTCAAAAAATGCCAGCGGCGTCAACCCGAATACACATTTGCTTATGCTTACCGGGCAACGAGAAGATGTAACGCGGCTCTGCTCTCAGGAATTCCAGCTGGTTTTGTCAGCTTTTGGCCTGAATTCATCAACTAATTCGCCATTTGCCAGAAAATAAACCTGTTCGGCTATGCCTGTCGCGTAATCGCCGATGCGCTCAAAATTCTTGACAATGAAAAGCAGATGAACACTGGCAATCATATGATCGGGGTCATTCTGCGCGGCTTTCACCAAGGATCGGTGAATTTTGGTATGTAGCTTGTCAACCTTGACGTCACTATTGCGCACCTTGATTGCCAGCTCCACGTCAACCGCGTCAAAGGCAGCCATCACGTCATTCAACATTTCCATTGTAAGCTCAGCCATCTGCCGCAGATCGCCAACCGGAACAATCGTGGGGCCTTCTGCCAGTATCACCTTTGTCCGGTTCGCCGTATTGCGCGCATAATCACCCATTCTCTCAAGAATGGTCGCGATCTTTTGGATGACCAGAACAAGCCGTAAATCCTCTGCCCGCGGCGCACGCAAGGCAATGACCTCGACTGCCTGCTCGATAATTTCACTCTCCAGCTTATCAACTTTCTTGTCGCGCTTGATGAGCTTATCAAGGCCTTTGTCCTCAAGCGTCGAGAGAGACTGCGTTACGGCATTGAGTTGACGTTCGACAAGATTAGCCAGACTTCTGACTTTTTCAGACATCTCATGGAGGTCCTGATCAAAGGCCGAGCTAGTATGGTGCGAACTTTGCATTTGTTCCTTACCCCGCGTTAATTATGACCGTTAATCTGGTTAGCATAGCATACGTAACCTAACCGAATCGCCCAGTAATGTAACTATTTGTAAGCTCGTGCTGTGGATTGGTAAAAATGGTGGACGTCTCACCAACCTCGATCAACCGGCCGAGATGAAAATAAGCTGTTCTATTCGACACCCTGGCCGCCTGCTGCATTGAATGCGTGACAATGACGATGGTGAATTCTTCACGTAGCTCAAAAATCAACTCTTCAATTCGCGCAGTTGCAATTGGATCCAGCGCTGAACAGGGTTCATCCATCAATATTACTTCGGGGGATACCGCAATCGCACGCGCAATACACAAACGCTGCTGCTGGCCACCCGAGAGACCGGTGCCTGATTGGTCGAGACGGTCAGCGACTTCTTCCCACAATCCGGCACGGCGAAGCGAGGCTTCCACAATGCCATCAAGTTCATCCTTACTACTCGCCAGACCGTGAATTCTCGGGCCATAGGCAACGTTGTCAAAGATGCTCTTTGGGAAGGGGTTTGGCTTTTGAAAGACCATACCGACACTGGCGCGCAATGGCACGACGTCTATGTGAGGATCGTAAATATTCTGATCATCCAACTTGATCTGGCCTTCCACGCGGCAGCTGTCAATTGTGTCGTTCATCCGATTCAAGCAGCGCAGGAAAGTTGACTTCCCACAGCCAGAAGGACCAATAAAGGAAATAACCTGCTTTTCAGCAATATCCAGCGTCACATCATCAATCGCCATTTTGTCACCGTAAAACACATTGACATTCCGTGTCGTCATTCTTGGCGTATCAACATAAACGTCCCCAACCGTAAGGTTGGGCAATTTGGACATCTCCATTTCAACAGGTGCTCTCATATTGTCCATCTTTTCGTTTCCACTTTTTTGTTCTCAACCGGTCGAGGCTACCAGCGACGCTCAAGCCTGTTTCTAATAAAAATTGCAATGGCATTCATGAGGATAAGGAAACCCAGCAAAACGATGATTGCTGCGCTTGTCTTATGAATGAACATCCGCTCAGCAAAATCTGCCCACATGAAAATCTGCACAGGTAACACGGTGCCGGGATCTGTAACTCCGCCCGGTATGTCAACTATAAATGCGACCATGCCGATCATCAACAAGGGTGCCGTCTCACCCAGTGCCTGCGCCATTCCGATAATCGTACCAGTCAGCATCCCGGGCATCGCCAACGGCAACACATGATGCGTCACAGTTTGTAACCTTGAAGCCCCCACTCCTAATGCTGCATCCCGAATGCTTGGAGGCACTGCCCTGATTGCAGCGCGCGAGGATATAATGATTGTGGGCAATGTCATAAGCGCCAGAACAACGCCGCCTATTAGGGGTATTGAGCGGGGCATACCAAAGATACCGATAAAGACAGCAAGACCCAGAATGCCGAAAACCACTGATGGCACCGCGGCAAGGTTGTTGATGTTAACCTCAATGATCTCGGTAATCCGGTTCTTTGGGGCAAATTCCTCTAGATAAACAGCGGTGGCAACACCCATCGGGAACGCCAGCACCAAGCAAACGGCAAGAGTCAGCATCGAGCCAACGAACGCCCCTTTTATGCCGGCTATCTCTGGATCGCGTGAGGCACTGCCAAAAATCAAATAATCGCTGAAATCATAGCTGATCAGCTGCAGCTTCTGGAGCTTATTGATAAATTCGATTTGCTTGTCATTGATCCGTCTGTCCTTCTCAGGAACCGCGCTTGAAATATACCCTCTCAGGAAAGAGTCGGCATCATCATCAAGGGCAAATTTCATTGCCACTGTCTTTCCAAGCAGAGACGGATCTTTGATGATCGCCTCGCGCAAGCGCTGTTCAGCTCCCTTTGAAATCAATTTTCCCGCGGCTTTGCGACCCGAACGACCCTCAGCGCCGGTGGCTTTATAGAGCGCATTGCGAATGATGCCCCTCGCATCGCCATCATAGAGAGATTGAACGGATAAATCGCCAGCCGGATCAATTTTTTCCCGATCAACAACAACTTCGAGTGTGACATAATATTGAAAAAAGCCGGGTATTCCCTTGGTGAAAATTGAAACAAAGAGAAGTACAAGAAAAGCCAGCGCAATGCCTATCGCAATACGCCCATATGTGCGGAATCGTCTCTCACCAGCACGCCTCGCCGCAAGGCTTGCGTTAACACGTGAGATCGCTACCTGCGGTGGGATAATGCCTTTGCGTGGCTCATTCATATTGCTCTCTGTATTTTTTCACAATTTGTAACGCACCAAAATTCAGACCCAGCGTAATCACGATCAGCGTCAACGCCAGCGCAAAGGCTGACAGTGTCTTTGCAGACTCGAATTCTTGGTCACCAACCAAAATTGTCACTATTTGCGAGGTGACAGTTGTGACGGCGTCAAGCGGGTTCAATGACAGATTGGCTGCCAGACCGGCGGCCATAACCACGATCATGGTCTCGCCAACGGCCCGCGAAACCGCCAGCAAAACCGATGCAACCACACCCGGCAATGCGGCGGGCAATACCACTTTCCGAATCGCCTCGCTCTTGGTGCTACCCAAACCGTAGGCGGCGTCCCTCAATGATTGTGGGACTGCGTTGATCACATCGTCTGACAGTGACGAGACGAAAGGTATAATCATGATACCCATCACCAAACCCGCAGCCAGCGCGGACTCCGAGGCGACATCGAGACCGAGACTCATTCCAGTTGATCGGATAAAGGGCGCCACAGTGAGCGCCGCGAAAAATCCGTAAACAACCGTGGGAACACCAGCAAGTATCTCCAGCAGAGGCTTGATAATCGAACGAGCCCGGCTGGACGCATATTCCGAAAGATATATCGCGCTGAACAACCCAACGGGAACAGCAACCGACAAAGCAACAACCGATATCAGGAACGTTCCCATGAACAGAGGAACAGAGCCGTATGTGGCAAGACCCATCTGCCCGGAACCAGCCCGCTCAGCACCCTCAAATTGTGGGTTCCACGTCAGGCCAAAGAGAAACTCGGTCACGGGTACCAGAGCAAAGAAACGAAGCGACTCAAAGACCACCGAAAACACGATACCAATGGTCGTCAGAATGGCTATCGCAGAACTGGACGCCAGAATGGCGAGGATGATTCGCTCCACCGCGTTGCGGGACCGAAAATCTGGGCCCAATTTCAAAAAGCCAAAGAATCCAGTGATCAGACAGAGGCCTATCACCGAAACGGTCTTCAGCGTTGTAGCCGTCGCCAGCCAGCCTTTCCAAGCCTCTGCCGCTTGATATATGTAGTCTGCCTGCTCGCCAAAATTAATGCCGTTTACCACATTTTCGATCTGAGCAAGAACGATAATTTCCTTAAAACCTTCGGCTGACGACACTGCCTCTGGAACAAATTCAAGCGCTAACCGCTGAAAAACCAAATCATCGCCAACCGAGAGCGTAACCAAAAGGAGCGATGAGGGCAGGAAGGCGAGAAGCGCCGCATAGAGGCCTGAATAATGGGGGCGAGAATGGTAACGAGATCCGTTGGGAGCGAGACCACTGGTCAACCTGGTGCCCACAAAAAAATAGCCCAGCGAAATCAACAGGACTATCAAAGCAATGACCGGACTAGACACTTTATCCCCCTATCAGGACGAGACCCACGTGGTACGCGGGTCTCGCAACTTAGTCCAGTGCTATTTAAGCATATCGGCAGTGAGCGCGGGCATATCTGCCATTGCTGCTTTGTATGTTGCTCGCTCAGCCGATGGCATCGGGATCATTCCAGCGTCTGAAAGCGCGCCATCATCACCCCAGTGCTTCACCCACTCAGCCATGTACTCATCAAGTCCGGGAACAACACCCATGTGGGCATGCTTCACGTAGAAATACAGGGCGCGTGACACTGAGTAAGACCCGTTCGCAATTTCTTCAAAAGTTGGGTTAGTGCCACTGATGACTGCACCCTGCAGAGTGTCGGAATTCTGATCGAGGTATGAGAAGCCAAAAATGCCGTAAGCTGATGGATCCTCCTGCAGCTTTTGCACGATCAAGTTGTCCTGCTCACCTGCCTCAATAAACGCACCGTCTGTCCGCATTGCACGACAAACTTTTGCCTTGGCACCCGCAGCAGCAAGAGCTGCCTTCGCCATCTCATCTTTTTTGCAGTAACCTTTTTCGTTAACCATTTCCGCAAAAGATGCTCGTGTTCCAGATGTTGTCGGCGGGCCGTAAACACGGATTTCCAAGTCTGGAAGCGCCGGGTTAATATCTGACCATTTCTTGAATGGGTTATCAACCATCGTGGTACAATCGAAATTCTGTGAACCATCTGCGCAAGCAGGCACTTTTGCCGTTAACGCCATTCCCAGCTCTGCTTTGGTCAGAACCAAGGGTGTGCCTTCTTTCGAGTTAGCTACAACGATGCCATCATAACCGACTTTGATTTCTGTAACCTTTACACCGTTCGATTCACAATACTCCAGTTCCCCAGCCTTCATCCGTGACGAAGCGTTCCCGATATCAATGAACTCTGTTCCGATACCTTCACAAACACCCTTTTTCCCAACGGATGATCCACCAGATTCCACCACTGGCGTTTTAATAGATGGGTTCTTGCCAAGCTGCTCTGCAATAATGGTAGCAAATGGCAAAACAGTAGAGGACCCAGCGATGCTGATGTAGTCACGTGCCATTGCAATCCCAGATGTAGCTGTAAATGCTGCTACTGCGACTGCGGCTGTGAGAAACGTACGTTTAATCATGAGAATAGCCCTTAAATTGGTTGCTTTAATACTGCGGTGTTACGCTTCGAATGTTACAAAAATATTTCACAAACCTTACGGCTTTGTGAATTACGTCCCCACCCGCATATCACCCAGTCGGCAAGCCACATTACTGCGTTAAAAAAATCGGAAATATTGGTATGAAATGAAAAATATCGGCTCACCGAAACAGGCCACCGAATAAAGTGCGGCATCAAATCATCCAAACCAACGCTGATTCTGTCTGTGAGCAGGTTAGGAAGAACCTCGGACAACTGGCCGAATTCCCAAACTGACATAACCACCAACAACGATTAAACCGCCGCCCAAAATCGTGTATCCGTCAGGAACCTCGGAAAAAACGAGATAGCCCACAAATGTCGTGACTAATATCTCCACATAAACCATCGGTGCAAGCCTTGAGGCCTCGGCGAAACGGAAGGCGACAATGGTCAGAGCATGTCCGATAGCTGAGAGCGAGCCTAACGCCAGAAACAGCCATATGTGAACCGATTGCGGCGCACTCCATGACAGCCCAGCCTGAGGAGATAGCAGGATAAGGCCAAGGGCTCATTGAAAAGCAAGCGTTTGAAGAGGGTCACATTTGTCCGCTGCCATGCGGGTGGCAATCAGGTAGAGCGCAAAAAAGAACCCTGCTCCAAATGCCAGAACAACACCTGAATTCAGTCCAGACTCCGGCCTTAATATCACCAATGTACCAACGAAACCCAGCGCAAGTGCCACGCTTTTTTGGACTGTGATCTTTTCTCCCAGAAAAAGGATCGACAGTAGCAAGGTGATCAGGGGGCCAATGAAATAGGCGCTGAGCGCCAACGTCAACTGCACCTTGGAAATCGCAAGCAAATAAAGTGTCATCGCCGCGACAAGAAAAACAGTCCTAAGACTTTGCATAACGAGATCTTGGCGGGAGAACATCTGTTGGCGTAATTGAAACCACGCCAGTGGCAGAACCATGCAACTGGCAACCGCGTAGCGTGCCCGACTGATGAACAATGGTGAATAATCCGTACTCAGATATTTCGCGATGCCATCCACAAACGGGATGACTGTCGTGGCAGTTATCATGGTCAGCACGCCGAATGCGCTTTTATCCCGAGATACGCGAGTTTGCTGGTCCTGATATTGCTTAAATTTCCTCATATTTTACCTGACAATCTAAGCGGCTTTATACCAGTAGCCAGAAACCCTGCCCCGGCAATCATAACCATGCCGATAACTGACAGGGCGTCCGGCACTTCGCGAAAGAACACAAAGCCCCAGAGAGCCGCGAAAAGCAGATAGCTGTAGTCGAACGTGGCAATGATGGCAGAGGGAGCTGACTGATATGCCTTGGCAAGGCCAATACCGATCAGAATGATCAGAACGGCGAGGATCGCCATCGTGGCCCATTCGCGCTGTCCCATTTCAATCCAGGGGCCGAGCAGAAACGGATAGTGGATGTGATCACTGATCAGGTGCCCAGCCATCGCCAGCATCCCTGTCGCCACCAACCCAACGCCGACAAGGCAGATATTTAGCGCGGTGGCGAGAACAACGGGCCTTACATTCTGGCATTTGCTGCGAGTAATTATAGCTACCAGTGCATAGAGGATGGCCGCAATCATCGGGATCAGGATTGCGGGTCGGAATTCATCCGTTGTTGGTTTGATAATCAACATCACCCCGATAAATCCGCACATCACTCCCAACCATGCGACTAGCGGCACTCGCTCGCGGTTAATCAAGCCAGAAAATAAAGTGGTGAACAGTGGCCCCGTGTAGAGTGCGGCCGCGATGACCGAGAGTGCGACAACTGGTGCCGCGGCATAGATCGCGATATACATCAGGGTCAGCATAAGGCTACGCAGGGCAACCCATCTGGCGAGCCCAACATCAAATTTGGAAAGCCGGCTTCTACACAACAGCAGCAACAAAACGGGCAACGCCAAGCTTGACCGGATGACAAAGACCTGCCAGAGCGGCAGCTCGTTACTGACAAATTTGATAATCGCGTCAGCAAGCGCCATCATCAAAACTGTGCCGATGATAACCGTCACTCCAAGTGGGATATTGTCAGCTTGTTCATTCCGTATCATCGTCAAGGATTGCGCCTTTCATTGTCACCTCAATGAAAGTGCCCCCGTATGAGCGATTTTTTCAAACTTTCATTACTCATGTTAGGGTGAAGGTGTCTCATCATGGAAAATTTAGATGAAAAGAACACTTCCCCCATTCAACTACATTCTGGTCGCGGACGCTGTGTTCAGGAATGGAAGTTTCAAGGGAGCTGCAAGTGACCTCAACGTCACGCCATCTGCTGTCAGCCATCAAATCAAACAAATTGAGGATTGGCTGGGCTTCAAGTTATTCAACAGACGAAGAAAAGTAATATCGCCCACCCCGCTTGGTGGAGAATTTCTTAAACGCATAGCCGAACACCTGGACGGAATAGAAGGCGCCACCCTTGACACACGAGAGGCACGCGGGACACGCCGGACCGTCAGGATTCAGACGACCGACTCTTTTGCCCGCATGGTTCTGATTAAGCGCGTGGCCAAACTAAGAAACACCGCGCAGAGCTGTCCAGAAATGCCAATTGCCCGAATTTCAACTTCTGAGTTCACCGAGGCCTTTCGGCTTGCCGAAGCGGACATAGCTATCTTGTTTGGTGACGGTGATTTTGGGGACCTCAAGATCTTGTTCTCACAGGAGGAGAGGTTGATGCCCGCATGCAACCCCAGCATCCTGTCAACAAACTCCACCCTTACACCATCACAGATCCTGAACTTCCCCCTGATTACCGACTATCTTCTTGGCAAAAGCTGGCGGCAATGGTGCCAATTCATGGCTTATACGCCGACAAAGGCAAATCTACAGCAGATCGACAGATCACTTCTTGTGAACCATTCACACCTGGCTATCGAAGCCGCCATCGATGGTCAGGGTGTGGCACTTGTCAGCGATATCCTAGCTGGTGATGCCATCTTGGCCGGACAGCTTGTGCCGCTCACCGATCAGTGGCTGCCAACCGGCAAGGGTTATCACATCGTGACAAAGGCCAATGGCGTTCACCAACTGGTCACGACCTTTGGCAACTGGCTGGCAAAGGAGCTAAGCACCGGTTTTGTGGACAAAGTGTAAGCAAAAAACCTCTGGCCAACTGACTATTAACTAGTCAGGTAATGCAATCCGCCCCCCTGTCATCGGTGCATGAACGCCGGTCGTTTCAGGAAAGCTGATGGCAAGGTCAGAGAGCCGTCGCGCGGCTAGAAAGGCAAAGCATTCCGCCTCAACCGCGTCGCCGCGCCAGCCAAGATCATCAGCATTTTGCACACTCACACCAGCGCGCGTTGCAACCTCATTCATCAAAACGGGGTTGCGGCGTCCGCCGCCCGATACAAAAAGCCTGCTTGGTCGAGATGGCAGAAGATCAAGTCCTCGGCCGACCGCGGCACCGGCGAATGCTGTCAACAGAGCCGCGCCATCCTCTGGAGAACAACCGCTGGCCATCGCCGCCTGAAAATCAAATCGGTCAAGCGATTTTGGAAAGGGCTTTGTGAAATAGGGATGATCCAGCAGACGGGCCAATTTTGTCTCGTCAACTTGGCCGGCTTGGGCCAACGCACCCCCGTGGTCCATCTCGCCCAAACCAAGTGATTTGACCCAGTCATTAATCGGCGCATTTGCCGGTCCCATATCGAAGGCAATGAGCCGACCGTCAGCGCTCCGCCAACTCAGATTGGCAACCCCACCCATATTCAATATCGCCGCATCCGCACCCACCCCAACTCGTTCAAGCAATGCCGCATGATATGAGGCGCATAGCGGCGCGCCATGTCCGCCCGCCGCAACATCATCGCCGCGTAAATCAAAAACAACAGGGCGATGAAGATGATTCGCCATCAACTTGCCATCACCAAGCTGCCGGGTGCAGCCATTTTTATCCGCTGTTGGCGCGCGGTGAAGAACGGTCTGCCCATGGAACCCAATCGCCGCGAGCGAGGAAAGAGGCAATCCCTGCTTGGTCGCAAGGCTGGCCACGGCATCAGCCTGAGCCAATGTCAGACGCATCTCGGCCTCGGCAAAAACGGCCGGTTCAGGACCGGTGAAATTCCACACCAAAGCCGCATCCAACGCTCTGGCCAGAAGATCACAGATATCCTGCGGATAGGGGATCAACTCAAAGGCACCGAATTCAGTAATTTCCACGCCATCAGTGCGCAGAAAAGCCAAGTCAATATTGCCGTCAAGCACGGTCCCCGTCATCAAACCGGCAAACCATTGCGGTGGCATCTGCGCTGTTGTTATGTCCTTCGCGGGGTATGTCATTCGCTACTCTGGTTACTGGTAACCTGGTTAGACGGGATGATTTCACCAACCTTGCGACAAAGCTGATCAATTAGTCCTTGGTTCCATCAGCGAGCGGAATTGCCTGCTCGTGAAAAGCACAATTCTTTTGCTTACCCATACTCTTGTCTTGGTATGTTTTCGATGTTCATTCTGCGCTCAACGACCCGCGGGTGACCCAGTGATGACTATCATGTCTGACATGCTTGTCCGCAACAAGCTGTTTTCCTGTGCTCTTGTCTTTGTTGCTCTTCAACTATTTCTTTAAGCCTTTTGCCCGAATTGGTTTGATCGCATCATGATGCGGTTTATGGACATGCTTTTCGCATTTCCATTCATCCTTCCTGCCACTGGCATCATAGCTGTTCTTGGCCCCAATTTCCTCAGTGCTGCGGTCGGTATCGCCATTGTCCATGTTTCAATCTTCGCCCCGCTTCTTCGCAGCCCGTTTCTGGTGATTTGCGCAATATGCTTGATCCACGGCTTCGCGCTGGACCACAGACCAGCGTTACGGCAGAATGATGCAAAAACTCCTACCCTAGGTGCAGGCCATGCTTGAGGATCATGATTCCGTGGAGTGTCCAGCCAGCGCGCTTTGCCGCCATCCGGACCTGACAATAATGCTGGACAGTGCGGCAACCAAGCGTCTTACTGCAAAGGCTCTCAACGGTTTGGAACCAACTTTCACCCCTCCAACAGGCATTGAACGATGACCGTGCAAAATGATACTGAAGCCCCGCCTGACGCCGGGCAATGGCTCGACCACCTTGATGACGCCACCGCGCTGGCGGTGATGCTGGATGATCAGGCAGAGGCCGCTAACGCCATCAGACAAAGTCTTGGTCAAATTGAAAGGGCTGCGGCGGCCATAACCAAAAGAATGGCAGAGGACGATACCGCGCGCATTATCTATGCCGGCGCAGGCGCATCAATTCGAATTGCGGTTCAAGATGGGGTAGAACTATTGCCCACATTTAACTGGCCAAGAGACCGGGTTGCCTATCTCGTTGCCGGCGGAACCAAAGCCCTGATTGAGTCAGTTGAAGATGCAGAGGATGACGAGGCTGCCGCGAGAAGGATGGTTGATGATCTCACACTCTCGGCAAATGACGTAGTCATCGCTATTGCTGCCAGTGGGCGGACGTCATTTACCTGTACTGTGCTAAGTGAGGCCATCAAGTCAGGCGCCTTTGCCATAGGACTTGCGAACAACCCGGATACTCCGCTTCTGAATGAGGCTGATATAGGTATTCCGTTGATTACTGGTGGCGAGGCGCTGGCAGGCTCAACGCGTCTGAAAGCTGCAACCGCACAGAAAATCTGTTTGAACATGATATCAACATTGGTGATGACACGTCTTGGTAGGGTGCGAGATGGCAAGATGATTGCGATGCGCCCAACCAATGCAAAACTTCGCGAGCGGTTCTCTCGCATCCATGGCGCCGATTCTTAGATCGCCCCGAGACTGTTCCTAAAGCTGCCTTGTCACACTGCTTCATCGGGCCATGTCACTTTGAGAAGATCACAGCCAAGCGCAATGGCACCAATCAGTCCATCACCGTCTGGGCTGGAAATCAGTGCCGCCAGATCATGATCAAATTCATCAGCCACATCATCGACAAGTAGTTCCTTCAGGCGCTCACCAACACTGCCACACAGAAAAATTCGTCCTGTTTCAGCCGCGTCAAGTGCAATGAGGATGCGCCGCAGATCGGCAATGGCTGTTCCAATAATACCATTTGCCACTGTATCTCCGGTCATCTGTGCGGCAAAAATTTCTGGAGCCAATTGGCCAAAATCCTGCGGAGTGGCCGTTTTGGCAAATAGCACAATATTGCCGGGTTGACTGCCAAATCTTTGCATCATATCGCGGGTCAAATCCGTTTCTCCGATTAAACCGTCATTTGCCTTCATCACATGACGGAGCAATTCCCGGCCAAGCCAGGCACCGCTGCATTCATCGGCAAGCTGCAGACCCCACCCACCGATCTGTTTTGTCCTGCCTTG
The DNA here is from genome assembly GCA_004212735.1 of SAR116 cluster bacterium. GTDB lineage: Bacteria > Pseudomonadota > Alphaproteobacteria > Puniceispirillales > Puniceispirillaceae > MED-G116. Next base: position 252,097 of record SHBD01000002.1, read on the forward strand.
GCATTGGCTCACAAAAAAAGACCCCGTTCCCATTTGCGCCAAGGTACCATTTGCTTGGCCCAACACACCGGCGATAGCGATTTCCCGGTCTGAGACAACATAAGTTTTTGCAAAATCGAATGCGCCAGAAAGTCGCGCCGCGAAATCCCCAAAATTGGCACCGGCAATCCCCAAAACAGCAACATCCCGCTGTAATGAGTCTACAGGCACTTGCGCCGCCTCGTAAGCGTCGCGGATGGCGGTTTCGATATTGATGCGGCTGGTTTCAAAGTCACTGGTCAAATTTGCAAAGCCACCCTCTATCTGGCTCAAGATCGTGCCATCACACCCAGCCAGTGCAACCCTGCTCCGCGTACCGCCCCCATCAATTGCAAGAATATGCCTGTTTTTCATTGCTTTATTTTGTACTTCCAACATTTGGAATCCGGGCGATATAGGATCATTTTACCCGGTGAACCCGGCCGTGGATGCCGACACTTATCATTCAACATGATTTCCTGCAGCCGGCAATTGGAAATTATAGAGATTATTGACCAAATCACATTCTAGGACCAGAATAAGACATCAATCACATCCAAGCTGGCAGCTTCACGATGATAAAACGGAAGTATAATATTCTGGGCTGATCGCTAGTGGTTTGATCACCGTCCGCGAATTTGGTGAGGTCAGTTACACCATCGGTGCCAGAGTCAATCGAAACTTCAAGGATGCGGATTTGCTCTTCTTTAACAAGGAGGGTAGCAGCCTACGCTGCGGATAGGAAACCAGATAGTGACTGCGCCAGCCGACCATAACGCGAACATAAAGCCGAAAGAGCAGTGGGTTTGGGCCGACAGACTATTTACCGGCAAGGCCCAAACACCGCTGGAAAACCATATTGTAGAGATCACCCATGGCGTGATTTCTGCGATCAAGCCCGCTACCGATGAGGATGCAAAGCGCGAATTGCGCCGCTTTCCTATCATTGCGCCGGGTTTTATCGACTTACAAATCAATGGCGCAGGCGGCGTCATGTTCAATGATGAGCCTGACACCGCCACCATCAATCAGATGGCAATGTCCGCAACTGTCGGCGGCAGTTGTCACATCTTGCCAACATTCATCACCGCGCACGGCAACGCTTATGAACAAGCCTTGAGGGCGGTTGACGAGTGCGACTGCGCCAATGTTCTGGGTTTGCATCTTGAGGGGCCGTTCCTGTCATCCCAACGTCCAGGCATTCATCCGGTAGATGCCATTCGCGACATGACCAAAAAAGATGTCGATGTTCTGGTTGACCATCTGACAGCAAAAATGACTCCCCATAACAAGCGATTGATACTGACCATTGCACCAGAGCAAGTTGACCCCCTACTTCTGGACCGGCTGATCATGGCAGGGGTGATTGTTTTTGCCGGCCATTCCAATGCGAGCACAACGCAAATGATCAAGGCCACCGATCAGGGCGTATCTGGCATCACACATCTGTTTAATGCCTGCTCACAAATCACGGCACGAGCGCCCGGCATCGTCGGCACTGCCCTCACTGATCCACGTCTGAGCGCTGGCATCATTGCCGACGGTTTTCACGTCGCTCCGAGATTGCTGAAACTTGCCGCACAGCTGATGACCGATCGGCTCTGCCTAGTTTCAGACACCATGCCAACCTTCGCCAGTGATTTAACCGGTTTTCGGGTTGGCGAAAATAAGATCAGCCTTTTAGACGGGCGCTTGCAAGCCGAGGACGGCACACTTGCCGGAGCGCATCTTGGCCTTGATCAGGCTGTCGCAAATATGTGCACCTTGGCTGGCGTCTCACTGGCAGACGCATTAAACATGGCCAGTGGGGTTCCTGCTAAGATATTGGGGATGACAGATCTGTATGGACAGATTGACGTCGGTCGGCCAGCCAGCTTGACCTGTCTTGCAGAGAATCTGACATGCTTGGATGTGTTTGTTCATGGCAAACAGCAAAGAAAGAATTAACCGCCATCTTACCGTCTCCGTATGGGAAGTGGCCGCGTCTTAGCCCCCTAAAGCTGCACCATAGTATTATGGACCGGGGAGGGTTTTAGGGTTGGCGGGGCATCTTGGCAACGCGCTGGCTGCACGGCTGGCATTACTCAGTTTGACTAAAGGCGGGGAAATAGATTGAT
>SHBD01000020.1 GCA_004212735.1 SAR116 cluster bacterium
TGATTTTGATTTTAAACGGCAAGTTCAAGGTCCTCTGCTCCGATACATAGATCATTGACAATATCGCTGTAAATCAGCAGTATACTCTGTTGTTACACATCTAAAGAGATTTACTTTGTCTTCTAACGCAATATACGCAGAGCTTTCAAAGCTTATGCAATCAATGGAAGAGGATTTGGGGCTCACAAACCTCAGAAATTCTGATAAGAAACTTTTCGCGTGCATGGTTTTATTATCCGAAGACGGTCAACAAAATGTGTCTTTGAAGGACATCAAGGAACATGCATTAACCAAGGCCTTGCCATCGCCTTCCCTTTTCAGCTCATTGAAAAGACTTATGAATAATAGCATTATCAAGAAGGTTGGCTCTGAAAGGTCGGCAACATACCAGCTAAACTGAGCAAATCTTATCAATTCCCCGTTTTGCCTGATATTCCATTTGGATAATTATTTGTTGGTGTTTTAACGCGAACCTCTGAGTTTGCTCCGCCGTTGCCGACCGCAATAAGCTATGTGCAGAATGGTGCTGTGTGGCTGACACTCGCGCTCTTAGCTAAGTGTAATCCCAAAAAGCCCCAACGCCTCAGCGCCACAGTCGAGTTCGCAACGGTATATCCAGTGACGTTTAGGGCTGACCACCTTCATGTTCAATTAATTCTCAGCAAGTGTTAGGGCAGTGATACACAACGCTGCCTCGTCATCTTTGTTACTCAGCGAAGAGGAATAAGTATGTTTACCTCCTCGTTTTAAACACCGGCAGTGACAGCATCCGCAAATGGGCCTGTCAGTGTTCCATGAGATTGTCACAGAAGGCAACTGATAGTGGTTACCTAACTCCCACACCAATCTGTGTAACAGCGCATGTATAATAGGTACGTAGGTGGGTATGGTTCCTGCCTACCCATCTTGTAGATGCTTGTATCTGTAGTAGGTCCTTTCCATTACCAGAAGATTTCCAATGGGGCATGTAAGTGATGATAGATACGTGCCTTATTGAGATTGTTAATGCATCTAGGTGTAGCATCTAAGTGCCATATCTAACTGTATTCATGGTTTGATGAATATCAGATACACACCCACTTACCCTATACTCAGATGAAACTCAGATATCACTTATCTGGTCACTTACTCTGTACTGATAACGATAAGGATATATAGGTCTATTCAATTAACCGAAGATTTCTATTCACTGTGAAACATACTGAGAAACATCTATGTGCGTTGACAGTGATTTACCTTCACGTAAACTGGCTGTAACAGCGCATTTCCATTGGTAATGGTGCCTCAAAGTAGCGCAGACCTACTCGCTGGCAGCACCATCACTCCATCATAAAGCCTGCAGAAAAATGGACACCCGGTTGCGCAGATGAAAATTCATTTGCGTTAATTTTCGTTCCCCTTGAATTTCATTTTTTTCACACCAAATCAGTAGGGTGACGCCAAAACGGGTCACGGTTTGAAGATCGAAACAGCCGACTTGCTTGTTAAGGAGTCGGCGACAACTCGCTTAATCATAAGGAGATGAAAATGACTGTATTTACCACACCAATGGCACGCCAGTTTGTGGGGTTTGACTCACTGTTCGACGAGTTGAACAAAATGGCGGAGCGCAAGGAATCAAACTATCCTTCCTACAATATCGCCAAAGACGATGATGAACATTATCGCATCGAAGTTGCCCTTGCCGGCTTTGCCTTGAATGACATCAACATCCAGACAGAAAAGGGTGTATTGACGATTGAGGCCAAGAAAGAAGACGTCAAGGATGAAGCGACAGATAAATACATTCATCGGGGCATCGCCCAACGCGCCTTCTCAAAAATGTTCCGGCTTGCCGAATATATGAAGGTTGACGATGCGCAATTTGTCGATGGCGTCCTGACCGTGTTTCTGTACCGCGAGATCCCCGAGGCAGATAAAGCACGGCAGATCTTGATCAACAATCAGGCCAAGAGCCTGCCCAAAGCTGCGCAGGCCTAATACGCCTCAAAAGCGCAGACTCTCTGCTGACATTTTAAGCGGTGACCACCGTTCTCGGTGGTCGCTTTTTTATTGGCTTCGTTCAGATGGCCTGGATTAGGTGCTTGGGCGCAAAGAGCGCACCATGAACCAACTCAGCGCCACCAGCGGCAGGCCTATGCCAAAGGATACGCGGATGCCGAAAAATTCTGCGACCGCCCCAAGCAATGGCGGTGCCAGCAGAAACACCACAAAAGATAGCTGCGCCAACGCAGCAACATTAACCGCCGGTGGACGGTCCGTTCGCTGTGCCGCCGCGGAAATGGCAAGCGGGAAAATCACTGCCGTGCCAGCCCCCAACAGGGAAAAACCAACGAGCGCCGCTGATGGGGTTGGCGCAAAACTGACCAGTGATACGCCAACGCCAAGCGTGATCACAGAACAATAGGTGACTGCCTCAGGTCCATATCGCTCGACAAAATCATCGGCGAAAAAGCGCACTATGAACTGGCTCAACGCAACAAGTGCCAACGCAAGGCCGCTGACAAACGGCGGTGTGGCAAATACATCACGCATGAAAATCACCGACCAGTCGATACCGGCACCCTCGAGCAACATCGCCGACAGGGTCAGCGCAACAAGCATCAGGATGGGTTTTGTCGGACGGGCGAAGGTCACGCTCTGGCTGTCCTCGCCAGGCCGCGGTATTGCCGGTTGATAAAACCTGATTAACAGCAATGCCGAACAGGACGTGAAAATCATAAAGCCTGCCATATGGGCAAACACGGAAATATGCAGCTGGGCAATCAGCGCCCCCACAAGGCCAGAGCCGAAAAACCCAAAGCTCCAGAAGGCGTGACACCTGTTCATCACGCGGCGCCCAATCTGAAACTCGGTCCGATCAGCCTCGACGTTCACCGCCACCTCGACAACGCCAATCGAGAGACCCGCCACGAACAGCCAGCAGAAGAAAGCAAGCGGCCCCAATGACAGCGATGCAATCATTTCAGCGCCGCTAATGATCATGATGCCAACAACCATGATCCAGCGAAATCCAACTTGCCGTAAAACCCTACCAGCAACCAGAAGCGACAGTTGCACCCCGAGGGCCGCGCCAATGACCGACATGCCGAGCTGCCCCTCGCCAATACCCATTTGCACCTGCATGTCACCAAGCCGGGGGAAAATTGCCCCCAGTGCCATGGCATAAATGCAAAAAGCAAAAAATACCCCATGCTGTTGGGAGACTCTGGTCATGAGATGCCTGCATCCTGCGGTTGGGGAGCAACTAGCTGAACAAACTGGACCGTTGCGGGCGATACTCTAACGTGGATTTTCCAAAATAGGCATATTTCTTGCAGCTTCCTTTCATGGTGTCAGTCGCTTGACGACACACTGCAGCACTCTGCAGCACAAATTGGCAACGACCGGATGGGAAAACAAACCAGAGTGAGAACGATTATGAACCTTGCCCATGATAACAAGAAACGTGCGGAATACATCCGCTTTGGCCATTTGTCCCGCTTCACAACAAAGCGGCAATCAGAACAGAAAGGGCTTACGCTGTCACTCGTTTATGCCGGGTTGCTTGCGTATGGTCTGGTCGCTCTGATTACCACCTAACAAATTGCTGTGCGATGCGTCGCTGGAAAATCGCCCTTGATCAAGGCCGACTTCGGTGGATTCAACTGTATGAGCAACAGTAGTTGATCATAGCATGGATTTTCACCTGAAATTTGCTGTTCGCCGGCACCTCGAAACTACCACCATCGCTGACTGGCTGCCAGTCAGTCGAACCGGGAAGCAAGACCTCCAGTTCACCTGACAGAATCTCCATCAACTCATGGGCATCGGTGCCAAATTCATACTCACCGGGCAGCATCACCCCCAGCGTTTTCCATGACCCATCGGCAAAAGTGACCTTGGTGCTTGTCACGCGGCCGTCGAAATAGATATTGGCCATTTTCTGGACCGTTACATTCTTGAATTCTGACATGTCTTGATTTCACTCTTGATCGCTAGGGGTTGATTTGATGACGGTCTTTAAACGCTGTTGCGAGGTGCGCATCAAGCCTCGTCAATCATCTGGTGTACCTCGATGATATTGCCAACCGGGTCATGAAAGAAAATCTGATACCATTCCTTGGCAAAGGCCGTTCCGTAATCAGCAAAATCAATGTCATTCTCCTGCAACAGGGCCTTAAAAGCCTCGATGTCATCAGTGCGAAAGGCGATGTGGCCTCGTTCAACAGGGTTGATGTGCTGGCTGTGTTTTGCGGCAACAGTCAAATCCTGTTCAGCAAGGTGCATCTGCATTGTTCCCTCGGTGGCAAATCTGATCTTACCCGCATAGCCGGAGCTGTCGGTTGCGTCCGTCCGAGGAAAATTCTGTGGGGATAGGGACTTCATCTGCAGAATGTTACGATAGAAATCATCCAATTCATCCACATCTTTGGACACGTAATTGATATGGTGAAATTCCAGCTTCATAAGCTCCCCCAATAAATTCCCTGAAGCAATTTCTCGTACTCAATGTGGCATCTTCAGGCTCATGACATGCGTCATGCCTGACCAAAGAAATGATTGAAGGATTCCCAACCAAACCAGAAAATGGCAAGCCAAACCAAGCCCTTGATAAAAAAGAACGCGAAAGCCAGACCACCAAACCTGATCAATAATTTTTTTAACACACTATCCTCCACCATCTAAAGACTACCGGGCGATGAACAGGATGTCATCGCTTTCCTGTGAATTGAAAAAACAGGGAATGGGCAAAAAGGCGCAGGAGATGGCTCAGGCAGAGCCGGCGACATCACCGGCGGCGTCGGACAATGCGCCCTTTAACTTGCCGTCCGCAGCAACGCCCACGCCGAATACCAGCTTATTGGTAACCGGATCAAGGCGCACCTCGACAACATCTCCATCGCCAAACCTGCCTGCCAGCAATGCCTCAGCAAGCGGGTTCTGCACCGCATTCTGAATGACCCGCTGCAATGGCCGCGCGCCAAACTGTGGGTCATAACCACGCAACGCCAACCAATCTGCCGCAAGATCATCAAGGCGTAAACTGATTCCACGGTCAGCAAGACGCCCCGCCAGTCGGGCAAACTGGATCGTGACAATCGCCCCCATATCGCCCTGTGAGAGACGATGAAAGAGCAATATCTCATCAATCCGGTTCAAAAATTCGGGCCGGAACGTCGCTTGCACATCGCTCATCACGGCCGTGCGGGCCACATCCGAATCCTGATCATCATCAAGCGCCAGCAGATGGTCGGCGCCAATATTCGAGGTCAGCAGGACAAGCGTGTTGGCAAAATCAATGCGCCGTCCCTGGCCATCGGTTAGATGTCCCTCATCAAGCACTTGCAACAGCACATTGAAAATGTCCGGATGGGCCTTTTCAATCTCATCAAACAGCACCACCTGATAGGGTCGGCGACGCACCGCTTCGGTCAGGCTGCCTCCCTCCTCGTACCCAATATAACCGGGAGGCGCACCAATGAGACGCGCCACCGCATGTTTCTCCATATATTCGGACATATCGATCCGCAAAACGGCATCATCATTGTCAAACAGAAACTCCGCCAGAGCCTTGGCAAGTTCGGTCTTGCCCACGCCGGTGGGACCCAGCATCAGAAAACTGCCCATGGGCTGGTGCGGGTCAGCAAGGCCGGCCCGGGACCGGCGAATGGCATTGGCAACGGATGATACAGCTTCACTCTGGCCAATGATCCGCTGGCCAATGATTGCTTCCATGCCCAGCAGTTTTTCGCGCTCACCCTCCAGCATCTTGTCAACTGGAATACCGGTCCAACTGCTGATTACCGATGCGATATGCGGAGCTGTGACCTCTTCATCAACCAATTCTGACTCAGCCACCGCATCCTTGGCAGCAGCAAGTTCCTGTTCCAGCGCCGGTAATGTGGCGTAAGTGAGTTCAGCCGCCACCTCGAGTTTACCCTCGCGCTGTGCCACATCAAGATTATGGCGCTGATCCTCCAGCTGTTGCTGCAATTTGGCAACTTCGGCCATGCGGGCCTTGACCCCATCCCATGCTGCTGTCAATTCTGCTGAGCGCTGTTCAAGGATTTCCAACTCCCCGGCAATCGCCGCAAGCCGCTTTTCTGAAGCCTTGGCATTCTCCTTCTGCAACGCCGCCTGTTCGATTTTCAACTGGATGATCTGCCGGTCAGCCTTGTCAAGATCAGCAGGCTTGCTATCGGACTGAATGCGCAGATGGCTTGCCGCCTCATCCATCACATCAATTGCCTTGTCAGGCAGAAATCGCTCAGCGATGTAACGGTGCGAGAGACGTGCTGCCGCAATCAATGCATCATCGGTAATTCTCACGCCATGGTGCAGCTCATATTTTTCCTTCAGGCCACGCAGGACAAAAACCGTGTCCTCAACGCTTGGTTCATCAACAAACACAGGCTGGAACCTGCGTGTCAATGCAGCATCCTTTTCGACATATTGACGATATTCATCCAGCGTTGTCGCACCTATACAGCGCAGCTCGCCACGCGCCAAAGCCGGCTTCAGGAGGTTCGACGCATCCATCGCACCATCCGTCCTGCCTGCCCCAACGAGTTGGTGCATCTCATCGACAAACAAAATGACCTCGCCATCGCGTGATTGCACCTCCTTGAGGACGGATTTCAAACGCTCCTCAAATTCGCCACGATATTTTGCGCCGGCAACAAGCGCGCCCATATCAAGCGACAGCAGCGATTTATTGGCAAGCGCCTGTGGCACATCACCATTGATGATCCGCTGTGCCAACCCTTCGGCAATTGCGGTCTTGCCAACACCTGGTTGACCAATCAGCACTGGGTTGTTTTTGGTACGACGCGCCAAAATTTGTACGGTGCGGCGAACCTCGGCCTCGCGGCCAATCACCGGGTCCAGCTTGCCATTGCGCGCGGTATCGGTCAGATCGGTGGTGAATTTGCTCAGCGCTTCATGTGCCTCCTCAGCCATGTCACTGTCTGCGGTCCTGCCCTTGCGAAGCTCGGTAACGACACCGGCAAGGCGCACCGCGTCAACACCAGACTCACGCAGCAGCTTGCCGGTATCACCCTTGCTTTTCGCCATGGCAATCAACAACGCATCAACAGCCAAAAAAGAGTCCTTGAGTGATTTGGACTCAGTCTCGGCCGCCTGCATAATCCGGGCAAGTTCCATATCCACCTGCATCTGGTCAGCCCCGCCGCCCGTCACTGACGGAATTGCCGCAAGCCCTTTGTCCAGACCTGAGCGAAGCGCACCAAGATCGCCACCTGCCCGGCCAATCAGATTGCGGGCCATCATATTGTCATCCGCCAGAATCGTAGACAGAACATGCAGCGCGGTTAGCTTCTGGTGGTCAGCGGCAAGCGCCTCATTCTGTGCGGCAATCATCGCGTTACGCACAAGCGCGGTAAATTTATCTGTCTGCATCACTCAACACTCCTTCATCAGCTGGCACCATTTGCTTGAATTTACCAGCCTTGTTGACGCCTCCCGGCCCCGCGTCCCGATGCTGGCAGCATAGCATAAATCGGCAGGGACGAAGCCAGGCCAGATAGCCATGTGTCACGTGCTGGCTCATCCACCTGTCCGCACCAAGGCCTCACCTGGGCAGATGGTATGTGAAATCGGTTGACACCCTCACGGACCAAGCCCCGGGTCAAAAGCACATAAATAGGTCAAAAGCACATAAATAGGTCAAAAGCACATAAATTTATGCAAATATCATTTACTATGCTTTTTATTTATGGAAATGGTTTGGATTTTTCAAGGGGTGGGTCTTTCAAATCGTCACCTATTTCATTGCAACCTTTCGGCCAATCCGGTCGGCTTGCCATCTATCGAGACCATGTTCTTTTTCTTTTGATAGGCATCGAGTCCCTCATCTGACATTTTTTCGAAGAACGGGACCAATTCCAGCTCCGCACGGTGACGAATCACCTTCATCTCGGGAACACTGGAACCACAAGATGTCTGCACCCGATCGATGGCCAGATCAAAAATCTGCCCTGCTGCTGGCAGGTCTGGAAAGCAGGGTTGTGCTTGCAGAAAAGCGATGTGTTTTCCTGACATGCTTTCGAATGCCTGTCCCATAAAATCAGTCTCCTGTTTAAATTCGTGAATAGCTTTGGTGCACTTGGCAAGTGAGGCTAAATCTTTCGCGTAAAATTTTCGTTAATGACAGCTTCGCATGGCTGCATTTCCACTTGTCGCTATCAGCGTCCTGTGGTGAAGTCCGGCAATGACCCTGCCCCCTCAACCAGCTTTTCACTCGCCTGCCTCAACCCGTGATTTTATTGCTGTCGAGTGGCGGTTTCTGCTGTTTGGCATGGCAATGGCGTTCTGCTCATCGCTGGGCCAGACTTTTTTTATCTCCCTTTATTCAGGCCATATCCGCGCCGAGCTTGCGCTTAGCCATGGTGAGTTCGGCACCTATTATGCCATCGCCACAACCTGCAGCGCGATCAGCCTGTTGTGGGTCGGCAAGCTGGCCGACACGGTGCGGGTGGAAAAGCTGGCGTTATTGGTGCTCTCGTCTCTGTGCCTTTCGGCGATGCTGTTCAGCCAGGTTTTTTCCGTGGTGACACTGGTTCTTGGGATTTACATGCTGCGGCTATGTGGGCAGGGAATGATGACGCATGTCTACTCAACAGCCATGGCAAGACGTTACATCGCGGCGCGTGGCCGTGCGTTGTCAATTGCCCAGATGGGGATCAGCTTCGCCGAATCCATCGGGCCGATCTCGGTTGTGGCGCTGCTGACGATCTTTGACTGGCGACAGATCTGGTTGTTCCTGCCGATTTGTCTGGCGTTGACACTCGGCCCCAACATCCGCTCTCTGACCCGGCGCACCCGCTATCAGGATGGCGGAGGATTGGAAGCGCTACAAGCCAAAAGCACCACGCCAAATGACGGGGCCGAAAAACAAGCCACGGCGGCGATCATCATGATCGATGGTGTGGCACATTGGCGACGGCGGGCAATGCTGCGTGATCGTCGGTTCTGGTTTGGCCTGCTGGGGCTTTTCACGGTTCCGAATTTCAGCATTACCGGTTTGCTGTTCCACCAGATTCATCTGGCCGAATTGAAGGATGTCAGCATGGAAAGCTGGACAGCCAACTATGTACTTTATGCCGGGTTTGCGATCCTTGGCACGCTGTTATCAGGCCAGTTGGTTGACCGCTTCACCGCGCGCCGCGTTGCCGCACATACAATGTTGCCGACGGCATTGGCCTGTGCCGCGCTGTGGTTCGGCAATTCCAGCCTTGGTGTGCCAATATTTTTCGCACTTTTTGGTCTGGCATCAGGGATGCCGTTCAGCGCATTGACAGCGATTACGGCTGAGCTTTATGGCACCCGGTTTATTGGTGAAATCAAATCCGTCTTTCTGCCAGTAGGGGTCTTTGCCTCGGCCTTATCACCAATGATGATGGGAGTGATGATTGACCTAGGTCATGGGTTGCCCACCCTGATGGGCCTCAATATCATTCTCGCAGTGATTGCGCAGATTTGCGCCATCCTGTTTCTGCGGCTTGCGGCGCCGCAGATCAGCCAGTAAAGTTACTCCACAAAATGAAGTGCAGAGATAAGCATTCTGCAGGTTGAGGCCGCTCTCGCACTCAGGAGATGAAAGAGGCGTCACATGTTCCGCATATTTATCATCAGTCTTTGCGCCCTGCTTACCGTAGCCATTCCGTCGCAAGCCTCGCAATCCGGATCGCCGGAAACGGAAAAATGGGCGGGCACCTGGTTCACCTGCGAATTTGCAAAAAGCACCACGCCGCCGCATGATGGCTGTGAAATGTTTGACGATGAGGGCTTCCGATTTGACGATGGCCGGCTAACATATATCAGGGTGATTGATTCTGAGGAGACCGAATGTCGAGGTGGCAAAGTCGGCCAGTGTTTTGCCCGTGATCAGGCAGCAATCACCATCAAGACACAGGACCGCGGTGAACTTGATCTGGGGGATGAGTGGATCTCCGTCCGCTATTTTGGCTGCACACAAAAATTCAGCTTTGCCGACGGCGCCGAATTTCGTGAAATCATCCCGGCCAAGGATCGCTGTTTCTGGGCGCGCAAGCGGCATTTTTATATCGCCCGCTTTAATGGCAGCGTCCGGGTCCAGAAGTGATCGGCGTGAGGCACCAATGGGAGGCCACCATGACTGAACCAACATCTGCTCTTTTCGCGCCACTGCCCGGCAGGGGTTTCATCAAGGTTGATGATGAGGAAGCGGCGCAGTTCCTTCAGACCATTCTGACCGCCAACATCGACCAGATTTCAGCAGGCGGTTGCGCGCCGGGGGCACTGCTTACCCCTCAGGGCCGTATCCTCCATGACATGATGATCTACTATTGCTCTGCTGTCTCTGACGCAGGCAGCCATTTCATTATCGAGACTGATGGAGCGGGTCTTGCCGACCTGTTCACGCGTCTGCGCAGATATCGCCTGCGCCGCCCTGTCGGTCTTCGGGTGGTTGAGGATATGACCATCTGGCTGTGCTGGGGCGCACCGTTTGATGTCGAGGGGGTTTATCATGACCCACGTCATCAGAGCCTTGGTTATCGCTGGCTCGGCCAAGGTGATGAAATGCCTCCTTTTGCCACCATCGCCACTCGCGGTGAGATCACACAATGGCAGGCATTACGCATCGCTGCCGGCGTACCTGAAGGGCCGATTGACCTCACTCCGGAACGCGCTCTGATGCTTGAGGCCGGTCTCGACATGCTGGGCGCAGTTGATTTTGAAAAAGGGTGCTATATCGGTCAGGAAGTCACGGCCCGCACTCATTACCGCGGTCTTGTGAAACGCCGGCTTGTACCGCTTCGCCTGCCCGCTGGCGTGCCGCCCACACCCGGAACTGAAATTCTGTTGGGCGAGAAAGCTGTTGCAACAACCAAAACAGCCGCCAAGACCGAAGGGGGCAGCCTATGCCTGGCATTGATCAAGCTTTCTGATTTGCATCTTGTGTTAGATGGCGCGGCAAAACTGCAGATTGATGGCTCACCTGCAGATCTGGTTATCCCAGACTGGATGCAGCCGCTTCCCAACCCGGCGCGGACCGACAAGGCTGGCTAGAAAGCAGCACTCAATCGTTATTGATACTGCCGAAAAGCGCTGCGGCTTCTGCAGTGACGCCGGCCTTGCTTGCAAGAATTTTCTCAACTTTGCTTATCTCAGCCTTCATGGTATCGATATAGGCTGCTAGGTCCTCACGGTTCCACCGCTCCATCTCCGGTCCAGATCCCGGCGGTTTCAGCGCCTCAAGTTCATCTTCCATCTGCTGGCTCCCTGCTTCACAAAAACGGCAATATCTCTTTGGCAGCTGCCATTATGCACATTTTTGACATCTCATAGCAAAGGGAGGCTTGGCAATCACTGTGTTTCAGGCGTATAAGAAATTAGTTCCCACTTCAATTTGCCAAGTGAACACGCCCGACCGGTGCATTGCACAGGCTCAGCGCGCAACTGGTAGGATATTCGGTAAGACATCAAAGGTAGCATCATCATGACACAGCTTCTCATGCCCAAAGCATCGGCCGTCTGGCTGATCGACAACACATCCCTGTCTTTTGACCAGATTGCCGACTTTTGTAGCCTCCACCCACTGGAAGTGCAGTCAATTGCCGATGGTGAGGCTGGCATAGGCATTCAGGGATATGACCCGGTGCAAAATGGTCAGCTGACACAGGGAGAGCTGGATCGTTGCCAGAATGATCCAACAGCGCGGCTGGTGCTTGCCGAGTCTGACCTGCCGACACCCAACAGGCGCACCAAGGGACCCCGCTACGTGCCAGTTGCAAGGCGTGGCGACAAACCTGATGGCATTAACTGGCTACTCAAACATCACCCAGAACTCAAGGACTCACAAATTGTCAAGCTGATCGGAACGACCAAGGAAACCATTGGCAAGATCCGCGACCGTACACATTGGAATATCGCCAACATCACTGCCAAACATCCGGCAATGCTGGGGCTGTGCACACAAGGTGATCTTGATGCCGCCATCGAAAAGGCCGGCGGAACGACTCAGGTCGAGGAACAGGTCTCAAACCTCAGCGAGTTGCCATAACCCAACCAGTAGTGCGGGAGGTCAGTGTGACAGTTCAAGATGAGATTGACGATCAGCAGATGATCATCAACAAATTGCGCCAGCTTGAGTCTGAACACCGTGACCTGGATGACGTGATCGAGCGTCTGGCTGATGACAAACCCTTTGACCAGTTAAAGCTACAAAGATTGAAAAAGCGAAAACTCATCCTCAAGGACGAAATGACATTGTTGCGCAGTCGCATTCTGCCGGACATCATTGCGTAGCAGGCAAACTCACGAATCTGTCGATAATTTCCAGCGAGTCTCTCATCATGACCGGGCCCACAGACAAATCATCACGAAAAATCGCCATCTGTATGGGCAGCCAGTCCGACTGGAAAACCATGCAGGAAGCAGCCGCCATTTTGGAGCAGTTTGACGCGCAGCATGAGGTGAAAATCATCTCGGCCCACAGAACCCCAAACCGGCTGACAAATTTTGCGGAGACCGCTCATGAAGAAGGGTTCGATGTCATCATAGCCGGTGCCGGTGGCGCCGCGCATCTGCCTGGCATGCTGGCAGCTCACACCCATCTACCGGTTCTTGGAGTGCCGATCGAGTCAGCGGCACTCAAAGGTATGGACTCTCTGCTGTCGATTGTTCAGATGCCGGCAGGTGTCCCGGTCGGCACACTTGCCATTGGTGTCCCGGGTGCAAAGAATGCGGCCCTTCTTGCACTGCAGATTTTGGCACTCACCGATCTGTCACTTGCTGAAAAGATGATCGACTGGCGGACCAAGCAGAGCGCAGATGTTGCCGAGACACCTTCATGACCAGAACCAATCCCGCATCCGTGACAATCGGTATTCTCGGCAGTGGACAGTTGGGACGGATGCTGGCAATTGCCGCCGCGCAGCTAGGGTTGCGCACGCATGTCTTTGCACCTGACGCCGATAACAGTCCGGCGGGTGATATCGCGCATCGCACAACGACGGCATCTTATGATGACACCGCTGCCCTTGCCACCTTCGCCGCAGATGTCGATGTGATCACCAGCGAGTTCGAGAATGTGCCGGCAACAATCATGGATTTGCTTGCCGATATCTGTCCGGTCAGCCCAGGGCGCATCGCCCTTCACACGGCGCAGCACCGCATTCGTGAAAAAACCCTAGCCAGGGAATTGGGGATAGCGACACCAAAATTCTGGCCAATTGCGAGCGCTAGCGATCTGAAGGCCGCAATGCGCGGGCATGGCCTTCCGGGTATTATGAAAACCTGCACATTAGGGTATGATGGCAAGGGGCAGGTGAGAATCAAACCGGGTGACGATATGGACGCCGCCTTTGACAGTCTTGGCACAGATGACGCCATTCTCGAGGAGATGGTCGATTTTGCCGCCGAAGCAAGCTTTCTGTTAGCACGGAACGCCACAGGTGAGATCAGTCATTTTCCCGCCAGCCTGAACCACCATCGCAATGGCATTCTTGCACAATCAGCTGCGCCTGCGCCGCTGCATGACGACATTATTGCCGAGGGTATGAACGCGGTCGAGAAGATGGCCGAGGCGTTGGAATTGTTCGGCCTGCTGGCGCTGGAAGCTTTTGTCACCGTAGATGGCAAATTACTGTTTAACGAAATCGCCCCGCGTCCCCATAACTCTTTTCATTGGACAATCGAGGGCTGCGCGACAAGCCAGTTTGCCCAGCTTGCGCGCCTGTTAGCAGGAATGCCCTTCGGGGCCACCCATATTTACGGCAATTGGCAGATGGACAATCTACTGGGCGAGGATATGTGGAAGCTGCCAGAATTGTTCGCATCCGCCGGCACCCATGTCCATCTCTATGGCAAGGCTGATGCCAAGCCAGGGCGCAAAATGGGCCACACCAACCGCCTGCTTGGCAGCTAGCCAGTCTATCCGGCACATCTAATCGCCAGCAGCCAAGTCTCCGAGTTGAGACAAATCAAAGGGCGTTGCCTGATAAAGATCATTGATCCAGTTGCTGATCAGCAAAAAGGCAAAGGGGCGCCAGAAATTGACTGGTGGGTGGGACGGATCGTCATCAGGAAAATAACCAACAGGCAGCGCCGTGTTCAGACCCTCAGCCCGATCCCGGTGATATTCGTTGGCCAATGTTCCCGCATCATATTCGAGGTGGTTCAGAACAAAGAGATCGCCGCTTCGTGGATCGCGCACCATGCCGACACCACAGCCGTCCCCCTCTGCCAGGACATCCAGCCCGGCAGCGACAACATCAGTCGCCCTCGTTTCGGTATAGCGAGAAATCGGCATCGGAAAGCTGTCGGTAAACCCGTGCATCAGCCGGCCTGAGACGTTCTGCAAACGATGCTGGTAAACCCCAAACAGTTTTTCCGGCATCTCAAATTTCGGCACGGCGAAGAAATGGCTGAGCAACGCTTGGGCTCCCCAGCATATGCCAAGCCGGCGGAAGCAATGCGTTCGCGACCATTCCATGATCTCAATCAGCTCCGGCCAGTAGCTGACATCCTCGAATGGCAGCGTTTCAATGGGAGCCCCAGTCACGATCAGCGCGTCGAAAAATTGATCCCGGACATCATCCAACTGCCGGTAGAACCGGCGTAGATAACCGGGCTCGGTGTTACGCGGCGTATAGCTCGCCGTAGTCATCAATATCATCTCAACCTGCAACGGCGTATTTCCAAACAACCGCGCAAACTGAATCTCTGTATCTCGTTTTTTCGGCATGAGGTTAAGCAGCAGCAGACGCAGCGGACGAATGTCCTGACTGACAGCCTGTTGCTGCGCCATGACATCAACCTGTTCGGCAAAAAGCTCGGTCAATGCGGGCAAATTGTCAGGAACTCTTATTGGCATTAGTTTCTCACTTTGGGTGGCAAGGCACAGCCTGCCAGCCTGTTATCCAGACAGCGGTTATAACCGATTGGAGAAAATTTGCCAGCCGCTAGATGATCGGCAGTAAATGGAACGGAGGCGCCAATCAGCGCCCAGCACGTGGTCCCACTCCGCCGACGATGCCCTCGGCCAGCTTCTGGCCAGCCGCAAAAATCGAACGGGCCGGTCCAGTCATCTGCGGGATGCGTGCGACATCCCTCAGTCGCCGATCCAGGAATGCCTCAGTCGCTGCCATGTCACTGCTGGTGTCAGCCATCCAGGCGAGCAGGGTGGCACTGTAGACAGCGGCAAGGGTTGCCCGCTTTGTGTAAAAGGAAAAATCGGTATCTTGTTGGCCGGCGGCGCGCCACATCGAATCAACCGTGCGGTAAAGCGTTCGTGCCGACTGCCCGGCATTGGTCGGCAGAGCCAACACGGTTAGGGCGCGACGAACTGCTTCCTTGTGCGCTGATGCCTGCTCTAGTCTGATCAACACCAGCGAGCGAATCATCAAATGCACCTTCTCAGGCTTGTCCTCAAATGCCTCGAAAGCAGAAACCATATCTGCATCGGCCATCGCTATATAGGCAACGATCGCATCAACGGGCCCAGCTGGAAAACAAGCACTGACGCGCTCCGGTTCGATGCCTGCATCAACGGCGCCAGCCGACAAAGCGTCGTTACTCCAGCCATCAAAGGGCACATGCATGAGTGCAGCCGAGATGATCGCGGCCACTTCCTCCGACACTCCCTCACTGATGATGTCTTTACCGAGTATTGACTCTGTGACTTTTCGTCCGACCATCATTGATCCCCTAGTGGTGCGCACACACAAAGTTATACAATCTGGCTCACAATACCACCCCGTGCGGCCTTTTGTCTTTTCGCGTTCTGGGGTTGATACCCATTTCATGGATCTGGCTTGGTGCTTTACATTCGATCACCGTCTGTGGTACCACTTCACTCCCGTCAAAACGGCTTAACAGCAATCTTTAGAAGGGATGTGAAAGACGTGTACGTCACCGTTAGAGACAACAATGTGGATCAGGCGCTGCGGGTTCTGAAAAAGAAACTCCAGCGCGAGGGCGTGTTCCGGGAAATGAAAAATCGCCGGGCCTATGAAAAGCCATCTGAGCGCCGCGCGCGCGAAGCTGCAGAATCTACCCGCAGAGTTCGTAAACTAATGCGCAAGCGCCTTGAGCGCGAGGGTTACTAGTAGTCGCTTAAAACCATATATCTATTTACATCATGAAAGCCGCCCTGACACTTCACGGCGGCTTTTGTTTTTGTTCAGTTTGTTATGGGACAACGCTCACAAAGGATGTCCAACAAGGATCCGTGATTTACATTATTGATAAAAAATCAAATGTAGATTGACGAATTAGGGTCGTTTTCCCGGCCACGGCAAAAGTGTTTTAACTTGCATCCGTCAGAGTGATCGGCGACAACAATGCCCCGCCACTGGGCCATAACACGCTTTTAGTAATAAAAATGAGTAGCTCGCCATGATGATTGGATCTCCTAAAGAAGTCGCTGAGGGCGAAAAGCGCGTGGCGATGACGCCTGACAGCGCCCTGCAGTTGCAAAAGCTGGGTTTTGACTGTGTCATAGAAAGCGGCGCAGGCGCAGATGCAGGCTTTACCGATGCTGCCTATGAAAAGGCCAATGTCACTGTGGTCAAGACCGCAGCAGCTCTTTGGAAAGCGGCTGACGTGGTTGCCAAGGTGCGCGGCGTTGACGCCAAGGAGAAAAAACACCTGCGTGCTGGCCAGACGGTGATCAGTTTTTTCTGGCCTGCCCAAAATCCAGATCTGATGGAAACCTTCAAAGCGGCAAACACCAATGCCATCGCAATGGATATGGTTCCCCGGATTAGCCGCGCGCAGAAAATGGATGCGCTGTCATCAATGGCAAACATCGCAGGCTACCGGGCAGTCATTGAATCAGGTAACCAATTCGGGCGATTTTTCACCGGACAGATCACCGCCGCCGGCAAAGTTCCCCCTGCCAAGGTTCTGGTGATCGGTGCCGGTGTCGCCGGTCTGGCAGCAATCGGCACGGCAACATCTCTTGGTGCGATTGTCCGTGCCTTTGACGTACGCCCCGAAGTGGCCGAACAGATCGAGTCCATGGGTGCCGAATTTCTGATGCTGGAGTTTGATGAGGATGGCGGCGGCGAAGGTGGTTATGCAAAGCCCGCTTCACCGGAATTTATCGAAAAGGAAATGGCCCTGTTTCGCGAACAGGCGCCGCAGATCGACATCGTGATTACCACTGCCTTGATTCCGGGTCGGCCCGCGCCGAAATTATGGCCAGCCGAGATGGTCAGTCTGATGAAGCCAGGGTCAGTTGTTGTGGATCTCGCCGCCGAGCAGGGTGGCAATTGTGACCTAACTGTGCGTGATGAGGTGATCAAGACCGACAATGGTGTAACCGTGGTCGGCTACACCGATTTTCCAAGTCGGATGGCAGCGCAAAGCTCGACACTCTATGCCACCAACATCCGCCACATGATGGATGATTTGACCCCAGAAAAAGATGGGCAAATTAACATCAACATGGATGATGATGTGATCCGCGGGGCCACCGTCGTCCACAAAGGCGCGGTGACGTTTCCTCCACCTGCACCTAAGGTCCAAGCCATCGGCAAGGCAGACAGCGCACCAAAACCGGTCGAACTGACAGCCGAAGAAAAGAAGGCACAGGAGCTTGCAGCTCAGCGCAAGGCGGGACGGCAACAGGTGGGGCTGCTGATCATCGGCGGCCTGTTCATGCTGCTAATCGGCAATTATGCACCCGCAAGTTTCATGCAGCATTTAATTGTTTTCGCTCTGGCCTGTTTTGTCGGGTTTCAGGTGATTTGGAATGTCAGCCATGCACTGCACACGCCCCTGATGGCGGTGACCAACGCGATCTCGGGGATTATCATTCTGGGTGCATTATTACAGATTGGTTCAAGCAACCAGATCGTGATGATTTTGGCGAGCATATCGGTATTGATTGCCACGATTAATATTGTCGGCGGCTTCATGGTGACACGCCGCATGCTGGCGATGTTCCAGAAAAGCTGACCCGAAGAAAGATAGCACATCATGAGCTCAAATATTGTTACAGCAATCTATATCGCCGCCAGCGTGCTTTTCATTCTGTCGCTGGGTGGTCTGTCCAATCAGGAAAGCGCCAAGCGCGCAGTCTGGTTTGGCATCGTCGGCATGGCGCTGGCGGTTTTTGCCACCATCTTCGGCCCACAGGTAACAAGCTATGAATGGCTTATACCAATGATCGCCGTGGGTGCTGTGATTGGTGCAGTGGTTGCGCATCGCGTCGAAATGACTGGCATGCCACAATTGGTGGCTGCCCTACACAGCTTCGTTGGCCTGGCCGCTGTTTTTATCGGCATCAACTCCGAACTGTCGCCGCCCACGGGTTTGGTTGGTGCTGAAATTATCATTCATGAGGTCGAAATCTTCCTTGGAGTCTTTATTGGCGCGGTCACGACAACAGGGTCAGTCATTGCTTTTGGCAAATTGTCCGGAGTCATTGATGGAAAACCTTTGGCACTTCCGGCACGCAATCTCTTGAATCTCATTGCCGTTGGCGCCTGTATCTGGCTTGGTTTCATGTTCATGAGTCATGCCGGTATTTGGACACTCTATCTAATGACGGCCATTGCCTTCATCTTTGGCGCGCATCTGGTGCTGGCCATTGGTGGTGCCGACATGCCAGTGGTCGTTTCAATGCTCAATTCCTATTCAGGGTGGGCGGCGGCGGCAACCGGTTTCCTGCTTGGTAATGATCTGTTGATTGTCACGGGGGCGTTGGTGGGGGCATCGGGCGCAATCCTGTCCTATATCATGTGTCGCGCAATGAACCGGAATTTCCTGTCGGTAATTCTGGGTGGTTGGGGCACCACCACCGGCGCGCAGCAAGAAGTTGATGGCGAGATGATCGCAACCGATGTGGCTTCGGTTGCCGCTGATATGCAGGATGCTCAAAGCGTTATCATTGTCCCTGGTTACGGCATGGCCGTTGCCCAGGCGCAAGGAGCTGTCTCAGAGATAACCCGCCGCCTACGCGATCAGGGTAAATCTGTACGGTTTGCCATTCATCCGGTTGCCGGCCGCCTTCCGGGGCACATGAATGTTTTGCTGGCCGAAGCCAAAGTGCCCTATGACATTGTGCTGGAAATGGATGAGATCAACGCTGATTTTCCTAACACAGACATGGTCATTATTCTTGGCGCGAATGACATCGTCAATCCGGCGGCACAGGATGACCCGAACAGTCCGATCGCCGGTATGCCAGTGCTGGAAGTTTGGAAAGCACGACAGGTGATCATTTCCAAACGGGGTCAGGGTCGCGGCTATTCAGGTATCGAAAATCCGCTGTTTTTCAAGGATAACTCTCGGATGCTTTACGGAGACGCCAAAGCCTCGCTTGACCAATTGCTTGGCAACATCACTACCTGATAAGGCGATGGCATCCGCTTCTTGGTGATACAGAAACAACCCTCAAACAGCCAACGGCCAACCCTCCCCCCGAGTAGTTGGCCGCTGTAAATACTGTAGCACGTCCGCAGGCTTGCAGATTATGTATCTTTATGCAAAAGATTATCGGGAATGCCGACCACCTTTGCCGCTTCACGCTGTCTGATAGCCAGTTTTTCAGTGTCAAAATCATCAATCAGATCATGGAACATCGTGTGCCAATTGACCTCTGCGCCCAGATGCATGAATACAGAACCAAGACCTACCGCTGCTCTGTCCATCAGCACGAATTCACGCGGTGGCTTGATACCGCCGATGCGCTTGAGCTCAGCATGCACCTGCCCCGCTAGATCGCGGCCAGCCTTACCGTTGCGCAATTGCTGGATGGGTCGCACCTTATCCTCGAGCAGTGGGGCGTAAATAAAGCCAGCCCACATGTTCAACACGTCAATGGCCTCGTTATCAAGTCCGGCAAAACCCCAACTTTCATAGGCGTGGACCGCAAGGTCGCGGTCCTCATCGCGTAACGCTTTGTAAAGGTCAATGACTCCACCCACAAATTGCGGCCTAAACAGGCGGATCGAACCAAAATCCATGAGGTTAATCCGGTTCTCCGTATCAATCGAGTAGTTGCCCAGATGCGGATCACCGTGGATCACACCATAAAAATAGAAGGGCACATACCAAACCCGAAACATTTTTTTGGCAACTTCATTGCGCAGCTCCTGACTGGGGTTGGTCGCGAGAAATGGCATCACACGCTGACCATCAAGCCAACTCATGGTAAGCAACCGTTCGGTTGACAGATCGGCCCGATAATCGGGCAGGCTTACACAATCCTCGTCGCGCAGCATATAGCGATAAAGCTGCATGTTCACCGCCTCGCGCTGATAATCCAGCTCCTCGCGGAGTCTTTCCGACAACTCGTCATAGACATCGGATGTTGAGATCGCTGAATCATAACGCTCATAAAGCTTCAGAACCAGTTTTAGCTGCCGCAGATCAGCTTCAATGGCTGAGGCCATATCGGGATATTGCAGCTTGACCGCAAGATTATTGCCGGCCTCATCAGTTGCTTTGTGAACCTGACCCAGCGAGGCGGCGGAAACAGCCTCGCGGCTAAAGGACGAGAAACTAGACTGCCAATCCTGGCCCAGTTCAGACGCCATCCGGCGGCGGGTGAACAACCATCCCATCGGCGGCGCATCGGCCTGCAGGGCTGCCAGTTCCTCAGCATATTCCGGCGGCAGAGCGTCAGGAATCGTAGAGAGAATCTGCGCCACCTTCATGATCGGTCCTTTCAGACCGCCCAATGCCTCACGCAGATCGGCGGCATGTTTTGACCTGTCAATCTCCATGCCGAGATAACGCTCGCCAGCAACACGCGCAGCCAGCCCACCCATGGTGCTGGTCACACGTGCATAACGGCGCAAGCGACCACCCAGCTGGCCCGTGTTTTTTGAGAGTTGCTCAGACCCCTTTTCCGATGCCATCAATCAAGACCTTCCAACTCATCAATCATTCCAGAAATCATATCAAGGCCCTGAGACCAGAAAGCGGGTTGCCGTGCGTCAAGCCCGAATTTGGCAAGTGCCACGTCATAGCGCTCTGTGCCGCCTGCGCAGAGCAGGTTTTTGTATTTTGTTACAAAATCGCCAGACATGCCCGCAACGTTGGCATTCTGATAGCTCTGCCAGAGTGCATTCACCAGACAATCACCAAAGGCATAGGCATAGACATAGAAGGGCGTATGAACAAAATGTGGGATATAGCCCCAGACAGGCCTATAATCATCACCAATACGAACAGCCGGACCCAATGCCGCGCGTTGTGTCTCCATCCAGACATCAGAGATTTCCTCTGCCGTCAACTCACCACTCTCGCGTGACCCATGGAACACTGTTTCAAAATTATGAAACGCGATCTGCCGGACAACCGTATTAAGCATGTCCTCTACTTTGCCAGCCAGCAACACACGGCGGGTGTCCGCATCTTCGGCGCTGTCAACCAGCTGTCTGAACGCCAGCATTTCGGCAAACACAGACGCGGTCTCTGCAAGTGTTAGAGGCGTGTCAGACATTAGATAGCCATTTGCCGCAGCAAGACATTGGTGAACACCATGTCCCATCTCATGGGCAAGGGTCATCACATCCCGCGATTTGCCGGCGAAATTCATCAGAATAAATGGATGCGCCGATGGCGTCACGGGGTGCGAGAACGCGCCCGAGCTTTTGCCTGGCCGCGGTGCGGCATCAATCCAGCTACGCTCAAAAAAGAGCTTCGCGGTTGCTGCCATCTCTGGATCGAACCCGGTGAAGGCATCAAGCACGATCTGTTCTGCCTCAGACCACGAAAACTGCCGATCATCATCTCCCGGTAGCGGCGCGTTGCGGTCCCACCAATCGAGTCGGTCGACGCCCATCCAGCCCGCCTTCATTGCATAATACCGGTGCGAGAGATCGGCATTACGGCTGTTAACCGCCGATACCAATGCGTCAACCACCTCATCATCCACATCATTAGCAAGGTTGCGCGAGGCAACAGGTCTGGCAAAACCACGCCAGCGATCCTCAACTTCCTTGTCCTTGGCGATAGTGTTTAAGATGAGTGAGAGCAGCCGGTCATTCGCTTTCAGAGTTGCCGACAGCGACAGTCCCGCCTCTTTGCGGATGCCGGCATCGGGGCTGGATAGCTTATCAAGGATCTCGGCTTCGGTGACCTCTGCTCCTTGAAATGCAAATTTCAGCGCGGCAGCGGTTTCGTCAAACAACCGAACCCAAGCGCCCCGCCCGGCCGGCGCGCGCTCTGCCAGCATGCGCTCCATATCTGCCGACAGCTGATGGGGTGCCATCGCGCGCACCCGACGCAGCCACGGCTTCCAATAGGCACATTCAGGTGTCTTCATCAAGTCAGTAACATGGGAAACATCCATCACTGCTGTTTCAAGCTCTACAAACAAAAGTGTTGCGTTAATCTCGGCACCGGCCTCACGCACAGATTGATGATGCTTGGCAATCGCCGCATCAATGGTATTCGCAGCAAACAGCAGCTGGGCATGGCTATGCACCTTTCCCAGGGATTCGAAGATGCGTTCATACTCAGCGATCACCAAAGCCAGTTCGGCCCCGGTCGCAGTGGCCAATTTGCCCTGCCAGTTGGCGGCAAGGGTGACCGCATCTTGCCGGGCTGCAGCGAGATCTGCGGCAAGAACCGAATCATCCATCCCGACATATAAATCATTCAAATTCCAAATCGGACTGCTGTCAGGCATGGCGTCACCATTTTATCAAAGGTCGGTTATTGTAATCGTACCAAAAGCGCAAGCCGCACCAATTCATCAATGTTTGGCCTTTCAACGGATATGGGGAAAGCAAGGGCCAATCGCAAGCCACTGAGCCTGTCTAGTCACAAGAAACTGGGGCGTTAATCACCACAATATCAGCGGCGTTACCAGAGTTTTGCCTTTTGCGCTTGCGATGACATTCAAACAGGCATAACATTTGGGGGCTCGATACATGGGTGGGGAGAGCCCGGGCAGGCGGCTTCGTTCGTCCTGTCACCGGCACCGAAGGAGCAATTCCCCAGAAACTCTCAGGTACCCGTACCCATTCATGTGAGCACTCTGGAAAGTGGCACGGCAGTGTCCACCGACGGGGAACACCTGGTCCACTGATGGTTTGGGCCATGGTTAATCTCTCAGGTTCCGTGACAGAGGGGGTGTTGCCGATGACAATCGGTAACACCGTCTTATATGAGGAAACCGAGGAACCCTGGAGTGGAAAACCGTCGCACCCCCCTATATGACTTTCACATCGCCCACGGCGCCCGCATGGTGGCGTTTGCAGGGTGGGACATGCCGGTTCAATACCCAGCCGGCATCAAAGCCGAACATCTTGCTTGCCGCAGCGGCGCGGCTCTTTTCGACGTTTCGCACATGGCGCAGATCGAAGTGAATGGCGACGGTGCAGACGCGCTTCTCGAGCGCCTTACCCCGACAGACCTTGAGGCCATAAAGGACGGGCGGGTGCGCTATTCGCTGTTTCTTAATGAGACGGGCGGGGTTCTCGATGATCTGATGATTGCCCGTTTCGAGGGCGCTTTGCATCTTGTCGTCAATGCTGGGCGCGCCGCGCATGACATTTCCCACCTTAAGGCGCATCTGATTGGCGCTGACACCCGGATTAAAGTGCATGATAAAAGGGCGCTTTTGGCGCTTCAGGGGCCGGGTGCGGCGACAGTATTAGGTGACCTTGGGCTTGATCTTGATGGGTTCGTTTTCATGGATATCGGGCGCTTCATGCTTGCCGGTGTTGAATGTGTCGTCACCCGGTCGGGCTATACAGGTGAAGATGGCTTCGAGATTTCCATGGCCGCCAGTGCCGCCGAAACAATCGCCACGCTACTGGCCGCGCGTGATGATGTATTTATCTGCGGGCTTGGTGCCCGCGATACGCTGCGCATGGAGGCTGGACTTCCGCTGTGGGGGCATGAGCTGGATGAGACAATCAATCCAGTCATGGCCGGGTTGCGCTTTGTGCTATCAAAAAGGCGGCGCGAGGCAGGCGATTTCTTGGGTGCCAAACAGATTTTGCAAGATTGGGATTTTGGGCCGAAACGGACACTTGTGGGCCTACTGCCAACTGGCGGCAGGCCGGTTCGTGATGGCACCAAGCTGATTATGGATGGCACGCCCGTTGGGAGCGTCACGTCAGGCGGTTTTGCTCCCAGCCTTGATGCTCCGGCCGCCATCGGCCTTGTTGAGTCGCAGTTAGCTGAGCCGGGAACAGCCTTGATTGCTGCCACTCGTGGCAGGGAAACAACTGTTCATGTGGCTTGCCTACCCTTTGTTCCACATCGGTATGTTCGTGGGTCATAGACACGCACCGAGCGGCCCAAAGAGCCGCAAAATCTGAAGGAGAAAAGCATGTTACGTTACTCAGAAGACCATGAGTGGATTCAATTGGATGGTGATATCGGCACTGTTGGCATTTCCCCACATGCCATCGAACAACTTGGCGATATTGTCTTTATCGAACTTCCAGAAGCCGGCGCAACTGTCAGCAAGGGCGATGCTGTCGCGGTGTTTGAATCTGTTAAGGCAGCGTCCGACATCTACAGCCCTGCCACTGGTGAAATCACTTCGGTAAACGAGGCGATGCTCGATGATCTGACAAGTATCACGCCGGACCGGGCGACTGAGAGTTGGCTGTTCAAGGTCAAGCTCAGTGACACCAGCGAACTTGACGAGATGATGGATGAAGCAGCCTATGCGGCGATGATCAGTTGATGCCCATGTAATGCGGCGTCCTCCAAATAACAGACGCCGCATCGTGAGCCCGGCAACGACCATCAAGTAAAAAACTTAGGCAGCAACGACCACCAAGAATAGACGACGTAAAAGCAAAGGAGTGACCCATGTCACCATTGGACAACACACACAGCATTCCCACAGCAGCGCCGCAGGCGCCATTTGCTTCACGCCATATCGGCCTTAACGCACAGGATGTCAGCACGATGTTGACAAAGTTGGGCACACCGTCTCTCGAAGCACTGCTTGACGAGGTAATTCCAGCAAAAATTCTGCGCGCCAGCCCCATGGAGATTCCACAGGCGCTTTCAGAGGCCGAGGTGCTTGCCGACTTGGCGGCGTTGGCCAGCCAGAATAGCGCCAGAACATCACTGATTGGCATGGGATACTATGGCTGCCACACGCCACCGGTTATCCAGCGCAATGTTCTTGAAAACCCAGCATGGTACACGGCCTACACCCCTTATCAGCCAGAAATTTCGCAGGGCCGGCTTGAGGCCATACTGAATTTTCAGACAATGGTGACAGACCTCACCGGCATGGATATTGCCAATGGCTCGCTTCTTGACGAGGCAACAGCGGCAGCAGAAGCCATGGCAATGGCGTTCAAGGCGCACCGTGGCAAAGGCAACATCTTCCGGGTTGACCCTGACGCCCATCCGCAGACGATCAATGTACTGAAGACAAGAGCTGCGCCGATTGGAATCACCCTTGAGATCGCAGCTGTCGGAACCCCTTTTGAAGCCGACTGTTTTGGCGCACTTATAAGCTATCCGGGTAGCACCGGTGAGGTGCGTGACATCAAGCCAGATATTGATGACATACAGGCAGCAGGCGGCATGGCAATCGTTGCCAGTGATTTGCTGGCACTCTGTGTTCTTGAATCTCCCGGCTCACTTGGTGCCGACATCGTGCTTGGCTCAGCCCAGCGTTTCGGCGTTCCCTTTGGCTATGGTGGCCCACATGCCGCCTTTTTTGCCACCAAGACAGCTCATCAACGCTCAATACCCGGGCGTCTTGTTGGAGTCAGTCAGGATGCGCAAGGCAAGCAAGCCTATCGCCTTGCACTGCAAACGCGAGAGCAGCACATCCGCCGTGAAAAGGCCACATCCAACATCTGTACAGCTCAGGTTCTGCTGGCTGTGATGGCCGGTTTCTACGCCGTATGGCATGGACCTGAGGGACTGACCCGGATTGCCAACCATGCGCATGATATGGCCTGCCGTTTCGCCGCGGCGATGCGGCGCGCCGGCCACGTTGTTCGACATGAAGCATTTTTCGACACCGTCGCCATTGAGGCAGCTGATGACCAAGACACATTGATGGCAGCAGCGCTCAAGGCAGGCTTCAATTTGCGGCCACTTGAAGGGGCGCTTGCCGCCAGCTTTGACGAAACGACAACATCGGCGCAACTAAAAAGTCTTCTGGCGGCGCTAAACGCCCCCATGCCCACGAGTGAAGATGTCGTCTCCAGCCTGCCGCAATCAACCCTACGGACCACCAGCTTTCTGCGGCAACCCGTGTTTCATAAATATCGGTCAGAAACTGAAATGATGCGGTATATGCGCAGCCTTGCTGATCGTGATCTGGCGCTTGACCGCTGCATGATACCACTCGGATCCTGCACGATGAAGCTGAATGCCACGGCCGAGATGATGCCAGTGACCTGGCCTGAATTTGCCAACATTCACCCCTACGCCCCGGATGACCAAGCCGCCGGCTATTTGGAAATGATCGATCGATTGGAAAAACTGCTCGCCACCGCGACAGGCTATGCAGCTGTCTCATTGCAGCCAAACGCTGGCTCCCAGGGTGAATTTGCCGGCCTTTTGGCGATTGCCAGATATCTTGCAGCGAACGGAGAAGGTCACCGTAACATCTGCCTCATCCCTTCCTCGGCACACGGCACCAATCCAGCGTCAGCAGCAATGGCAGGGATGAAAGTCGTCGTGGTCAAATGCGATGATGATGGCAATGTTGACATGTCAGACCTTCAGGCAAAAACTGACCAGCACCGCGATAATCTGGCGGCGATCATGGTGACCTATCCCTCGACCCACGGCGTTTTCGAGGAGTCAATTGCCGAGTTGTGCGAGATGGTTCACGAGGCAGGTGGACAGGTCTATGTCGATGGCGCCAATCTGAATGCCCTTGTCGGACATTGCGCACCACCGCAATTCGGGGCTGATGTCAGCCATCTGAATTTGCACAAGACTTTTTGCATTCCACATGGCGGTGGCGGGCCCGGCATTGGCCCTATTGGCGTTGCAGCGCATCTAGCCCCCTATCTTCCAGGGTCACCGCTTAACGGCGACAATGCGGTCAGTGCTGCGCCATTCGGATCTGCTAGCATTCTGCCGATCACCTACGCCTATATCAGGATGATGGGGCCAGATGGGCTGACCAATGCAACCAGCATGGCCATTCTATCAGCCAATTATATAGCGGCACGGCTTGGTGATGTTTTTCCAGTTCTTTACACTGGCAGCAAAGGCCGTGTCGCCCATGAGTGCATTGTGGATGTTCGGGGTGTTCAGGACCGAACCGGCATCAGTAATGAGGACATTGCAAAACGGCTGATTGATTTTGGTTTTCATGCACCCACTATGTCCTTTCCAGTTGCTGGCACCCTCATGATTGAGCCGACGGAGTCTGAATCACTGGTGGAAATTGACCGTTTTTGCGATGCCATGTTGGCCATTGCCGCCGAGATTGAACAGGTTGCCAATGGCATTTGGCCAGCTGACGACAATCCGCTGGTCAACGCGCCGCACACAAGCGATGAAATCCTGGCTGATAACTGGACGCATCCCTACAGCCGTAAACAGGCTGCAAGCCCGAAGGGCAACGCGCAAGCCAATAAATACTGGCCACCCGTGGGCCGGGTGGACAATGCCTATGGCGACCGCAATCTTATCTGTTCCTGCCCTTCGATTGAGGAATGGGAACAGGCAGCAGAATAGCTGATTACGCCCCCTTGTTAGGTGTGATGACTTTGCCATGACCTGCCCGAGATGTTAGCCTCGGTCAGGTCATTTTTTCAGGTATCCCATAATGCGCAATCTCCAATCACCGGGCAGATCTCCCGTCGCCGCACCAACGGCCATGGCAAGCACTTCCCATCCGCTGTCATCGCAGGCAGCAATCGGCATTCTGCAGGCTGGGGGCAATGCCATTGATGCGGCGATCGCAGCAGCAGCCGTTCAGGCGGTTGTAGAACCCGGGTCAACAAGCATTGGTGGCGATTGCTTCTGCCTTTACACGCCAGTTGGCACCGACAAGCCAATTGCCTTCAACGGATCAGGGCGCGCACCTCTGGGTCTCAGTAGCAACTGGCTGCTGGAGCGCGGCATATCTGAAATCCCCCAGCAATCACCTCATTCGGTCACCATTCCGGGCGCGGTAGATGCCTGGGTGCAATTGAGCAATGATCACGGTCGGCTCTCGCTTGCGGATATTCTGGCACCAGCCATCACTTATGCCCGTGATGGCTATCCAATAACGCAGCGCGTTGCCAGCGATTTTATAGCTGGCTCTGATGTTCTGGACAGCGATGGGGCATCTGTTTTTCTGCGACAGGGCAAACCGCCGGCAATGGGATCACGACATGCCCAGCCAGCACTCGCCAAAACCATGGAACTTGTCGCTGGCAAGGGGCGCGATGGTTTTTACAAGGGACCGGTTGCCACCGATATTCTGGCAAAGCTGCGCGCCGTTGGCGGACTGCATACCGAAGATGATTTCGCCGCTGCCGTTGGTGAATATGTAACGCCAATCAAGACAGACTTCAGGGGCTATGGCATCTGGGAATGTCCACCAAACGGACAGGGGATGATTGCCCTGCAACTGTTAAACATTATGTCTGGCATTGGTATTTTTGATGATGACCCACTCAATCCAGACAGGATGCATCATGAGATCGAGGCAGGACGTCTTGCCTATCGTGACCGTGGCACCTGCCTTGCCGACCCAGCCTTTCATGGCGTACCGGTCGAAACCATCATCAGCAAGAGCTATGCCGAAGATCTGCGCAGCATGATAGACCCTGAGCACGCGCTTGGCGTGCTGCCGCCCTCACCTCTGCCGACGCAAAAAGCCACGGTCTATATCACCGTGGTCGATCGTGATCGCAATGCCTGCAGCTTTATCAACACGCTGTTCTATGGCTTTGGGTCTGGAATCATGGCGCCAAACTCAGGTGTTTTGCTACAAAATCGCGGCATGGGGTTTGTTGTCGATACAGATCATCCAAACCGGGTTGAGCCGGGCAAGCGCCCCCTGCATACAATCATTCCTGCAATGGCAACGCGCGACGGGCGTGCGGTCATGCCGTTTGGAGTCATGGGCGGCGATTATCAGGCTTTTGGCCATATGCAGTTGCTGACCCGGATGTTTGACTATGGGATGGACATTCAGATGGCGCAGGATGTCGCCAGATATTTTCCCGACCCCTTTGAGAATAAAATCGAGGTTGAAAGTCCGATTCCCGATGCAACGCGGAAAACGCTGATTAAGCGGGGACATAACATTGTCCCGGCAAAGCGTCCGATCGGCGGATCACAGGCGATCTGGATCGATTGGGAACAGGGCATTCTGACCGGCGGTTCGGACCCCCGCAAGGATGGATGTGCGATCGGCTATTGACCCGGTGCGTGGTCCACCATGCACACACCCCAAAAATGCTTAACCATAACCCCAGCATGTGGTAAACCGCCCTCTCATTCACCTGTAATGGACGCAGTTGGCAATGCCTGATCAAGATCCTGTTTCCGCCTTTCGTGCATTGAAGGGGCAACGCAAGATTGTCTGCCTGACGGCCTATACCGCGCCGATGGCGGCAGCGCTTGACCAGCATTGTGATCTCCTTTTAGTCGGGGACTCGTTGGCGATGGTTGTCTATGGCATGGACAATACGCGCGACATTGACCTTGATACGATGATCCGCCACGGCAAGGCCGTGATGCGGCGACAAGAAAACGCACTCGTGGCGATTGATCTGCCAGCTGGCAGCTATGAGGACAGCCCGCAACAAGCGCTTGCCAGTGCACGCCGCGTAATTAATGAGACGGGAGCGCATGGCGTCAAGCTTGAAGGTGGTGTTGCCATACAGGCCCATGTGGAAGCCATTACCGGCGCCGGCATCGCGGTCATGGGCCATATAGGCCTGTTACCACAGCATGCAGAATCTGTGAGACAGTTCCGGATCACTGGTAAGACCGACGAAGAGGCGGCGCAGTTGATGCGTGATTGTGAAGCTCTGGTCAAAGCGGGTGTTTTCGGCATCGTCATGGAAGGAATAGTCGAGCCGGTTGCAAGCGTTGTTGCAGCTGCCTGCCAAGTGCCAAGCATCGGAATTGGTGCCTCGCCCAACTGTGACGGTCAGATTCTTGTAACCGAAGATATGCTTGGCATGTTTGACGCATATATTCCGAAATTTGTGCGTAAATTTGCCACCCTTCAACCAGACATCACGGCAGCTGCCATGGCCTATAATCAGGCAGTGATCGCCGGTGATTTTCCCGAAGCCGATCATCTCTATTATCCTGGCGGCGAAAAGAAGACGTGATGACGCAAACCGTTCAGGACAGACAGGCCGCCAGAACGCAAATCGCCAAATGGCGAGATAATGGCCTGACGAGTTGCCTCGTGCCCACAATGGGCGGCATTCATGATGGTCATCTCGCGCTGATGGACCGGGCGCGAACGGTCGCAGACAGAGTCATTGTCAGTATCTATGTGAATCCGACACAATTTGCCGCCAGCGAGGATTTTGACAGCTATCCACGTGAATTGGGGGCAGATTTGACCCGCATCGGACACCGCGCGGACATCGTCTATGCCCCTGCCAACCTCTATCATCCCTTGCATGCCACACAGGTCAATCCAGCGGGCGCTGCGCTCGGTCTGGAAAGTGAGTTCAGACCGCATTTCTTTACCGGCGTCGCCACAATCGTGCTGAAACTGCTGAACCAGTTGCCAACGGATTTTGCCATTTTTGGCCAGAAGGACTTTCAACAACTTGTCGTGGTTCGCCAACTTGTCCGTGATCTTGATGTGCCAGTCGAAATACTCGACCATCCAACCGTGCGCGGGGCTGATGGCCTTGCCCTCTCATCACGTAACATCCACCTATCCGCCGATCATCGCGCCATTGCGCCGCAACTCTTTGCGACTCTTTGCACAACAGCACAAAAGCTGCAAACGGGAACAAGACCCGAATCAGCTGTGGCTGACGCCAGCGATCTGCTGCGCCGGTCAGGCTTTACCAGCGTTGATTATTTGCAACTCTGTAACCCCGAGGATTTGCAGCCAACCGAGATTATCACCACCAATGCCAGATTACTTGCCGCCGTGCATCTGGGAGCCGTGCGGCTGATTGATAATATCGCGCTTGGGGATGTCACGTAAGCAATGACCATGGCACTGTCTGACTTTATCGATTTTTCCTCATGCCCGGTTTGGGATCCGGCTTTCACCCGACAATGTGCGGCGGGTCTGGAAAGTGACGGTGTTCTCACTCTTCCCGGTTTTTTGCAGGATGATGCAATTGACATGCTTGTTGCCGAGGCGGAGGCACGCAAACAAGACGCCTATTTTACCGCCTCATCGCATAATGTCTATCTGTCCGAACCGCGCCCTGATCTCGATGCCGAGCATATCTACAACCGCCAGATTACATCCTCAAAGGGCTGTATAACAACCGATCAGGTGCCAGAGCAATCTGGACTGAAAGTCATTTACAGTGCACCGGAATTTCGGCAATTCATCGCAACGATTGTTGGTAGGCCGACACTTTACGAATATGCCGACCCACTGTCCTCAATCAATGTGCACTATGCTGATGAAGGCCAGGAGCTAGGTTGGCATTTCGATAATTCGGAATTTGCCATCACATTGTTGCTGCAAGCGCCGCACTCTGGAGGACAATTCCAATATGTCCGTGATTTGCGTGATGCCACAGCTGGCGAGATGAACTTCACGGGCGTTGCCGCTGTGCTTGATGGGGAGGCTACAGTGGAAAAGCTGGCTGTAACGCCCGGGACATTGTTGCTGTTTCGGGGTCGCAACTCGATGCACCGTGTCACCCCCACCATAGGCGAAAAGACCCGCATTCTTGTTGTGCTTGCCTATAACACCAAACCCGGCATCGCCCTATCCGAGGCCGCCCGTATGACGTTTTTTGGCCGCCTTGGTTGACCATCAAAGGCGCAGCTTGAAGCGAAAACCAAATCGCTGTTCTCTCCCCATTTTCAAGCCGGCAACCTGTGTTCGCAATTCCGAATATGCGACCATTTCAAGCATGTCTTGAGGATCGCCCAAACGGTAGGATAACCCATAATCCAGCTCCCGCTCGGTTGCGCCGAGATCGACTACATGATTGGCGTAGGTGACACCACCCTCGAGTGTGCGTCCTGCCGGAATCCGGTAAGTGAATTTGGCGGAGTCAATATGCACGGGCTGGCTGATGCCAAAACGCACTTCACCACCATGCGCCACGCCGGTGCGAATGCCTATCGCCCAGCTTGATGAAATCACTGGATCAACTTTTTCTAAAAGGCTTGGCTCGTTGCCAAGGTCAATAATGGTGACACCAGCACCAAACTGTGCTGTTGGATGCAAGCCTGCGATTTCACCTTTGCCCTCATATTGAATGATCCCATATCCGGTGCTGCTGCTGCAGACATTCCCAAAA
>SHBD01000021.1 GCA_004212735.1 SAR116 cluster bacterium
CCAAAAGCCCGTCCTCGGCCCTGTCCTCCTCCGGCATGCCGTGGCGCTGCAACTCGACATAGACACGCCCGGGACATATTGCCACCAATGCCTCAAGGCGTTTTCTTGACAGCGCCAACCGGCTATCTGCCGCTGGTGCCGCGACAAAGCCAGCCATCGCGCCGCCTGATAACACCAACAGCCCGTCTGCGTGCGCTGCCAGCATCTCCATACTCGCCGCCGGATCACTGGTGGCATCGGCCTGCAACAGCGCCTTGGATTGAAATTGGCATAGATTGGTGTATCCGGTAGCATCCATCGCCAGCAAAACCACCTCACCGCTGCCATCAGAATCGCTGAGCGTCATCTGTGTGCCGATGATCGGTTGCACGCCGGCCACCACCATCGCCTGCGAAAACTCCAGCGCGCCAAACATATTGTTCGTGTCGGTGATCGCCGCCGCGGGTTGCCGGTCACCGCTGACAAGCGCCGCCAGCTGTTTGATCCGCAGCGTTGATTCGGCAAGCGAATAGGCGGAGTGCAGACGGAGATGGACGAAAGGCGCGTGCATGATGGCGTTTCCGGGCAAAAAATTGGGACGATCACTAGGATACAATAATCGCCCGCACTGGCAACATCACGGGCATCAAAATAGCGTCGCTTTTTGAAAAAACCGGCTAGCCAGTCTCAATTGCGCCATTGCGGATTGTCAGCGTGCAGTCCATCGCGGTGGCAAGGCCATGATTATGCGTAACAATCAGCGCTGCCGTGCCGGTGGCATGAACAATAGTGGCGATATGGTCAAAAACCTCATCCGCGGTTTCCGGGTCGAGATTGCCGGTTGGCTCATCAGCAAGCAGAATGCGCGGTGCGTTGGCCACCGCTCTTGCCACGGCCACACGTTGTTGCTCACCCCCGGACAGCGTTCCAGGCCGGTGATCATGCCGATTGCCAAGGCCAACCATCGCCAGCAATTGCTCAGCCCGGTCATGGGCCGCGGCGCGCGACAAGCCGTTCAGCATCTGTGGGATCATCACATTCTCAATCGCCGAAAATTCTGCCAGCAGGCGATGAAACTGAAAGACAAAGCCGATATGGCTGCGCCGCAGCCGCCCACAGGACCGTTGGCCAAGCCGCGCCGTTGATTTGCCATCAATAATGACATCGCCTCCGGTCGGCTTTTCCAAAAGACCAGCGATGTTCAGCAGCGTTGATTTACCACATCCCGACGGCCCGACAAGCGCTGTCAATTGGCCGGCACGAACGGCCAGACTGGCCCCGCGCAGCACATCGACACGCTGTCCACCCTGCATGTAGTGCCGGTGGATATCGGTCATTTCCAGCAGAATTTGTGCTTCGGCCATCACCACCCCCTATTCATAGCGCAGCGCCTCAGCCGGCGCGATACGCGCGGCCCGCCATGCCGGATAGAGGCTTGCCAGAAAAGACAGCCCAAGTGCCATGGCGATCACCAGACCGACCTCGCCCGGATCAACCTTCGCCGGCAATGTTGACAGAAAATAGATTTCCGCGGCAAACAGCTCGGCACCCGAAATGCCCTCGATGAACCCCTGTATCGAGCCTATTTTCCAGCAGAACAACAACCCCAGCACCGTTCCGGCGGCGGTCCCGACAAGCCCGATGCTTGATCCGGTCATCAGAAACACCCGCATCACAGCGCCGCCGCTTGCTCCCATTGTCCGCAGCACGGCGATATCAGCATTTTTGGAGCGGACCAGCATGATCATTGATGAGATGATGTTAAAGGCAGCAACCAGAATGATCAGTGTCAGGATCAGGAACATCACATTGCGCTCGACCCGCAACGCATTGATGAATGATCGATTGCGCTCCAGCCAGTCAAAAGCGCGCAAGCCCGGCGCCAGATCCTCGGCAATGACAGCGCGCAACCCCGCGATCTGCTGTGGGGCGCTGGTATAGATTTCCAGCCCCGAGGCGCGCTCACCAAGGCCAAAGAATTTTCCGGCAACGCCAAGCGGCATGAACACAAAACTCGAATCATATTCATGCATGCCGACATCAAAAATCCCGGCAATCTCAAACCGGCGGCGTTTCGGCAGGGTGCCAAAAGCTGTCGCCTCTCCCTTGGCTGCGGTCAATGTGATCACGTCACCAGCTTTCAACCCCATCTTGAAAGCCATTGTCTGGCCGATCAGCACACTGCCCTTGTCCCGGAACTCGGCAATCTCAGCCTCATCGAGTGAGTTCCACAACGGTTTACGCACCGCCAGATCGGACCAGCGGACACCGCGCACTACAGCGCCAAGATTGACCGCATTGGCAGTGACCATCGCTTGGCCCTCGATCTGCGGTGTCACCGCGATCACCGTTGGCAATTCGGCCAGCGATAGTGCCAATCTGTCAAAATCCTCAATACCGCCTGATTTCGCGGCATACACAGCGACATGCCCGTTCAGTCCAAGAATGCGGCCAATCAATTCGGCGCGAAAGCCATTCATCACAGACATCACGATGATCAAGGTAGCGACGCCAAGGGTAATTCCGGCAAGCGAGAACCAGGCGATCACCGAGATAAAGCCCTCAGCCCGGCGCGAGCGCACATATCGCGCTGCCAACATTCGTTCAACTGGTGAAAAAAACAGCCGCATTTTTCCAATCATTTCGCAGATGCCGCCTGTTGCGGCAGCCGGTTAATCGAGATCCTTGGCAAGATCCTTGGCAAGATTCTAGGCAATATCATTGGCATGATTCTAGGCAATATCATTGGCAAGCACCTTGTTAAGAGCAGATTCAGGCGAAATTTCGACTGTCTCACCACTTTTCCTGTGCTTTACCTCGACCACGCCATTGTCCATGCCGCGCGGGCCAACAACAATCTGCCACGGTATACCAATCAAATCCATGCTCGCGAGCTTTGCGCCCGGACGCTCATCACGGTCATCGAGCAGGGGATCAAGACCCGCTTTCATCAATTTCTCATAAAGATCGCCAGCCGCCGCCTCACACACCGCGTCACCGGGCTTCAGATTGACCACGGCAGCGCCAAACGGGGCCACCGAATCCGGCCAGATAATGCCCTTGTCATCATGGCTCGCCTCAATGATACCGCCAACAAGCCGCGACACGCCAATGCCATAGGATCCCATATGCACCGGTACCGGCTTGCCATCGGGGCCGGACACAGTAGCGCCCATCGCAGCTGAATATTTTTCACCAAAATAGAAGATGTGGCCAATTTCGATGCCGCGCAAAACCATCAGATCCGCTGCAGAGATGGGACAATTGTCCGGATCATGCTTCTCGTCCGCCCGCGCATAGAGCGATGTGAATTTATCGACCACCGGCTGCAAATCCTGATCATAATCGATATCGGTGATCAGATCGGTATTGAGCCAGTCCTTGTGGAAATACACCCCACTCTCGCCGGTTTCGGCAAGGATGATAAACTCATGGCTCATATCGCCGCCAATCGGGCCGGTATCAGCCTCCATCGGAATTGCCGTCAGCCCCATTCTGGCAAAGGTTTTCAGGTAGGATACAAACATCTTGTTATAGGCGACCCGCGCTTTGTCAGCGTCAAGGTCAAAAGAATAGGCATCCTTCATCAGAAACTCACGCCCGCGCATGATGCCAAAGCGGGGGCGCACCTCATCCCGAAATTTCCACTGGATATGATACATGTTCAACGGTAGCGCCTTGTAACTGCGCAGATGCGAGCGGAAGATATCGGTGATCTGTTCCTCATTCGTCGGCCCATACAGCATGTCGCGGTCATGCCGGTCACGGATCCGCAGCATTTCCGCCCCATAATCATCATACCGACCGGATTCCTGCCACAACTCGGCTGGTTGAATTGTCGGCATCAGGATTTCCAGCGCCCCCGCCCGGTTCTGTTCCTCGCGGACAATTTCCTCGATCTTGTCCAGCACCTTCTTGCCAAGCGGCAGCCACGAATATATGCCGGCGCTTGATTGCTGGATCATGCCAGCGCGCAGCATCAACCGGTGCGAGGCGATCTGCGCCTCCTTCGGGGTTTCTTTCAACAGGGGCAGAAAATACTGGCTCAGGCGCATTAAACTTTCCTTTAAGTAACCGGTGAGTGGATGGTAATTGACAAGTCAGTGGCAAATGAGTGACCAGACAAAAAAGTGGCTGCGGATGATCGCTTTATCCTTGCGCCAATCTACGGTCAGGCTCGCCTTAACGCAAGGCCGGCAAACCGGCAGTGGCGAAAACATCATCGACCATGGCACTGCTGACATCTTCCAGCCGCTCAGGCTGCCAACCAGCGTCATTGGTTTTGTCGATCAGCACCGCACGCACCCCCTCAACAAAATCTGGTCGCGCCGTCATTTTGATGGCAAGCTGAAAATCCAGTGCCAGTGCCTCGGGCAGTGTCGTGATATGCGTCGCCGTCTCCAGCAGCCTTACATAGACATGATGCGTCATCGGGCATTTCGTTGCCAGCGCCTGTGAAATTTCTGCCGCCAGCCTGTTCTCCTTGATCTGCGCCAGATCATTGGCTCGTTGGTGCATTGCGACAAGATCGCTGCCGGTGAAAACATGATCCAGCACGGACCGAATCTGCGGCAGGTGCGCGGCGCCCGGATTACCGCGAAACCTCTCGATCACACTCTCGATCTGCTCAGTCTCACAGCCAGTCAGCGCAGTCTCCAATGCGGCCATCTGCTCACCCGGAACCATTGCCTCAGCCAGTCCCAGAAGCAGACAGTCAGCTGCCCCCAGAAACGGGCCGACAAGCCCCAGATACAGCGCGATCGACCGTGGGCAACGTCCAAAAAACAGGTTTGCTCCTGCATCCGGAAACAACCCGATGGCCGCCTCCGGCATCGCCAGCCTTGTCGCATCACTGATCACCACATGTTGACATGCCTGCGCCAATCCGGCACCGCCCCCGATCACCAGCCCATCGGCCAGCGCAATCACCGGCTTCTCGAACTCCGCAACGGTTACATCCATCATGTATTCAGCGCGAAAAAATGAGGTTACGAAATCACTGTCGCCTTGTGTGATCTGGGCATGCACCTCGCGGATATCGCCACCAGCACAGAACGCCTTCGCCGAGCTGGTGATCACCACATGACCCACCCGGTCATCATCGCGCCATGCCTGCAACTGCGCGGTGATTGCCAGCGCCATCTGTTTGTTGATCGCATTCAGCGCTGCCGGCCGGTCAAGACAAATCAGCCCGGCGTTTTTTTCCACTGAAAACCGCAAATATGGCCCCGGCTCGGATAGGTGCATTGATAAAGGTCCCGTTTCTATCTATTTATTGGGCAGTTACACCCCGCGAGAATAGCCCAACGGAGATGGCATGAGTAGAGGCGAATATCCAGCCACGCGAATGCGCCGCAACAGGATGAAAGCGTTTTCCCGCCGCCTTGTCGCAGAAAACAGCATCAGCACTGACGATTTGATCTGGCCCCTGTTTGTGATTGAGGGCACGAATTGCGCCGAAGCGATTGCCTCCATGCCCGGCGTCAACCGCTGGTCGATTGACCGCCTTATCGATCAGGCCGGACTTGCGCTGTCCCTCGGTATTCCAGCGATTGCCATTTTCCCCTCGATTGATCCAGCGCAAAAAGATGCCGCTGGGTCGCTTGCCCGTGATGGCAACAATCTGGTCTGCCGCGCTGTTGCTGCCGTCAAGTCGGCCCATCCAGACCTTGGCATCATCTGTGATGTCGCGCTCGATCCATTTACCGATCATGGGCATGACGGGCTGTTTGTTGATGGCCAGATTCTGAATGATGAAACCATCGCCATTTTGTGTGAACAAGCGGTGCATCAGGCAAATGCCGGCTGCGATATCATCGCCCCGTCCGACATGATGGATGGCCGTGTTGGCGCGATCAGAACCGCACTCGACGCGGCTGGTCATCACGATATTCAGATCATGGCCTATGCGGCAAAATACGCATCCGGCTTCTACGGACCATTTCGCGAAGCCGTTAATGCCGGCAGCCAGCTTGGTTCTGGTGGCAAGGCGACCTATCAGATGGACCCGGCAAATGGCGACGAGGCGCTGCATGAAATTGCCCTTGATCTGGCAGAGGGCGCGGACATCGTCATCGTCAAGCCGGGCATGCCCTATCTTGATATTCTGCACCGCACGAAAACCGAATTTGGCGTTCCCTGTGTTGCCTATCAGGTATCGGGCGAATTTGCGATGCTGTGCGCCGCCGCCCAGAATGGCTGGCTTGACCGTGACCGGGTGATGATGGAATCCATGCTTGCCTTTAAACGGGCAGGCGCAGATGCGGTTTTGACCTATTTTGCCCCCGATATCGCCAAAATTTTACAAAAATAGGCGAACAGGACGCAATTTCTGCGTGACAATGTTATATCCAGACCAAACCATGCCATCAACAGACAGGCTGATGAAGCGCTCGACACCACCATGCTGTTACCCCTCCCCCACGGTTACAGCGCCGGCCACGCCTCCTGCCGAAGCCACCACGACCGATGGCAAGCCACTTGCACGCGAGGGATCCAATGACCGTTACCGCTGATGATATCCGCAATGCCGCCACGCTTCTTGAGGGGCGTG
This sequence comes from SAR116 cluster bacterium, assembly GCA_004212735.1. GTDB lineage: Bacteria > Pseudomonadota > Alphaproteobacteria > Puniceispirillales > Puniceispirillaceae > MED-G116. The sequence continues at coordinate 6,533 of SHBD01000021.1, forward strand.
TCTTGCGCACACCCTTCGTCGATGCCCCGATGCTGTCCCGCACACTTGGGTGCAATCTGGTTCTAAAGCTCGAATGCCTGCAACATACCTCCTCCTTCAAGGCACGCGGGGCCTATGTCGCGATGATCGCGCTTGATGAGGGGCAAAAGCAGCGCGGTGTGATCGCCATGTCGGCTGGCAACCATGCGCAGGCGGTTGCCTATCACGCCCAGCAGATGGGTATTCCCGCAGTCATCGTGATGCCGGCGCAAACGCCGTTTGCCAAGGTGGCCCGCACCCGCAGCTTTGGTGCCGAGGTGGTTCTGGAAGGCCGCAACCTGAACGAATGTGAAAGCACCGTTGCCGACCTGATTGATCAGCGCGGACTGACACTTGTTCACCCCTATGACAATGAATTGGTGATGACCGGTCAGGGAACGACTGGCCTTGAAATGCTCACCGACAGGCCTGACCTCGATATTCTGCTCGTGCCGATTGGTGGGGGCGGTCTGATGGGCGGCATTGCCACGATCGCCCGTGACATGCGGCCCAACCTGAAAATCTACGGTGTGCAGACCGAACTCTATCCGGCAATGAAAATGGCCGTTGCTGGCGAGGACATCGTATGCGGCGGTGAAACCTTGGCCGAGGGTATTGCCGTGAAGAAGCCGGGCGGCGTGACCAGAACTGTGGTCAGCGAGCTTGTTGATGACATTCTGCTGGTGCATGAACAATCCCTGGAATGGGCGGTTGGCGCTCTTGTTGAACAGCAGCGCGTTGTCGCCGAAGGTGCCGGCGCTGCCGGCATTGCCGCCATTTACCAGCATCCCAGGCTGTTTGCAGGCAAAACCGTGGGGGCGGTAATCTGCGGCGGCAATATTGATCCTCGCCTTCTGGCCTCGATCCTCAACCGCAACATGGCATCCGATGGCCGGATCGCGCGGCTGCGGATCGACATTTCGGACGAGCCCGGAATGCTGGCAGCGATCACCACTTCAATCGGGCGTTGCGGCGGTAATATTGTCGAGATTTATCACCAGCGCCTGTTCTATGACGTGCCGGCGAAATTGGCAAAAATTGATGCCGTGATCGAGACCCGCGGACCAGACCATGTCGATGAGATCATCGCCGATCTGCGCGCGGCGAATTTTACCGTCAACCAGCTTGATGACAGCACCGGCCATTAGCCAACGGATCACCGCCCCGGCAGTTACCTTCCCTGCTTCACGGCAGGATACCCAGACCTGCGACAGTTTCGATCTTGCCGCTGTTCAACTTAACAGGCATCCTTAACATATGGATCAGGATAAACGTCTTCATTTTGCCACGCCATTGCAGCTACGCCTGAGCATGCGCAGTGAATGCCCTTATCAGCCGGACAGGACTGAACAGCGTGTTGCCGTTGATATCAACGAAAATCCAGCCCAGCATGATCAGCTGGCGCGGGCGGGGTTTCGCCGTGTTGAAAACTGGGTCTATAAACCGGCCTGTCCTGCCTGCAACGCCTGTCTGCCATGGCGGGTTGACAGCACGGCCTTCACGCCAAGTCGCAATATGGCCCGGATCTGGCGCAACAATCGTGACCTGAATCGCTCGATGGCGCCAATCCGCCTGACCGAGGATCATTTCACGCTGTTCGCCCGCTACATCACCACGCGCCATGCTGATGGCCAGATGGCACAGATGACCCGTGATGAATTCCTCAGCATGATTGAAAACAGCCCGATCGAGACATTGCTGGTCAATTACCACACACCTGACGGGCGGCTTGTCGCCACCGTTCTGACCGATGTTCAGGATGACGGATTGAGCGCCGTCTATTCCTTCTTTGATCCTGACGAGACCTCACGCTCGCTTGGCACTTTCATCATCCTCGACTTGATTGACCGCTGCCGCGAAGCCGGGCTCCCCTGGCTTTATCTTGGCTATTATGTCGAGAACAGCCAGAAGATGATGTATAAAGCCCGTTTTCAGCCAGCCGAAATCTATCGTGACGGGCTATGGCAGCCCTATTCGCACTCTGGTTCACACTCTGTTCAGCAATAGCCACCGGGCTCCCAGCCAAAGCCTGAATCACGTAAAACGTGCCGGGCGCGGAAAGCCAGTTGGGGGCAATTTGCCGGCACTGCCCCGCTTTGCGGCCCAGGGGCCTAAATCAGTCTCGGTCCGGATTCTACCGCCGCCTGCCTGCCACACCAGACCTTTCGCGCTGTCAAAGACGGTCACATCAGCCAGACCCCCATCCTTGAAACGTTGCAGGATCACCCCGCGGCCACGGGTCATCTCCGGCACTTCATCGAGAGCAAAGACAAGCATTTTGCGGTTAACCCCAACCGAGGCAACCATATCACCTTCTACCGAACAGCACGCCACGGCCCGCGCGTCACCCGGCACATTGAGCACCTGCTTGCCACTTCGTGTCTGGGCAAGCGCTGCCTCGGTCTCGACAATCAATCCATGGCCGGTGCTTGCCGCCACCAGCAGTTTTTTGCCATTTGCCCGCACCAGCCGCACGATATCAACATCTGCTGGCAAATCGACCATCAAGCTGACCGGCTCACCAAAGCCACGCCCACGCGGCAGCTTGTCTCCAGACAGCGTGTAGAACCGGCCGTTTTCAGCAAACAGCAATATCTTATCAATGGTCTCGGCATGCAGGATGAAGCCCGGTCCGTCACCTTCCTTATATTTGAATTCTGTGTCCAGTTCGACGTGGCCCTTCATCGCCCTGATCCATCCCTTTTCCGAACAGATAATGGTGATGGCCTCGCGTTCGACAAGGATTTCATTCGGGTCAAAGTCAATTTCCGGCGCGTCGGTACATTCGGTCCGGCGTTTATCTTCTTTCGCAAAGATAGCTTTCATTTCTCTGATTTCACTGGAAATCTTATGCCATTGCATTTCCTCATCGCCTAACAGAGTCTCGAGGCCTTCCTGCTCGGCAATCAAACTATCGCGTTCTGTGCGCAGCGCCATCTCCTCTAGCCGTCGCAATGAACGCAGGCGCATATCGAGGATCGCATTGGCCTGTGTTTCCGTCAGTTCGAACCGGCTCATTAATTGCTCGCGCGGATTGTCGGCCTCACGGATGATGGCGATTACCTCGTCAAGATTCAGATAGACGATCAGATAACCCCCAAGCACTTCCAGCCGATTAGCGATCTTGCCAAGCCGAAACTGCGACCGGCGCTGCAGCACGACCCGGCGATGCGCAAGCCACGCATTCAATGCACCGCGCAGATCAAGCACTCCGGGCCGGCCATTGGCGTCCAGCACATTCAGATTGAGCGGCACCCGTGTTTCCAGATCAGACAGTTTGAACAGGCTCTCCATCACGATTTCGGCCTCAAGCCGGCGTGATTTAGGCTCCAGAACAATCCGCAAATCCTCTGCAGATTCATCACGGATATCGCCAAGGAATGGCAGCTTCTTCGCCTGCAGCATCTCGGCAAGCCGTTCGATTAGCCGCGATTTCTGCACCTGATACGGAATCTCCGTAACAACGATCTGCCACGCACCACCCTTTTCCTTTTCGACAACCCATTTGGCCCGCACCCTGAAACCACCACGGCCTGTCGCATAGGCCTCGCGGATCGAATCCTGCGGTTCAACCAGAACACCGCCCGTGGGGAAATCCGGCCCCTTCAAATATTGCAACAGCGTGTCGACCGAGGCATTGGGATGCTTAATCAGATGCAGCGAGGCATCAGCCAATTCAATCACATTATGTGGCGGAATCGAGGTGGCCATGCCAACGGCAATTCCCTGCGCCCCATTCGCCAGTAGGTTGGGAAACCCAGCAGGCAACAGACAGGGCTCTTCGGATTCACCATCATAGGTGGCCCGAAAATCCACCGCATCCTCATCAATGCCATCGAGCAAAAGCCGCGCCACCTCAGTCATGCGGGCTTCGGTGTACCGCATCGCCGCGGCGTTATCACCGTCGATGTTACCGAAATTACCCTGCCCATCGACAAGCCGGTAACGCATTGCAAACTCCTGCGCAAGACGCACCATCGCATCATAGATTGCGGCATCACCATGCGGATGAAACTTACCCATGACATCGCCAACAACGCGTGCAGATTTCTTGAACCCCTGCCCCGGATCAAGTTTCAACTGTCGCATCGCAAACAGCAATCGGCGATGCACCGGTTTCAAACCGTCACGCACATCTGGCAACGACCGCGAGGTAATTGTCGACAGCGCATAGGCAAGATAGCGTTCACTCAGCGCAGAGGAAAAGCTGGTGTCGATAATCTGCTCTCCGGGATTGGTCTTAACATCATCGGTCATGAATAGCGTCTCAATATCAAATGGATCGGGGTCACTCGGACTGGGCTCACCCGGACCGTAGTCACTCGGATCAGAGTCATTCAGAATAATCTCAGATCACTGCCACAGAGATTTGGCCAAAAAGACTTGGCCAAAAAACTTGACCAAAAAAACTTGGCTAAAAAGATTTAACCAAAAAAATTGGCAGCACTGGGACCATTCATACATGTTGGGCCTGACTATACCGTCTAACCACCATATATGCCAGTGACCATATCTGCCAAACGGCGGCGTTGTGCTGGAATATCCTGATTATGTGCGCCAAAAAGCCGGCGTGCCAGAAAATGCCCCGTCAGCGAAAGCCCGGCATCATAATCATGCCGGTTGCAGGCAACGCCACCAAGAAAGGCCGGAAGCGCCAACATCCTGCTGGCAAATTCACCAGCCTGCCCCTCGGCCACGGCACTTCCCGATCGGGGGCTGACATAGGCCAGCCGGTCGGTCGCGCCACTCGCCGCACAGCGAAGAAGATCAAGCTGAAACCCAGCCGCATCAAGCAGTCCCAATTCCCAGCGAATATAACCCTCTAGCCAGCGGTTGCTGCTGTCCTCGATGGAAATCAGATCAAACAGGGCATTCGTTCCGACAAACAATTCGGGCTGCGCTTCTCTTTCTGGCAGGCTGCCATCCAGCAGGGCACAGATCGACGAGAGACCGGCCAGCCGCAGAGCGTCATCAAGCAGTAGCGCCGGAATTGACTGCACAAGCTCAAGCTGCATCTGGCCCAATTGTTCAGGCAGGCGCGCGCGCCACGAGGCCCGCACCCTGTTTCCGGGTTGCAATACACCGCGCATACGTGACGATGAACCACCGCGAACGAGCCCTGCATGGCGGCCTGCCTCGGCGGTCAGCACGGTCACCACCGCGCTGCCTTCGCCATGTGGCCGCGTTGACAGAACCAGCGCATCGGCCTGCCATTCAGGCATCGTAATCCAGGTCCCACACCGAATAGCGCGCCGAGTCATTCATCCAATCCTTGCGATACTTTACATGGCTGAACAGATGTACGCGCCGATCAAGCGCAGCCTCCAACTCCTTGCGTGCAGCAGTGCCGATGCGTCTGATCGACTGTCCATTCTTCCCCAGAATGATGCCGCGATGCCCCTCGCGCGCGACAAAGATCGACAAATGCACCTCGGCACTACCATCCTCTCGCTCATCCCAGCTGTCGGTCTCGACCGTCAACTGGTAGGGCAATTCCTGATGCAAATTCAAAAACAGTTTTTCCCGCAGGATTTCCGCCGCCAGCAACCGCATCGGCATATCCGACAGATCATCAGGGTCAAACAGATAGGGGCTTTTAGGCATTCTTTCCGCAAGCCAGCCCTTCAGATCACCAATGCCGTTACCGGTTTCTGCCGAGACCATGAAAATCCTCTCGAAATCATACAGTGCCGCCATCTCCGCCGCCCGTGACAGCAGCCGTTCCGGTGGTGCCAGATCAATCTTATTAAGCACAAGCGATGCTGGGCGGCCGCTCTCAGACAGCTTTTCGATGATCTTGAGGGTATCTTCATCTGGCTCGCGCCGCGCGCAATCATGTACCAACAGCAGCACATCACCATCCTCTGCACCCTGCCAGGCAGCGCTGACCATCGCCCGGTCCAGCCGCCGTTTAGGTGTGAAAATGCCTGGGGTATCAACGAAGATAATCTGTGCCGCTCCGTGCATCGCAATGCCCCGGATACGGCTTCGTGTGGTCTGCACTTTTGGCGTCACGATTGACACTTTCTGCCCGACCATCGCATTCATCAGCGTCGATTTACCGGCATTTGGCGCACCGATCAGTGCGGCAAACCCTGCGCGCATGGTCTCATCGGGGGTCATGTCCTGCTGGTCTGTGCTGTCACCATTCATGATCCCGTATTTCCCTTTTCCCGCTGCGCTGATGCAGTGAGATTTTCCAGCATCACCGTTGCGGCCTGCTGTTCGGCTGATTTACGGTTGCCAGCCGTTGCCCTTACCGGTGCCAGTCCATTCAGATACACCTCGTAGGTCATCTGCGGCGCATGGTCAGGTCCGGTCCTTTCAACCAACTGGTATTTCGGCAAATCCAAACCGCGTTCCATTGCCACTTCCTGCAGACGGGATTTGGCATCTTTCTCACGGTCACTGATTGGCCCTATCTCGAACGACCAATATCTGCGAACAAAACTTTCCGACACCTCCATCCCGGCATCAAGATACAGCGCGGCGATCAGACTTTCCACGACATCCGAGAGGATTGAGTCATTCTGACTGACATCCATTCCCGGCTGCACCCCAATCAAGGGCGCAAGGTCGATTTTACGGGCGATCTCAACAAGTGCGGATTGCCGGGCCAGCGCATGCAATCGCAGCGACAATTGCCCTTCATCATCATCCGGGCAACGGTAAAAATATTCTTTTGCCAAAATCAGACCAAGAACCCTGTCGCCAAGGAATTCCAACCGTTCATAATTCTGGCCAGATGGTGCGCTGGCATGGGTTAGTGCCATCTGCATGAGATTTTTATCCGAGAACACATGCCCAAGTGCCGCCTCGAGCCGGCCTCGACCGTCCTCGCTCTTGGATGTCGTCGCGTTGCGTCCCATGGTCAAGTGATGCCATCTCCCAGCCGTCCATAGCGTATGGCAAAAGGCCATTTCCAGATTTCCCAGATCCGCGCACTGCTGTTATGACTGAAGAACAGCCGCTGCGCCTTGCCAATCAAATTCTGCGCCGGCACCATGCCAACTGCGGATGTCCGGCTGTCGCGTGAATTATCGCGATTATCGCCCATCATGAAATAATGCCCGGGCAACACAGTAAACACCACGGTGTCGTCAAGACTGCCCTGATCGGTCATTTCCTGAATCAAATGCGTCCGCCCGCCTGGCAATGTCTCATGATAGACACTGTAGGACATAACTGAGACACCATTGGTTGCCGTTCCCTCGCCCACCTGTTGGCGCTCAACAGCATTGCCGTTGATGTGAAGAATGCCACCCTTGACCTGAATCTGGTCACCCGGCAAGCCAACAATCCGTTTAATGAAGGTAATCGATGTTTTATTTGGTTGACGGAAAACAGCGATATCACCGCGCTCTGGCTGGCTATCAGCGATGCGCCCGTCAAACTTGATCAACCCAAGCGGAAAGGAGTAGCGGGAATAGCCATAGCTGTATTTGGAGACGAACAGATAATCACCAACAAGCAAAGTCGGCATCATGGATCCAGAAGGAATGTTGAACGGCTCGAACAGAAACGAACGAAAGCCAAGGGCAATGAGTCCGGCAATGACTATGGTGCGAAATGGCTCGAATTTGCTCTCTTTTTTCTTGTCGCTCATCTTCCAGTTCCACCTATTCTTGCAGCCCGTCGGACGGCCCTGCTGAAATAACCACAAAAGCCACCGCATAGGGTGGCTCGTCACTCAATGACAGATTTACCGATGCGTTATACCCCCGGGGGGTCAGCGCCTCAAGCGCCCTTTTACAACCGCCGGACACAGCAATAACCGGTGCACCACCAGCACTGTTCAGAATTTCTGCATCATGCCAGCCAAGCCCCCGCACCGGGGCTGCCGACAACGCTTTGTAAACGGCTTCCTTGGCGGCAAAACGTTTGGCATAAAACAGGCTTTCATTGGGTCGGCTTCCAGCCAGCGCAATTTCAGCTTCGGTAAAAATCCGCGCCCGAAACCGGTGATCAAATTTCTCCAACGCCGCCGCGATCCGCCGTGCGTCGCAGATGTCGGTGCCCACGCCCAATATCAAAATGGAAAACCCTGTTCTCTTGCCTGTTTCATGTCCGCGCCGACTGCATCAATGTGCGCATTCTGCCAATTGCCGCAGGAAAGCCAGTAAAAATGCTCTCACCAATCAGAAAATGCCCGATATTCAGCTCAACCATTTCCGGGATGGCTGCGATTGCGCCAACAGTATCAAAATCAAGGCCATGACCCGCATGACATTCCAGCCCAAGGCCGTGCGCCAGCTTTGCCGCATTGGCAAGACGTGCCAACTCCTCACCGCGTCTCTCAACATCATGACAATAGCGGCCAGTGTGCAATTCGATAATGTCAGCGCCAATGGCCGCGGCCGCCCGGATTTCCAACTCACTTGCCTCAATAAATAGCGACAGGCGGATGCCGGCTTCCTTGATCGGCGCCAGAAGATCGGTCAATCGCGCTTCATGGCCTGCCACCGCAAGCCCTCCCTCGGTCGTCACCTCCTCGCGGCGCTCGGGCACGATACAAGCGGCGTTTGGCATGGTCTCGACGGCAAACGCCACCATTTCAATGGTTGCCGCCATCTCGAAATTCAGCGGAATGTTAATCGCCGCACTTATTGCGGCCATATCTGCATCGCGGATATGACGCCTATCCTCGCGCAGATGCGCGGTGATGCCGTCGGCACCGGCATCCTCGGCCATGATAGCGGCACGGACCGGATCGGGATGGGTACCGCCTCGGGCGTTGCGGACAGTTGCAACATGATCAATATTTACCCCAAGACGCAATTCCTGCGTCACGTCCCCGCCGTTATGGGTCATCTGTTCGTCACTGTTATTCATTTCTGCTCCGTCGGTCCAGAGGATGTCATGCCATCATTGTCGGTGCGCTCAAACTCTGAAGGCGCATCCTGTTTCCGGCCGGCGCCGTTCTTGCTGACCACCTCGGTTTCCGGCATCTGATAATACCTGCGGCTGCGCCTCTCGGCCAGACGCCGTGCCCGATGCTCACGCCACCAGATCAAGGCGCAATAGGCCATGCCAAAACTGGCAAACCAGGCGACAACGCCCATGATCAGTCCGCCCAGCATCATCGGCATCAGCAACGGAACTAGATTGCTCATCGGATCAGCAATGATTTCGCTGATCGACAGATCAACGCTTGGCGTCACCATGCCCAATTGGACCCATGCCCAACTGCCGATAGAGAAATCCGCGCTGACGATGAAAGGAAAAGTCCATGGATTGCCGACGATCGTTCCGATCGCCGAGGCCAGTATGTTTCCGCGTAGCAAATAGGCCAGAAACGCCCCAAGCAGAAAATGAAAACCGATGAAGGGTGTGAATGACACGGAGACGCCGCAGGCAACGCCAATGGCGATCGACAGCGAACTACCCGGCATCCGCGCAATACGCTGTAGCAGATAGGCAAAAAGACGCCGGAAACCGCGCTCCGGCCAGACGATGCTGCGGATGCGCGACACAAGCGTTTGTGAATGCCGTCTTCTGAACATGCCCAATCCTGCTAATTTTTGGCTATCGTCATCAGGCGTTTGCCGCCCGTTCCACACTCTCTACATACTTGTTGGTCTGCAGAACTGCAATGATCGTGCGCATATGTTCCACGTCTTTGACTTCCAAATCGAGAAGAATGTGAAAAAAGTCCGGATTTCGGTCAGACAACTGAATGTTCGAGATATTGCCGCCCTGCTGGCTGATTACCGTAGCGACTGAGGCAAGGCTGCCTGGCTCATTGGACAACACAGTGTTAAGCCGACCGTTGACCATGCGGGTGGCATCGCCTTCCCAATCGACATCAAGCCACAATTCAGGCGTGTCATTAAATTTGCTCAAGGTTGCGCAACCGATGGTGTGAACCGTCACACCTTTACCGGTGGTGAAAATGCCGACGATAGACTCACCGGGGAGCGGATGGCAGCACCGCGCCATCGTCACGGCTGTTCCTGAGTTGTCACCGCGGATAGTCAGACTTGGTTTGCTGTTGCTTTTGGCTGCGTTTGGCCGGACTGCAACGCTCTCATCCGTAACCGCATCCGGATGCAGCTTTTCCAGCACCTTGCGCGGCGACAATCTATCCTCGCCGACAAGGGCGTATAATTCCTCAAGCTTGGTCACACCAAACGCGCCAAGCGCTTTTTCGAGCGAACGGCTACGGAAAGACTTGCTGTGCTCACGGAATGTTTTCTGGATCAACGCCTTGCCAATACGGCTGAATTCGCTGGCACGCTGTGCCCTGATAAAGCGGCGGATGGCTGATTTGGCACGGCCGGTCAGAACAAAACTCTCCCATTCCGCCCTCGGCTTGGCATTGGGCTCGGTGAGGATTTCGATCTGGTCGCCATTTTCCAGTTCGGTGGCAAGCTGTCTGGTCTTGCCATTGATCCGCACACCAACACATGTCTCACCAATTTTTGTGTGAACGGCGAAAGCGAAATCAACAGCCGTCGCCCCTTTCGGCATCGCGATCAGATCACCGCGCGGCGTGAAACAGAACACCTGATCCTTATACAGATCAAGCTTGGTGTGCTCGAGGAATTCATCGGCGCCCGCTTCTTCGTCAAGAATGCCAACAAGCTCCTGTATCCATTTGATTTTGCGTGTATTTAATTTCTGAATTTGATCCTTGTAACTCCAATGAGCTGCGACACCATGCTCTGCAATGTTATGCATTTCCGGCGTCCTGATCTGCACCTCGATCTTGTGATTTTCAGGGCCAATGACACCCGTATGAAGTGACTGATAGCCATTGCGCTTTGGGGTCGAGATGTAATCCTTAAAGCGGCCCATCACGGTCGGGTAATTTAAATGCAGCTGGCCAAGCGCCCGATAACAGTCACTGACATCTGGGACAAGAACACGGAACGCCATGATATCGGCAAGCTGATCCATCGACAATTTCTTGCGCTGCAACTTTGTCCAGATCGAATAGGGTGTTTTCATCCGCCCATTGACACTTGATTCGATGCCAATCTGTTCCAGCTTGGATTGAAGCTCGACGCTGATCATCGGGATCAGGATTTCAGACTCAGACACCATGAAATCGAGACGGTTGATAATTCCCTGCCGCATCTCCGCATCCAGCACCTCAAACGCCGTGTCCTCCAACTCGTTCTGCAGGCTGGTCACACCAATCCTCTCAGCGAGCGGTGCAAAGATATCCATTGTTTCGCGGGCAATGCGCCGTCTCTTCTCTTCTTTGCGAATGAAGGAGAGTGTCCGCATGTTGTGTGTGCGGTCCGCAAGCTTGACCAGAAGCACCCTCACATCCTCGCTCATCGCCAGCAGCAATTTCCGAAAATTCTCGGCTTGCGCCGTGCTTGGTGAGGATTGGATGGCTATACGCGACAATTTTGTCACGCCATCAACCAACTGCGCAACATCAGTGCCAAACTGCTCGGCAAGCGTTGGCAATTCAACACCGCAATCCTCCACCGTGTCGTGCAACAGGGCGGTGATGACAGTATCAACATCAAGGCGCATATCGATGAGCAGATTTGCGACCGCAACCGGATGTGTGAAATAGGGCTCACCAGAGGCACGCAACTGACCAGCATGTGCTGTCTTGCCAAGCTCAAAGGCGCGCTCAAGGCGCTCACCATCGATATGCGGGTCGTAACCCAGCATTCGATCAATCAATGGACTAGCTGTTCCAATCATGTCCGCCAAGCCGGTTGTGGTCGCTCAGCATGCACGGGCATCATGCCGCAGCACGAAATGGCTGAACGGTTTTAATCTTCGCCTTGGATTTCGGTGAGGTCAACATCTTCAAAACCAGATGTTTCCAACTCTTCGCTACTGCCGATCTGGATACCGGCATCTTCTGCTTCGTCACCGGCATAATCACCGACCATTTCCGACAGATCAACCTCGGCAACCTTAGCTGCATCATCCGGCAATTCCTGCTCTTCACGAACAGACAGGCGCTGCAGCTTTTTCACCAAACCATCCTGCAAGACGTCTAGATCAACCGTTTCTGCTGCAATTTCGCGAAGCGCAACGACCGGGTTCTTGTCATTGTCACGGTCCAATGTTGGTTGGTCACCCTTGAGAATACCGCGCGCACGCTGGCCAGCGGTCAAAACAAGATCAAAACGGTTGGGAATTTTTTCGATGCAATCTTCTACGGTTACGCGTGCCATGAAGGTCTCCATTATACCGAGGTATTCGCTGAGGGGATTTAGCTGACAGGATAGACCACATGGAACTGTGGCCCTTTGCCTGAGAAGCCTACGGCCCCTGTGCCCTCAAAACTTTGAAATCTGGAACATTTGAACTCTGCGCATGGGATACATCAATTCAGCAAAACTGGCAAGAGGGTTGACAAGAGGGTTCAATGAAGGGGTTTGGCAAAGGCCCCACTATCAGCCATCAGGCGCATCATCCACCATAGGTCGGATCATCTGATCGGCGGGCAAAGCTGCAATGAGCGTGGAAATGCTGCTGCACGTTACCGGATGCACCCAATCAGGGACCACATCATACAGCGGCAAAAGAACAAAGGCACGCTCATGCATGCGCGGATGCGGCAGGGTCAATTCATCACTCCCACTTACGATGCCGTCATAATCCACCAGATCAATGTCCAGAACGCGCGCCTCGTTGCGTTGGGTGCGGGTGCGTCCAAACTGGTTTTCGATATGGTGCAGCGCCGCCAGCACCGCCGCGGCGGACAGAGCTGTCTCAGCTAGGATCACAGCATTGACGAACCAGGGCTGATCCGATACCGGCACCGGTGCAGTCTCAAACCAGCGTGATTGTTCCAGAATGGTGATATCATGCTGCACAAGCTGCTCGAGAGCTGCTGCACACCCCTGTTGCGGCGTTTCATAACCATCGGGAACGAGATTAGCGCCAATTCCTAGGATGATGCGGGTGGCAGAAGCATTCACTGATTTTCCCTCGGCTCATACTGGCAGGCTTTTAGTTGATACAATCATCCAAGCCCGGGCAGGCACCGGCTCACCAGATAATTGTCTTCCTATTCAATTTGACTGGACAAAAATCATGTCGTGTCTTTTACTCAGTTCGAAGAAAATGCGCTCCTTATTTTCGGAGCATTAAGTAATCTTTGATTGATACAAGTGAATAAACCGCCCAGCAGATTAATCCAACTACCTTTTTAAAGCAGGAATAACATGACCGTAACAAATGCCAGTGAGCGCACAGCTCTTTTCATTGATGGATCCAATTTCTACGCTGCTGCCCGGGCGCTCGGCATGGATATTGACTACGCCAAGATGCGCGCCTTCTTTGCCAAAGACACCAATTTGTTGCGCGCCTATTACTACACCGCCCTGCCCGAGGATCAGGAATTTTCGCCCTTGCGTCCCCTAATCGACTGGCTGGATTACAATGGCTATGCGGTAATCAGCAAACTAACGCGTGAATTTACCGACCCCGACACGGGCAAGCGGCGGGTCAAGGGCAATATGGATATGGAACTGGCGCTCGATATGCTGAAGCTGGCGCCGCATATCGACCATGCGGTGCTGTTTTCTGGCGACGGAGATTTCTGCCGGCTGCTTGAGGATGTGCAAGGCATGGCGGTGAAGGTCACCGTTGTATCCAGCACCAAGACATCACCGCCAATGGTGGCTGACTCGCTGCGCCGGATGGCTGACGAATTCATCGAAATGGAGAGCATTCGCAGCCAGATAACCCGGCCCCCGCGGCCAAAACCGGAAGACAGCGAGAATGCCGGCGAATGAGTGGCATTACCCAAAACAGATGACGGCGGCGCGCAGCTTTACGCCACCCTCGCCCAATTGTGGCAAATGTCCGCGCTTACGCCGCTTTCGTAACAAATATCGTGACAGCCACCCACACTGGCACAACGCGCCTGTTGATGCTGTCGGTCCACTCTCGGCACGGCTTCTGATCGTTGGTCTGGCGCCGGGCCTGAAAGGCGCGAATGCCACGGGCCGCCCCTTCACCGGTGATTCTGCAGGCGGTTATCTCTATCACATGCTGGGTCGTTTTGGTTTGGCAACAAGCACCTATGGCGGCCATGCGGGCGATGGCGTGGTGCTGAATGATGTTCGCATCACGAACGCTGTCCGCTGCGTGCCACCACAGAACAAGCCCACCAGCGCCGAGGCCACGTCATGCCGCCCTTTTCTAGCACGTGAAATTGCGGCGATGACCAATCTGCAGACCATCCTTGCCTTAGGAAAATTGGCCCATGATGCTGTTCTTCGTTGTTTTGACTGTCGGCTGGCCGCCTACCCGTTCGCCCATCAAAGCAATTACCTGATTGCCGACAACTACCAGCTGATCAGCTCTTACCATTGCTCACGCTACAACACACAGACTGGCCGTCTGACCGATGCGATGTTTGCCTCTGTATTCACTGATATCACCCGCACGATGGCCATGCCGCAGGAGAACTGATTAAATAAGCTATTGGCTTGGGTTTCTTGGCTTGGGATTCTTGGCTTGGGATTCTTAGCTTGGGATTCTTGGCTTGGGATTCTTGGCTTTGGCGCTTACCCCTTACCGCGCAGCAGCCGCGCCTTTTCCCGGCCCCAGTCTCGATCCTTGGCCGCCTGCCGCTTGTCCTGTTTCTTGCGCCCTTTGGCCAGCCCGATCTGCAGCTTCGCAAGGCCGCGATCATTGAAAAAGAGGCTCAAAGGTACCAAGGTCATACCCTCGCGCCTGATCAGGCCAAGCAGCCGATTCCGTTCCTTCGCCTTGACCAGCAACTCGCGCGGGCGTTTTGGCTCATGATTGACCCGGGCAGGTTCATAAATCGGAATGTTGGCATTGAACAGCATCAACCGCCCCTGATCCTCGCCAGCGTATGATTCGGCAATACTGGCACGGCCAGTGCGCAATGATTTGACCTCGCTGCCCTGCAAGATAATGCCGGCCTCGATGCGGTCTTCAATTTCATATTCGTGGCGTGCCTTGCGATTTTCCGCAATTCTGCCAGTCGTGATATGTCCTGTGGCCATTTTGCGCCTCTAACCGCCGGTCACCTGTCGCCATACTCTAAGATGACGCAACAGCAGCAGCTTTTCTATGTCATAAGCCCAGCGCTGATCAAAGCTGCCTTGACCTGATCCTTGCTGCTATCCGCGATCTCACACAACGGCAGCCGCGTCTCAGACCCGCATATTCCCAACAGCTTGGCTGCATATTTAACCGGCCCCGGGCTTGCCTCACAGAACATGGCGTCATGCACCGGCATCAGCCGCCGGTTCAATTTCTGTGCCGTGGCGATATCGCCAGCGCGCCACGCATTATGCATATCAGCCACCTGCTGCGGCGCGATATTTGATGTCACTGAAATCGCCCCATGCCCACCAGCAGCCAAATAGGGAAGCGTCGTTGCATCCTCACCTGACAACTGGGAAAACCCATCACCAAACATCGTGACCAACTTCGGAGGACGGGCCACATCACTTGTTGCGTCCTTTATCCCGCTGATATTCGGGTAATCAGCCGCCATACGAGCCAGATTATCGTCATTAACGCGAACAATTGAACGTCCGGGAATGTCATAAACGATCACCGGCACCTCGACAGCCGTGGCCACAGCGGTGAAATGACAATAGAGACCATCCTGAGTGGGCTTGTTGTAGTAAGGGCTGACGATCAGAACGGCATCCGCACCAGCTGTGGCGGCATGTTCGGCCAAACGTACCGCCTCGGCGGTGCTGTTGGAACCGGCACCGGCAATCACCGGCACACGGCCCGCCGCCTGTTCAATACATATTTCGATGACCCGATCATGTTCACCATGTGACAGCGTTGGCGACTCACCAGTGGTGCCGACAGGAACAAGACCGTTGGTTCCACTTTCGATCTGCCAATCGACAAGTTTTCGGAACGCAGCTTCATCCACCCTGCCATCAGCAAAAGGTGTGATAAGAGCGGTATAGGACCCGGCAAATTGCGGTGTTGCGTTCTGATCTGTCATTGTCTTTTCCATTACAGGTCTTTTTATTGAAGGTCGTTTCCCGCGGGTCATTAACCAAGGGTCTTTTCCATCACAGGAGTTAATGGCCCACCCCGTTTGGGCTGCGCACAAAATAGGCCGGTCACTCGGCAAAAACAACCGGGCAAAAACAACCTGGCAGAATAAACCACCGGCAAACCTGTAAGGGCCGTTGTCGCCGACAGCTTCACAGTCTAGATTTGACTCTGATATAGAAGCGTGATTTGACGGGAGCAGACAATGATGATGGATGAGTTTTCCGGTGTGGACGCGGCTGGCAGGATTGACCTTGCTTCCATCGAAGCAGCAGCACAGCGGATTGCGCCACACATTGTCTCTACCCCCCTTCTGGAGTCACCACGGCTGAATGAATGGCTTGGTTTCCGGCTGTTGATCAAACCAGAAAATCTGCAACATACCGGTTCTTTCAAACTGCGTGGTGCAAGCAACGCCATCTGGTCGCTCGATGATACAATAAAAAAGGTTTTTGCCTATTCCAGTGGCAATCATGCGCAGGGCGTCGCGCGCGCCGCCACATCACGCGGCCTGCACGCGACAATTTTGATGCCGGAGGATTCACCGAAGGTCAAGATGGCAGGAACACGCGCCTTTGGCGGCACTGTTGTCACATATGACCGCTACACCGAGAATCGTGAGGAAATTGGTGAGCAAATGGCGGCCGAAACCGGTGCAGTTCTCATCCGGCCCTATGAGGACACCCGGATCATCGCCGGTCAGGGGACTGTCGGGCTTGAAATTGCCACACAATGCGCGGCGATGGGTGTCACCCCCGATCATCTTGTCTGCTGTTGCGGCGGCGGTGGCCTGATCGCTGGCATCAGCACTGCCCTTCGCGCCAAAATGCCCAACACCCAGATTTGGGCGGCGGAACCGGCAAATTATGATGACACAATCCGATCACTTGCTTCTGGCAGGCGCGAGCATGCAGACACATCACAACATTCGATCTGTGATGCCATCGTTACACCGCAGCCGGGCGAGATGACATTTTCGATCAATCAACAAACACTTGCAGGTGGTTTTGCAATTGAGGATTCATTGGCCCTGCAAAGCATGGCGGCTGCCTTTCATCACCTCAAACTGGTGGTTGAGCCAGGCGGTGTCGTGGCGCTGGCAGCGGCGCTTGACCGCAGATTGCCAGAGGATGCCACTTGCGTTGTTGCTGTAATCTCTGGCGGCAATGTCGATACTGATGTTTTTGAGCGTGCACTGGATGCCACGCCGCTGCTTTAGGGCTCAAACCAAAGATCTCTAAAAGGTGACCACTCAAAAAATTGCTTTCGCCTTCCCCCGGAACAAGCGATAACAGCAGGCCATTAATCGGATTGAGTAGATGAACAGCAATCAGAATTCCCGGAAAACAAGCTTTGTGCTTGGTGGCGCGCGGTCCGGTAAATCGCTCCATGCCGAAACTCTGGCAAAGACGCAACATACCGCATCCGGTCAGCTTGTCTATCTTGCGACGGCGCAGATTTTCGACGAGGAAATGCAGGCCCGCATTGATCTACATAAACAACGCCGGGGACCCGAATGGGTGCTGGCAGAGGCGCCTGTCGACCTTGTAGACACGCTTCGCAGATTTGAGCACCCAGATAATGTTATTCTGATCGATTGTCTGAGCGTCTGGATGACAAATTTGATCATTGGCGAACATGATATTGCCGCGCACCGGGACAGTCTGATCGCGCATTTGGCCATAAGTATTTCTTCACTTATATTCGTTGCCAGTGAAACAGGCCTTGGCATTGTTCCAGACAACGCATTGTCACGCCAATTCCGAGATGAAAGTGGCCGCCTCAACCAGATGGTCGCTAAGGCATCAGACGATGTCTTTTTTGTAACAGCGGGAATTGCCCAGAAAATCAAACCATAGCGGGTTACTTTTCATCCCTTCCAACCGTCAATGAGCGTACTAATGTCTTTGTTTTCATCTGCTGATCATATAATTGAAATTGTTGATAATTTACCAAACTCCTCTATCGCCATGATGGAAAGTGCGCGTGAGCGTCAGTCTCAATTGACCAAACCACCAGGATCTCTTGGCAAACTCGAGGATATCGCCGTCTGGCTGGCCGGTTGGCAGGGCGTGGCAAAACCCCAAATTAACAACGGTCAATGTCTGGTTTTTGCTGGCAATCACGGTGTGGTGGCCCAGGGTGTCAGCCCATTTCCCGCTGAGGTGACAGCGCAGATGGTGATGAATTTTGAGGCGGGAGGGGCCGCCATCAACCAGCTCTGCCGTGAGGCTGGGCTGTCTCTGACCGTAACACCTTTGCAACTGGATGTTCCGACAGGTGACATTTCAGAGGGCATGGCGATGACACCAGACGAAGTGATTGCCGCGATGAATGCCGGTGCTGACGCGCTTAATGACAGCTGTGACTATCTTGTCGTTGGCGAGATGGGCATCGGCAACACAACGACGGCCGCCGCCCTGTCGATGGGACGATTTGGCGGTGATGCCGGTAGATGGGTCGGCCCCGGCACCGGCCTTGATGATGAGGGCGTTGCCTATAAGGCAAAAATTGTCGATCGGGCTTTTGCTCGGCACGGCCGGCTAAACGACAACCCTGTGTCGCTTATGGCCCATTATGGCGGGCGTGAGCTGGCGGCGATTGCAGGTGCAGTTTTGGCGGCACGCATGCGCTCAATCCCGGTAATGCTTGACGGTTTTATCAGTTCAGCTGCTGCATCTGCTCTGACGGCAGGTGACCGGTTGTCAGCACTCGATCATTGCGAGATTTCACATATGTCCTCTGAACCTGGCCATTTGCGGCTTGCCGTTTCTCTGCGAAAGCAACCAATCATCGATCTTGGCATGCGCCTTGGTGAAGGCAGCGGCGCGGCAACCGCAACATTGCTGGTGCGTGCAGCATTGGCAACACATAATGGCATGGCAACCTTTGCCGAAGCGGGAGTCAGTAACGCATAATGGCACCGAAATCAGATCAGAACGCAGGTCAGAACGTTGATCAGAACGAAGACCAGACTCAACCAAAAGACGGGCAGAAAAACAGACGATCAGTGAAACCGTCCCAGTCGCTCCTCGCTGATCTTGCCGCTGCTTGTTTGCTCTTGAGCCGCGTTCCCGTTTCATGGCACCGCTTTGACGATGACTTCCCGCCTGACTTTATCTCCGCACAATGGGCTTTCCCCATTGTTGGTCTGTCTGTCGGCGGTATCGCCGGGCTGATTTTGTGGATTGCTGTCTCGCTCGATCTTCCAGTGATTGTCGCAGCGGCACTTTCTTTGGCCGTAATGCTGGCGCTGACCGGTGCCATGCACGAGGATGGCCTGGCTGACACGGTCGACGGGTTTGGCGGTGGCCGAGATGCTGAGACTAAGGCAAAGATCATGCATGACAGCCACATTGGCAGTTATGGGGTCATGGGGCTGTGTCTCTCAACTATCGCCCGTATCGGCCTGCTTGTTGCCCTCACCGAACAGAGTGATGGCTTGATGCTGGTTATCATCATGGCCATAGTCGGCGCTGGTGCCCGCTTTCAGGTGGTGGCCATGCTACGCCTCTATCCGATCAGCAGCTTCGCCAAACTTGGGATGCTGACCGGCCGGCCAAATGTCAGGCGCGGCCTTGTCGCCATGGCCATCTGGATTGTACCACTGATGATGTTTGTTCCCGAGCTCGGTTGTGTTGCCGCCATCGTTTTGGCAACCGCAATCAGCTTGTGGCTCGGCAAACTTTCCGTCAGACAAATCGGAGGGCTCTCGGGTGATGTCATGGGAGCCTCGATCATTCTTGGCGAGATCAGCATTCTGAGCTGTATTATTGCCGCACTGGCGAGTGGATAGGGACCATGACACACCCGGCAATCACTGAATTATATTTTGTTCGGCACGCACCGGTGATCAAACGCGAAGAGCATTTGCCACCTCATGATCCACCAATCAAAGACGGGCCCTTTGATTTGGCACCTCTGAAGAACCGCCTGCCAAAACATGCCGACTGGCATATCTCGCCCCTCTTGAGGACTCGCCAGACGGCGGATCTGCTGATGCCGGACCTTGTTCCGGGATCGGTAACTTTTGATGACAGGCTTGTTGAAATGAGTTTTGGTGACTGGCATGACCAACCGGTCAGCGATGTCTGGACCGAAATCGCCGATGGTCCCCGTCACAATTGGTCATTCATCATGCCGGAGACACAACCTCCCGGCGGTGAGAGCTTTACCTCTCAATACCAACGTATAGGTGGATGGCTTAATGACAAGGCCGCACTGCGCGCAAACAACCCTCAGATCATCATCACACATGCTGGCGTGATCAGCGCCGCGCTTGGCCATATTCTAGGACTCCCACCGCAAAGGGCGATCGGCATTTCGGTGAAAAATTTTGCCGTCCTGCACGTCAATTTGATGGAACCAGAAAGGGCCACCGGCGCTGGCGGGCCGTGGCAGATGGTGTCCTTTGGCTAACGTCTTTTGGGCTCCCGCCAGTGATGCTCTAGGCTGTCAGTTGCCGAGTGCCGCGCGGATCAATCCAACCAATGGATCCGTCACTTCGCCGGTTCACGACATTCAACCCAAAATGGCTGGCATTGCGGAACATAAGCATATTTTCACCGCTTAGTTCGATCCGCATCACCGCTTGCTCAACCGTCAACACCTCAATGTCGTAGGACAGATCAGCAACCACTGGCAGGCCTGCCTCATTGTCAATGTCCTGTCCATCATCCAACGCTTCTGAAGCCATCACCTGTTCGGCTGAGGCATAGACCGTCATCGGTGCAGGCATCACCTCATTTTCCTCAGCACTGGTTATGGCACTGCGGTGGTTTTTCAGCCGCCTCTTATGTCGCCGAAGTCTTTTTTCCGCATGTTCAATCGCTGCATCAAGCGCTGCGTGCGCATCAACTGCACGCCCCGTTGCCTCAAGTTCCATGCGCCGTGAGAGCGCAACGCGTGTTTTTACGGTGAATCCGGAATCCGCTTTTTCCAGTGTCACATGGCCGCTGACGGCATTGTGAAAATATTTCTCCACAACGGCGTTGAGCGAGGTTTGAGCATGCTCCTGAAACGCATTGCCCATATCCATATTCTTGCCTGAAACACTGATTTGCATAATTGATCTCCCTTCATCATATTTTGCGTGCGTGATGCACAAACGGGCTCCTGCTGGAACGCACGATCATCGCGCCCATCACGATACATAGCACTGCATGAAAGGAGCAGATGGACGCCCCAGAGTTAAACCGTGCCAATAACAAGAATTGAAGGCAAGAAATTTCTGGGAACAATGTTACTCAGCAGAGTGTGGTGCTGTCCGAAAGCCAAGAGAGAGCCGTCCGCCATTCACTCGGTCCACGCCATGCAGAGGCCGGGCATCCTCGCCAGAGCGGCCGGCAAACCCCTCAGCCGACAACAGCACTAAGCGTCCCGGGCGATCGTCAATACGTCGTTTTGATCTACCCTGCCTATCAGCGCAGGTAAAAAGCCGGGAGGCGCCATCCAAGGTAATGATCACCACGATCTGACGGTACCGTTTACCATCACGGTGAATGCCAATACCGCGCGCACCGACAGGGTAGTGTTGAATGGCAAAGTCAGCCAGGCGAAAGGCCTCAGCCAGAGGCGGGTCTGACAATTCGCCTGAAGCCCTAAAAAGCCCCGTCTCAAGCTGCGTTGCCATCTGATCAAAAGCACCCGTTCTGGGGGCGGGAAAACAGACATCAAAATCTTGGAAAACCGCCCTGCCCCGATGTTTTATTTCGCTTTGCGCTCGACGAAACTCCTGAGCCAAAGCAGTCTGCCGCAAAAGCGCAACCTCATTTGCAGAAAAAAAATCGAAGCTGACGCAACGCCTGTCTGGCTCTTTAAGGCGCGCCAACCCCCGGCGCATCTGCCCTATCCTGTTGTCATCAAGCTCAAACATCCTGCGCACCAATGAATTCCACAGCTGATTTGCAGTTGGCGCAGACAAGCCCCGTTTTACGGCGATGGCGTTCAACGTTGAAGCACCCATTGGGGCATTGCATGATCCATTTCGCCGTGGAAAAACTTAACGTGTGGCAGCGGTTGGCGGTGCAACCGATTTCGCGCGCTTTCTGGCGCCATACAGCGTCATGGCCATGTTTTGGTCCAACCAACGCATGAGCGATTTCATGAAGGATGGTATCGTGAATATGATCCGACTCCGCATGCCGAACATAATGCCGCGAAAGAGAAATAGTCTGCGCCGCAAAATCACATTGACCAGCACGTCTGCGGGCATGATCAAGCTTCACCCGCCATCCCGTCAATCCATGCTCATTCATCAGGCGTGACGCCAATTCCAATGCCATGGCATGCGGCCGCTCAGCCAAGGATTTGTTGTCAGTTTTACCACCAAAATCGCTTCGTTCGTTCATCTCGCCAAGCCCTATTTGGCTTCGTGTGTTGCCAGCCATTTCACCACAACAGACGCTGCGGGGATCCAGGCCAGTCCAGCAACAACAAAGAACAGAAAATCAATCAGTCCATGGATCTCCGTCACATAGGCCGACAGCCATAGCATCACACCAATGTAAATGATCAGGGCCGGAACAATACCCACAGCCACCGCCAAATGCCGCCATCTAGCCATCTTCACCTCCGTGAACTCCACATCTAACCATTATGCACTCCTCCAGCATATAACGCAGTCAACAAAATTACGACCGGCGGACACTGCCAATTTTCACGTCAGCCCGTAAATCAGTTTTGCACCCATCACTAGAAGAATGACGTGGCTGATATCATAGAAAATACGATCACTCATACGGGCATTCAACCAGCGCCCAATGAAAACACCGGCTGGAATTACCGGGATCAAAAGTGCCGAGACCACCATTGTCTGGTGGGAAAACATGCCGACCTCGAAGTAGAAAGGGATCTTGGCAAGATTTATAACAAAAAAATAGACGCATAACGTACCCACAAATGCCTGTCTTGCCAGGCCATGTGGCAACAGAAAAACTTGTGCTGGAATGCCGCCCGACAGCGAGACAAAACTCGAAAAGCCCGACAGGCCGCACCACAGAAAACTGCGCTGCCAGATGCGTCTTGTCACAATGGCTGCAATTTCGGTGGTGGTGCGTTTGCCGGGCCAGATTCGCCGGCGCAGGTAATTCAACGCGGTGATTACCGCAACACCGCCGATCAATCCCGTCAACAGTGCATCACTTAGATAGTCGAATAGCAGCCACCCAACCAGTTGGCCCAGCAGGCCAAACAG
>SHBD01000022.1 GCA_004212735.1 SAR116 cluster bacterium
TGGCCTAAACCCGCCAGGCAGGAAGATAGGATTGTTAGTTTCAATCATTCTGTCGGCACTATTATTAGCGTTTCCGGCAATCGCCGGTGATACTGTAGGTGGTAGCGCAGACAATGCCGCAAGTGACACAGTGATCAGCGTGCATCAGGCGGAAATCCGTGCCACCGCTGGCGCGATGACGGCAACCGGCGGCTATGCCCGCATTGAAAATACCGGTCATCAGGATGTGACACTGGTCAGCATCGATGCTGGCTTTGCCACCAAATCTGAGATTCATACGATGATCGCCGAGGATGGCGTGATGAAAATGCGGCGTCTGGAGGGTGGGTTTGTCATTCCGGCCCATGGCGAGGCACTGTTGAGGCCGGGCGGCAATCATCTGATGTTTATCGGGCTGACTGGCGTGATGAAGCCGGGGTCGCTGCAACAGATCTTCCTGCATTTTGACAACGGGGAAATGGTTTCGGTGATGGCAGCGGTAAAAAAGCCTGCCGATATCGGCACAGGTCATGATCATTCTGGTACAGGTCATGATCACTCCGGCACGACCCCTGATCATTCCGATGCCTCAGCTGACGCCCGGAAGATGAGGTCCGACAGCTAACGCCGGCACCCAATAGAGCATGCCCACCCCGGAAAGTACCCGCCCTAGAAAATACCCGCCCTAGAAAATACCCGCATCAAGGCCAGCCGCCATCGCCATTGCCATCTCCTCGACCTCAGCGGGGTAGTCCTCCGACCAGTCCCCATGCAGAATCATGGGCGCGGCAACAAGGCGCCATTTCTGGGCGCTGAAGATGCCTTCCAATGCGCGTCTGGTCGCGGTGCCATCGAGACCAGCCCGAATATAGAGGCCAACAGGCATCGCCTGGGTTCTGTCAAGCCAGTCGTTATAGCAGCGGTCGAACATGTCTTTTGTCGCCCCCGCCATATAGCCGATATTCTCCGTTGTGCCGAGGATCAGCCCATCTGCCGCAAGCAGATCATCCGCCACCACATCAAACGGCGAGATCAGGCGCGCGGTGATGTTCCCAGCATCGGCTACACTGGCACCACGCAGTGCTGCATTACCGAGGGCTCTGGTGTTGGCAGAGGGTGTATGGGCGATGATCAGCAAAACTTTTGTCACAATGTAAACCAGCCTTTACGATCACAGGGGAACGGGCGACAGGGAGAGCGAATTATGACACAGAAACTGGATGCAGCGGAACTGCAAAGCGCGCTGGCTGAATTGCCGGAATGGCGGCTGTCTGATGACGGACTTGGCCTTGAACGGGTTTTCACCTTTGCCGGTTTCAATGCTGCCTTTGGCTTCATGAGCCGGGTGGCACTCGCGGCAGAGCGCGCAAACCATCACCCCGAATGGTCCAATGTCTACAACAGCGTCACTTTGCGCTGGACGACCCATTCGGTTGGCGGTGTCAGTCCGCTGGATATCAAGCTGGCCAAAAAATGCGACAATTTTGCCTGAGCCCGGATCATCACCCCACGATGGCCGTCAGGCGTTTGTCCGGCGGTCCTTGACCACGGTCACCCGGTTCATACAACGATAGGCTGGCAGATAGTCGGCCACGGCATAATGTTGTGTGCAGCGGTTGTCCCACATTGCCACTGATCCGTTCTGCCAGCGGAATCGCACCTGATATTCAGGCCGGCTGACATGATCCAGCAGCCAGTTCAGCCAGCTTCGGCTTTCGCGGGCGGTCAGACCGACAATATGCTGGGTAAAGCTCTCATTCACATAGAGCAATTTGCGGCCAGAGACGGGGTGTGTCTTGATCACCGGATGGATGGCACAGCCAAATCTGTTCATCCCCTCGATCAATTTACGGCCATCACTCTCGCCAACGCTGAAGGTATTGCGGAAATCACCCATGTCGTGGATGGCAGACAACGTCTCAAGGTAGGATTTGATATCGTCATCGAGCGCCTCATAGGCGGCATAGAGGCTGGCCCATAGCGTGTCACCGCCAACCTCTGGCACCTCACGCGCTACCAGAATCGAGGCAAAGGCCGGATCCTGCTTGAAGGTCAGGTCTGTGTGCCAGGCGTCGGTGTCGGGCGGGTTATTGGCGTCATTTGCCAATTTGACGATGGCCTCATACCCCTCAACATGTGCGTAGACAGGATGTGGCTGGTCAATCTCGCCAAAGCCGCGGGCAAAGGCAAGGTGGTGTGCTGGATCAATATCCTGGTCTCTGAAGAAAATCACGCAATGGTCAATCAATGCCTGATAAACCGCGACCTCCACAGCTGGGGTGAGGGGCTTGCCAAGATCAACACCGCTGATTTCTGCCCCGATATGGCCTGTCAGTTTGGTAATTGTTATGTCCGACATCTGGCACTCCCCCTGCTATGCGTTACGCCGCATCTTTGACCGGAAAAATACCCGGCGCAACCCGTTTTATTGTTGCGTGTGGAGTTTCAGAGCATGCGGGGTTTCAAACACCCAGACATACGGGGTTTCAAACACCCAGAAACGTCAGGAACCACAGCGTGCCAAGGCCCGCGCTGATGGTCATGACAACGGACCGGCTGACCAGCGCCACGATCACCGCAATGATCGCAGCTGGCAGGCGGGCGTTATCCAGTAACATGATGCTGTTACCTTCGCCCATCAGCACCGCCGGGGTGATAATCGCCGTCAGCACAGCAATCGGTACAAAGCCCAGCGCCTCGCCAAACGCGGCTGGCAATTTGCGTGGTGCAACGCCCGACAGCATGACGAAGCGCATGGCAAAAGTAAGCAGACCGGTGACAATCATAATGATCCAGATCATTGCGCTACCCTCGGCTGGTTGAAACGATGGGCCAGCCATCCAGCCAGAATCCCGCCCATGGCTGCGATCAGCAGCCCGCTGTTCCAAGGCAGCGTGTGCCCGGCAAGCGCAAGACCACCCGAGGTGATGCAGGCCAGCAGGTCAGGCCGCGTCCGGATTGTCGGTGCAACAATCGCAATGAAGGTCAGCGGTATGGCGAATCCAAGTGACAATTCCTCTGGAATGGTCGTGCTGGCAAAGACCCCGATCGTCGTTGTAATCTGCCAGAGAACCCACAATGTCATACCCGTGCCAAGCAGATGATAATGCTTGAACGGGTTGGCGGGGTTTTCAAGAAAGCGTTTGATGCTGACGGCATAGGCCTCGTCGGTGAGAAGATAGGCGAGCGGAATGCGCCAGTGAAGCGGCAGCTGGCGCAGATAGGGAGCCACAGATGCGCTGTAGAGAACGTGCCGCATGTTGATCACCGAAATCGACGCGCCGACAAAGACCGGCGGGGCACCAGTTGCCCAGAGCTGGGCAAAGACAACCTGGCTGGCACCACCAAACAGGATTGATGACATCAGGATCGTCTGCAACGGTGTCAGACCGCTGGCAATGCCAAGTACGCCAAAGACCAGACCAAAGGGAATGACGCCAAGCTGAAGAGGCAGCTCATCACGAACACCGGTCCAGAATTCAGAACTGGCAGAGCTTGGTGCGTCATCGCCTGCCGGATTCGATTCTGGCGGATCCGGTTCATGGGGTGGGGGTGGATGAGCAGGTGGCATTCAGTCTCCAGACTCCTGTACCGCTGGTCGCCCGGTGCTTTTTTGGTTTGCCCGGTGCCTTGTCTGGATATCACTGGTAACCGGTCGCACTCAAGGGGCAAGGTAAAGCTGACAGGATAAAGGTTTCCATGGTGTAGGTTTATGAGGGTGAGGGACATCAGCCACTTGCAGATTTTTCAATGTGGCCTCTTCACCCGCCCTATCGTTATTTGCATAAATTCATTGCCTGCATAAGGTCGTTACTTGCAAAAGAAGGGCGATTTCGTTATCCGAAGACGCAGCCCATTCCACCGCCACCCATGTCAGGAAAATACAATGAATTCGCGCTTTTTGTTTGTCGAACAAATAGATGTTGCGGACAAGACCGTTCTTCTGCGGTTGGATCTTAATGTCCCGATGAAAGATGGCGTCATCACTGACGACACCCGGCTGCAGCGTGTGCTGCCGGGGATTGAGGCGTTGCGCGCCGCCGGGGCTGGCATTGTCATTCTGACCCATTTCGGCCGGCCCAAAGGTGCGGTGGTCCCCGAATTTTCAGTCTCTCCGGTGGCCGCAGCATTGGCAACGCAGCTTGGCTGTGAGGTGCCCGTTGAGGCGGACATCACCGGCGCTGGCGGGCAGGCTGCGGTTGGCCGTATTGGCTCGGGTGATGTTCTGATGCTGGAAAATCTGCGCTTTCATCCGGGTGAGGAGGCCAATGATCCTGATTTTGCCGCTGCCCTGGGCGAGCTTGGTGATATCTATGTCGGCGATGCTTTTTCCTGTGCGCACCGGGCGCATGCGTCGGTTGAGGCATTGCCACGGCAGATGGCGGCGGCTGGTAAACCGGTTTGTGCTGGGCGGTCAATGGGGGCTGAGCTTGCCGCCCTTGATGCCGCGTTGAGCAATCCTGAGCGGCCAGTCGTTGCCGTTGTTGGTGGAGCGAAAGTGTCAACCAAGCTGCAAATTCTTGAAAATCTTGTTACACGTGTTGATGGCATTGTGCTGGGCGGCGGCATGGCCAACACCTTTCTGTTGGCTCAGGGACATGATATTGGGGTCTCGCTTGTCGAGGCGGATATGGTGGAAACAGCGAGCATCATCATGGCGGCCGCCGCCGCCAACCAATGTCGCCTGATCCTGCCTGTTGATGCGCTGGTGGCACGTGAATTTGCCTTTGGTGCGCAGCATCGCATTGCCGCCATTGATGCGGTCAGTAATGATGAGATGATATTGGATGTTGGCCCGCACTCAATTACCGCGGTTACCGATTTCATCACCAGCTGCAGGACGATTGTCTGGAATGGCCCGATAGGCGCTTTTGAGATTGCACCCTTTGACACTGGCACAAACGCGGTTGCACAGGCGGTTGCGGCGCTGACCGTGGCAGGAGACCTGCTCAGCATTGCCGGCGGTGGTGATACCATGGCCGCCCTTGCAAACGCTGGGAGCAGTGACCAATTTACCTATGTGTCAACCGCTGGCGGTGCTTTTCTTGAATGGCTGGAGGGCAAGACCCTGCCGGGTGTCGAGGCGTTACAGATCGTCGGATAGGCTCCAGCTGCACGTTTTGTGGTGTTCGCCCCGCTTATATCGAACTAAACCCGCTTATACCGAATTAAAATTGAGCCAAAATTGAGCCAAAATGAGGAGGCTAGAATGTTGTTCAGCAATCCGTTCAAAACCAGAATGCCCCTTGTCGCCGAGGCGCTTCCCGGGCGCGAAATGCCTGTCTGGAATGGCGCTCCGCACGCTGTTTTGGGAACGCCGACCATGCCTCCTTTTCCGGCTGGATATGCCGAGATCGTTCTGGGTCTTGGTTGTTTTTGGGGTGCTGAGCGGTTGTTCTGGCAGTTGGATGGCGTTTACACCACCGCCGTTGGCTATGCTGGCGGTCTGACCCCCAACCCCACCTATGAGGAGGTCTGTTCAGGACGGACCGGCCATACCGAGGTTGTTCTGGTGGTGTATGATCCGGCTGTGATCAATCTTCAGGCCATTTTGAGGGTTTTCTGGGAAGAACATGACCCAACCCAGGGGTTTTGCCAGGGAAATGACAGGGGAACGCAATACCGTTCAGCCATCTTCTACGCAGATGAGGCCGATGCTGATCCGGTTGCGCAATCTGCCGCCGCTTATGGTGCCGTGCTTGCTGGTGCCGGTTTTGATGGCATCACCACCGAGATTGGGACGCTTGGCAAATTCTTCTATGCTGAGGATTACCATCAGCAATATCTGCATAAGGTTCCGCACGGCTATTGCGGCCTCAAAGGCACTGGCATCGCCTGTCCCGCCTAGCATCCCCGGTCTACCTGCAAGTCGCGCCTACCTGCAAGCCGCGCCTACTTGCAAGCCGCGCCTCTTTGCACCTCCGGTCTACTAGCACCCCATCGTGCCACCAGCGCCGTCGGAGACGCCGGAATCGGCTCCTGAGCCTTCCTTGCCCGCACACATGGTTTGGTGCAGCTGCTCAATATTCTGCTCCAGCTGACTTTCGAAAGCCGGGTCTGACATCGTCTTTTCGGCAAGCGCCAGACTATCTGAGATTACCTGTTGTGCTTGCTCCAGCGCTTTTTCACTATGCTCAGCCGCCGCTGCTGCGGTGTCGGCCAACCCCTGAACAACCTCGTCATTCTCCAGATCAAGTCTCTCCAGATTTTCTGCCAATTCCGCGGCGTCAAACCCACCCATCTCATCGGCAAGGCTTGCGGCAAGGTCTTCGGTCAGCGATTCGACAACATTCTGTTTGACGATCTCGCGAATCGACTCCTTGGTTTTGCCGCGCAGCTCATTGAGCGGAACAAAGACCGGCTTTTCCTCAACAACGATAAAGAGATTTTTCCCGATAACGCCGGAGGTCCGCTTGTTGCCGCCCCAATCCTCACGCTCGGCATTTTCAATCATACGCTCGATTTGTTCTGGCGATGCGCCGTCATAGACCTCGCCATCCGATCCAAGAACCTGTCCTGTTTTCAGCGTTAGCGCGGTTGCCTGTCCTGCACCAAGGACCAGAAGGCCGGCGAGTAGTGCCTGCGTTGCATGTTTCATCATGATGTCTCCTAAACTGGGTTCACTGCTGCCCCGGGTGACACTTGCAGATACCCGTTTGGATTGCTGCTGTCGCGCGAGGTATAAGGTTGTTTGCGCCTATATATCAGCGTTAATGAATATAGCGTTTAACGTTGATTATATTCGTCTTTTGCAACGTACGGTCAGGCGCCTCATTCGCCCATACCCCGCTGTTTGGAATCAGGGATGCCATGACTGGGGCGTCCATTGCTTGCATTGCGATTGCGAAACACAACCGCTGTGAAATTGAGCTCAATTATTAATTAGATCTAACTCATATAAATTTTGTGGAGTTGGATAATGAAAACCTATGTTCAGAGATTATTGGCCCCTGCCGCATATCTCTCACTCGCCCTGATGATCACTCTCGCTCCTGCTCAGGCTCTGACCCTGAAAACAGGGGAGGTTCTGGGCAGTGATGGTAATATCTATGAAGGTGCATCGCCCGCTGAAAAGGCAGCGCTGATCACGGCCGCGGAACGAAAAGGCAAATCGGCTGGTGTTGTGGGTAGCAATGTCTATGTCGTCAGTGGTGAAAACGTGACCTTTGTGCCGATCAGAAAAATTCAGGGCAAGCAGACCGAGAGCATCAAACAGATTGTCGGTGATGCGGTCATTCAGGATGTTACCGGGATTGAGGGGTTGAAAATGTCGGCTCTGGAGACCGCCCGCAAACTCGCTGACGAGCAGGGCATTTCACTGGCGGACGCCTTGATGACACAGATATTGACCGAGACTGATGAGATGGAGGTGAAAAAATTTCTGACACCGCTTGTTGCCGAACAGCAGGCGGGTATCCTTGAACAACTTCAGAAAGCCGAGACGTTTGATCCTGAGGCACTTGAAGCGGCGCGCGAACAGCTGGCAAACATTGCCGAGGATATTGACCGAGAGGCGTACCGGGATCTGGAGAAACTCGCCGAGGAAATTGAACGTGTCGAGAGCGTGGCAGCCGAGGCGGTTGCGGCACAGGAAGCTGTCAGCGCACCGGGTGGTCTTCTTGACCAGTTGGATTCTGGCGAGATTACCCAGGAGCAGCTGTTGGAACAATCGGCATCAATGCCCGGTTTCGACGGTCACTGCGATACCAATTGCTGATTGGAAAAATGCGGGATTTGGCCATTGACCTTGGCCAAGGCTGGTGTTAGGTTCCGCGCTCAAATTTGATGACTGCCAAACACGCCGCAAAATCCTGTACGATGAAGGGCGATGGAGCCGAACATGAAAGTCGCAAGCTCGCTGAAGACGCTGAAAACACGTGATCGCAACTGCCAAGTGGTTCGCCGCCGTGGTCGCCTTTATGTGATCAACAAGAAAAACCCGCGCATGAAAGCACGCCAGGGCTAGACCGGCGTTGTAGATGATTGATGAGACGCGGTCAGCTCTGCTGGCCGTTTTCATTTGTGGATATTGGTTTGGGCGGTGATTATTCCCACGTCAAGCGACTGTCAGGGGCGGTCCGATGGGGCCGTGTGGTGCTGCGAATATTGGTCGCGTGGTTGTGTGCCCATTGCCCTTTACCAAAAGTTGCCGACAGGCGATACTGTATGAAGATGGTCGGTCTCGTCCGGCCTGCGAAAAATTCAACCCGGTGATAAGGATCATTTATAATGTTGATGCCGGATCCAGATCAGGATGTTATCGACAGGCGTGACGCGATATGCGCGGCGCTCAAAAAGATTGTGCCAGCCGCCTGCGTGATCGACTCGCAGGAAAGCATGCGTGCCTATGATGCCGACGGCCTGTCCGCCTATCGCCAATTGCCGCTTGCCGTCGTGCTGCCGGAAACGGTTGAACAGATCGCGGCGGTGATGAAATGGTGCAAGGCTGAGGGCGTCAAGGTGGTGCCGCGTGGGGCAGGGACATCATTGTCCGGTGGGGCGTTGCCACTTGCCGATGCGGTGCTGCTTGGTCTTGGCAAATTCAACCGCATTCTTGAGGTGGATTACGACAATCGCTGCGTTGTTGCCCAGCCCGGTGTCACCAATCTTGCCATCACGCATGCCGTACAGGGTGATGGCTTCTATTACGCGCCTGACCCGTCAAGCCAGATTGCCTGTTCAGTTGGCGGTAATGTGGCCGAAAATTCAGGCGGGGTTCATTGCCTCAAATACGGGCTGACGACCAACAACCTTCTCGGTATCGAGATGGTGACGATGGATGGCGAGATCCTGCGCCTTGGAGGCAAGCATCTTGACGCTGGTGATTATGATCTGATGGGCGTGATGACCGGGTCTGAGGGATTGCTTGGCGTGGTATCCGAGGTGACGCTGCGGATTTTGCAGAAACCGGCGACACAGCGGGCGCTGCTTGTTGGTTTTGAGGATACCGGTTCGGCCGGCACCGCTGTTGGTGATGTGATTGCGGCAGGAATCATCCCGGCTGGCATGGAAATGATGGATGGTCTGGCCATCAATGCGGCCGAGGATTTCGCCAATGCAGGCTATCCGCGCGGTGCCGCAGCGCTGATCATTGTCGAGCTGGATGGACCAGAGGCAGAAGTCGATGCGCTGATCGGGCGTGTCGAGACAATCATGCGGTCAGCCGGCGCGTCATCGATCAAGATCAGCCAGTCCGAGGAGGAGCGCAATCTGTTCTGGGCGGGTCGCAAATCGGCCTTTCCGGCTGTTGGGCGGATTTCGCCAGATTATCTATGTATGGATGGCACCATTCCACGGCGGCGCCTGCCGGATATGATGGTGAGAATGGCCTCACTCAGCCAGAAATATGGGTTGCGTGTCGCCAATGTGTTTCATGCTGGTGATGGCAATCTGCATCCGCTGATCCTGTTTGATGCGAACCAGCCGGGTGAGTTGGAGCGCGCTGAGGATTTTGGCGCAGACATCCTGCGCAGCTGTGTGGAAATGGGTGGTGTCCTGACCGGTGAGCATGGTGTGGGTGTTGAAAAGCGCGATTTGATGAACATTCAGTTCACCGAGGAAGATTTGAAACAGCAGCAGCGGTTGAAATGTGCGTTTGACGCTGATCATCTGCTCAATCCGGGCAAGGTGTTCCCACATCTGCATCGCTGTGCTGAACTTGGCCGCCTGCATGTTCATAAGGGAAAAATGCCCCATCCCGACCTGCCTCGTTTCTAGGCGGTGCGGGCCATCATGATCGGTACCGCTCTGCGGGGTCTCTTAAAAAATAAACTTAATGGACCAGACCGACAATAATGCGCGCACTGGCACCGGCATCCGGAAGGGCGTTGTCATCGCCACTGAAAAACCAGGACAGACACAGCATCAATGACCCTATCAACGCCTATCATTTCCGTTTCCAGCCTTGACGAGGTTAAGTCCGCTGTGACTGACGCGATGGCGGACAAGAGCCGCCTCGAGATCATCGCATCGGGCAGCAAGCGCGCGCTTGGCCGCAAATGCGCGTATGATGTGACGTTGGATCTGTCGGCAATGACGGGAATAATCGATTACCAGCCAGAAGAGTTGGTGCTCACCGTGCGGGCTGGCACGCCGATAGCCGAGGTGCAGACAGCGCTGGCTGAGGCACGGCAGATGCTGGCCTTCGAGGTGCCTGATTACAGCCATCTTCTTGACACCGCCAACGCGGGGACGATTGGCGGCGTTGTTGCCACGAATCTATCGGGGCCCCGCCGCCTGACCGCCGGTGCCGCGCGTGACTATCTGTTGGGGTTTGAGGCCATTTCGGGGCGCGGAGAGGCGTTCAAATCCGGCGGCAAGGTGATGAAGAATGTCACCGGGTATGATCTGTCGAAATTGATGACCGGATCGTTTGGCACCCTTGCGGTGATGGATGAGATCACCCTGAAAACATTGCCGCGCCCGGAGACAAGTTGCTCGCTGATCGTTCAGGTGGATGATTTTGCTGCCGCGACAAACAAGATCGCCAGCCTTTTTGCAACGCCGCATGAACCGGGGTCTGCCGCGATTCTGCCCGCCGAACTGGCACGGCAGGCCGGTCTGCCCCTGAATAAGGACACGGATAAAGACACGGATAAAGACACGGATAAAGACACGGGCAAGGATAAGAAGTCATGCGTCATTGTCGTCCGCTTGGAAGGGATCGACATCTCGATCGCTGATCGCCTTGCCAATCTGCAACGTTTGACAGGGGGCGACAGGCTCGAGGCGACGGCCAGCGAGGCTTTATGGGCAAAGATCAGGGATGTGAGATTATTCACCGCGCCGGTGCGCGATGTCTGGAAAATTTCCTGTCCACCCGCCGCCGCGGCATCAGTGATCGACACCATCAAAGCCAGTCATGACATCAGCTATTTTGCTGATTGGGCAGGGGGGCTTGTTTGGATGACAGGTGGCACAGACACTCTGGGCACTGATTTGCGGCAAGCGCTGGCTGGGTTTGGCGGTGGTTTTGCCATGCTTATCCGCGATTCCGGCACGACACGGCAGGTGATCCCTCCGTTTCAGCCGCTCCCCGGGCCGATGCTGGCGCTGCATAAGCGTGTGAAGGCGGCCTTCGATCCGCTGGCTGTGCTCAATGCCGGCCGCATGCATGACGGTATCTAGGCGAAGGGAAAAACGATGCAAACCCATTTCACCGCTGACCAGCTGGCCGACCCGAAAATCCGTGAGGCGGATGATATTCTGCGAAAATGCGTACATTGCGGGTTCTGCACCGCGACCTGTCCGACTTTTGTGATCACCGGTGATGAACGTGACAGCCCGCGCGGCCGCATCTGGATGATGCGCGAATTGCTGGAGTCGCCCGACAGCATCTCAGCCGACACCGGCCATCACATTGATCGGTGCCTTGGCTGTCTATCCTGTATGACGACCTGCCCCTCAGGCGTGGATTATGCTCATCTGGTGGAAATTGGGCGCGAAAAGCTCGATGAACTGGTCCCTCGCCCTCTG
The DNA here is from genome assembly GCA_004212735.1 of SAR116 cluster bacterium. GTDB lineage: Bacteria > Pseudomonadota > Alphaproteobacteria > Puniceispirillales > Puniceispirillaceae > MED-G116. Next base: position 11,455 of record SHBD01000022.1, read on the forward strand.
GGCGATCGGCTGCTGCGGCGACTGCTGGCTGCTACCATTCCACATGCCGCCCGTTTTCATGCGCTGCTGTGGTTGGCCAGAGTGGGGCGGCCCTTTGTCCCATTTATGCCGGCCCAGATGCGCGCGGCACTGGCCAAATTGCCAACCAGAATCCCACCCCTTGATCCGGTTGGCGCCAACACGCACAGCTATCCGCCTACCCAACAGATCAACAGTGATAGCAACAATAAGAGCAAGCTCCAGGCAAGCCATAATAAGATCAGGCGTGTTGCCCTGCTTGCCGGCTGTGCGCAGCGGGCGCTTGACCCTGAGATCAACGCCAGCACCATCCGCGTTCTGAACCGCCTTGGCATCGAGGTGGTGGTGCGCAGCGAGGCGCATTGCTGTGGCGCGCTGGCGCATCACATTGGCGAGACAGAGGCCGCCGACAAATCTGTCAGACAGGCTCTGCGTGCCTGGCAGGATGAGATCAAAAACGGCGGGCTCGATGCAATCGTCGTCAATGCGTCGGGCTGTGGAACAATGGTCAAGGATTACGGACATCTGCTAAAAGATGACCGCGAGCTTGGCCATCTTGCCACGCAAATTTCCGCAATGACGATGGATATCAGCCAGTTGCTGGCCGAAATCGGCATCAATAGCATCATCGAGCCGGCGCCGGATGGCGGGCGGCCAGAACTTGCCTACCATTCGGCCTGCTCATTGCAGCATGGTCAGAAAATCCACGATCTGCCGCAACAATTGCTGCGCAGTGCCGGCTTCACGGTGACCCAGCCGGTCAATCCGCATCTGTGCTGTGGGTCTGCGGGGGTCTATAACATCCTGCAACCGCACATGGCTGATGGGCTGCGCACACGAAAGCTGGATAGCTTGCGCAAGACTGGCGCAATTGCTGTTGCTGCGGGCAATATCGGCTGCATTTCACAGCTTGATGAAGACGCTCTGCCGGTCCGCCACACGGTCCAGTTCATTGACTGGGCAAGCGGTGGTCCGTCACCGCTCTAAGGCAGGTCTAGCTTAAATCAAAGAAATCATTGCCCTTGTCATCGGTGATGATGAAGGCTGGAAAATTCTCCACTTCGATCCTCCAGATCGCTTCCATCCCCAGCTCCGGATATTCCAGAACCTCGATTTTCTTGATCGATTCCAGTGCCAGCTTGGCGGCAACACCGCCGATACTGCCAAGATAGAAGCCGCCATGTGCGGCGCAGCTGTCACGAACCTGGCGGGACCGGTTGCCCTTGGCAAGCATCACCATAGATCCGCCGGCCTGTTGGAAGGTGCTGACATAGCTGTCCATCCGTCCGGCTGTCGTTGGTCCGAACGAGCCTGAGGCCATGCCCTCGGGCGTCTTTGCCGGACCAGCGTAATAGATCGGGTGGTTTTTGAAATAATCGGGCAGATCACCCTCGGCCTGCAGCCGTTCAAGCAATTTTGCATGGGCGATGTCACGGGCGACAATGATTGGCCCGGTGAGTGACACACGCGTTGATACCGGATGCTGGCTCAGCTTGGCTCTGATGTCATCCATCGGCCGCGTCAAATCAATGGCGACAACATCACCCTCCATCTCCGCCTCGACCGATGGCAGGAATTTTGCTGGATCGCGCTCCAGTTTTTCGACAAACAGGCCCTCTGGCGTGATTTTGGCAAGCGCCTGCCGGTCCGCCGAACACGACACCCCAATGCCGATGGGGCAGGAGGCTCCATGGCGTGGCAGACGGATAACGCGCACGTCATGGCAATAATATTTGCCGCCAAACTGCGCGCCAATCCCCAGATTGCGGGTGATCTCCAGAATCTCCGCCTCCCACGCAAGATCACGCCAGGCATGGCCAAGCTCATTGCCCTCTGTCGGCAAATTATCGAGCGAGCGGATTGACGCCATTTTCACGGTTTTCAGATTGAACTCCGCCGAGGTGCCGCCAATCACGATCGCCAGATGATAGGGCGGGCAGGCCGATGTGCCGAGGTCGAGAATGGCTGTGCGGATGAAGTCGCGCAATCCGTCCGGATTAAGCACCGCTTTGGTCTTTTGATGCAGGAAGGTCTTGTTCGCCGAACCGCCGCCCTTTTGGATGAAGGCGAATTTATATTCCAGCCCCTTGCCGGCATAAAGCTCAATCTGTGCGGGCAGGTTTGTCGCCGTGTTGGCTTCCTCGAACATCGAGGTTGCGGCCAGCTGTGAATAGCGCAGATTGCTGGTCTGATAGGTGGTGTAGACGCCGCGTGACAGCGCCTCAGAATCATCACCGCTGACCAACACATGATCGCCGCGATAGCCAGCGATGATCGCGGTGCCGGTATCCTGGCACATCGGCAGCAGGCCATCGGCGGCAATAACCGCATTCTTCAACATCTCCAGTGCCACAAAGCGGTCATTGTTGGTCGCTTCAGGGTCCTCGAGAATGGTGGCAAGCTGGCCCAGATGGCTGCTGCGCAACAGATGCGAAATGTCGGTAAAGGCGCGTGCGGCGAGCAGGGTCAGCCCCTCCGGTTCAACACGCAGAAAGGTCTCACCATCCAGCTCGACCAGCTTTACATGGTCGCTGGACACCAACTCATATTCGGTTTCATCCGGGCCGAGGGGAAACATCGGGCTATAGACGAAATCAGCCAAGACAGCTCTCCTGTTTTTGTGTTATCGGGCAACTTTGGATTATCAGGCAAAACACCGGTGGTTCAGGACGGGGTTTTGCGAAAACTATCCAATTGCACAACATCGGCTGTTTCCTGATCCTTATTGGGTTCAGGTGCCGCCGTGATGACATCACCCTCCTCGATCTCGTCACCCTCATCATGTTCGATCACGCCGAATTGCAGGCCGAATCCGACCGAGGGGTCATTGAAACTCGTAACCGCATCAAATGGCACAATCATCGGTGAGGGTTTGCCACCAAAGAACAGCGTGACGCTGAATTGGTCATCCTCGACTATGAGGTCGGCATATTGATGCTGGATCACGATGGTGATTGTGTCTGGATGGTCATCTCGCAGTGATTTTTCCATTTCGACACCCGGGTGCTGGGTGTTGAGGCTGATATAGAAATGGGTGTCCCCGGGCAGACCGGCGCGCTCGACAATGGTCAGCGCTGCCCGCACCACCATGCGCAGCGAATCCTCGACAAGCAGCTCGTAGTTCAGGCCCATCTTCTGACCGTCGTCGCTATCCATCTGCTATTGTCCGTTTCTGGCTGTCATCCAAATTAAGCGGACCGCTTCTGTTGCCAGGTGCGATCCAAACCCCGCCAGACTGAGCTCAATCAATCTGGGCTTAAGATCGGTTGCTCACGCAGAACTAGGCTGCGATTGCTACCGGAGCAGTGTTGTCATTTGCAACTACTACATGGCCCGATAACGGCGGGTACCATACCGAGCGAAAATACTGCCTTTACCACATGCGTCGATCCTATTTCGCCCCCATGCTTTCAGCCTGAAACCTGATCTTGGCCGGTTTGGCACCGGGTGGCAGGCTGAAATGGTGGAGGCGCCGGGTACCGCCCCCGGGTCCGCTCTGCTTATTCTACAGCACGTTTATCGCCATAGCTGGCGAACCAGCACTGTTAATATAGGCGCAAGAGCCACCGTTTGAAAGGAAAGTTTTGGCCGGCCACCCATTGCCGGTGGCACCTCCTGTCCGGCACCCCCCATAAACGCTTGCCATCAGCGCTTGCCATCAGAGCTTGAACATCGGCATCCAGCGTGTATTTTGAAAAGATCATCACCCAAGACCACCCAAGACCACCCAAGGCCATCCCGGCCAACCCCCAAAAGTGAGGCACTACGGAACCCATGCAGCAATATCTCGACCTTCTTGATCATGTTCTGACGCACGGCACCGACCGTGGGGATCGGACGGGAACTGGAACGAGGGCTGTTTTTGGACATCAGATGCGGTTTGATCTTGGCGCTGGTTTTCCATTGCTGACCACAAAGAAGCTGCATACACGCTCGATCATCCATGAACTTCTGTGGTTTGTGAAGGGGGACACCAACATCCGCTATCTCCAGGAAAATGGTGTGTCCATCTGGGATGAATGGGCCGATGAAAATGGCGATCTCGGGCCTGTCTATGGCAAGCAGTGGCGGCGCTGGCAGGGGCCGGATGGCCAGACCATAGACCAGCTGTCCGACCTAATCCAGATGATCCGCACCACGCCCGAATCACGCCGTCTGATGCTGTCGGCATGGAACCCTGTTGATGTTCCGAATATGGCGCTGCCACCCTGCCATTGCCTGTTCCAGTTTTTTGTCGCCGATGGCCGGCTGTCCTGCCAGCTCTATCAGCGCAGCGCCGATATTTTTCTGGGGGTGCCGTTCAACATCGCCTCCTATGCGTTGCTCACCCACATGATTGCTGCGGTCACCAGCCTTGAGCCGGGTGATTTCGTGCATACGCTTGGTGATGCGCATCTCTATGCCAATCATTTCGACCAGGCCCGCGAGCAGCTGGCCCGCACCCCCGGGCCATTGCCCCAATTAATGATCAGGCGGGTTCCGGCCAGCATTGATGACTTCACCTTTGATGATTTTGAAATCACCAGCTATGCCCCACAGGCGCATATCGCCGCACCGATTGCGGTTTAGTTGATGGGTCGGTGAGGGGATAAGCGATGAGCGCCACAAACACCGAGATGATTGCCGTCGTTGCGATGGCTGAGAACCGCGTCATCGGCGATGGCAAGGGGCTGATCTGGCACCTGCCGGATGATCTGCGCCGGGTCAAGGCTTTGACCATGAGCTGTCCGCTGATCATGGGACGCAAAACCTGGGACTCCATTGGCCGTCCCTTGCCCGGGCGCGCCAGCATCGTTCTTACCCGTGATCCGGACTGGCAGGTGGAGGGCGCCATTGCCGCTGCCGATCTTACCGCTGCGATCACGGCGGCAAAAGACTGGATTGCGGCAACGCCCGAGGCGCGCAACGCGATCATCCTGTTTGGCGGTGGCCAGATTTATGAGATGGGTATGGCTCTGTGCAACCGTATTGAGCTTACGATCATCGCGGCCAGCCCGGATGGCGGGCCCGATGCGGCGCTGTTTCCGGCGCTTGACGAGGCGGCGTGGGACTGCGTGACGGAGGCGGAATTTACCGCCACCGATGCGGTGCCGGGCTATCGCTATGACAGCCTCACCCGCAAATCCCCGGTGTTTGTCTAGCTTTTACTCAACGACGATTTTCGGGGCGGCGCGCTGGCCAGCGCCAAGGCCGCTCAGCACCTTTTCGGCAATCGCCACATAATGCTGTGCATGCGGGCCGTCTGGCTGGCTGATCACGATCGGGTTGCCCTCATCCGAGGTGGCGCGAATTTCCATTTCCAGCGGCACCTCACCCAAAAAGGGCACACCGATCGCTGCCGCTTCGGCACGGGCGCCGCCATTGCCGAACACCTCATGCCGGCCGCCACAATCGGGGCAGATGAAATGGCTCATATTCTCGACAATGCCAAGAACCGGCACATTCACCTTGCGGAACATGTTGAGGCCTTTGCGCGCGTCAATCAGCGCCAGATCCTGCGGTGTCGACACAATCACCGCACCAGACAGCGCCGCCCGCTGCGAGAGTGTCAGCTGCGCATCGCCTGTTCCCGGCGGCATGTCGATGACCAGCACATCAAGATTGTCCCATGCGACATCGCGCAGCATCTGCTCGATCGCGCTCATCACCATCGGCCCCCGCCAGATTGTCGGCGCATCCTCGGCCACCAGATAGCCGATCGACATGGTTTGCAGGCCCCACGCCTCAATCGGCTTGATCTTCTTGCCATCGGTCTGCGGCTTGACGTTCTTGCCGATCAGCCGTGGCAGCGATGGCCCATAGATATCCGCATCCAGAATGCCAACGCGCTGGCCTGTCGCGGCAATCGCCAGCGCCAGATTGATTGAGGTTGTTGATTTGCCAACACCGCCCTTGCCAGAAGCCACGGCAATCAGATGTTTAGCCGGTTTATGAGGCGTGTTGTCCGGCTGTGCGCCCGCGCCTGCCTGACCGTGTGAGTGATCATGTGCGTGATCATGAGAGTGACCACTGGCACCACCCGGTGCGCCGGCTCCGGCGGTCTGGTGTGCGGTCAGCATCGCCGTTGCCGACAGCACGCCATCCAGCGCCCGCACGGCCTTTTCTGCCGCGGTGCGCAAACCATCGGCGCGGTCCTTGTCAGCAGGATCGATTTCGATCGTAAAGCCGACATGCCCATCCTTGATGACGATGCCCGAAACCTGTCCAGCCTCGACTATATCGAGCGACTTGCCCTCGGCGGTGATTGTACGCAGCGTGTCGCTGACTTTTCTCTCATTCAATTCGGCAGTCATGCTTGAAATACACCGTTCCTGTGCAAATATGTGAGGAGCCACGAGGTTGACATAGTTTGTCCATGATTGTTTTGCAATACAGCAACGCATGATACAGGCTGAACGGCGCGGGGCGTTGGTGCTTTTCTTAGCAGGGTTGAACGGCGTTTATGACGGTCGAGACAAAATTTTCAACCGTGGGTGCCAGCCGGTTTCAAACACACGGAGAAACAATTAATATGCCATGGAATAATCAAGGCGGCGGTGATCAGGGCGGACCCTGGGGCCAAGGGGGCGGTCAAGGCGGCGGCCGAGGTGGCCGGGGCGGCGGAAGCGGCGGAAGCGGCGGCGGCCCATGGGGCCAGGGCGGCGGCGGTGGTCAGACACCCCCCGATCTCGATCAGGCCATTCGTCAGGGACGCGATGCGCTACGCCGTGTCATGCCGGGCGGCGCGGGATCAGGAAAATCACTTATCCTGCTGCTGATCATCTTTTTAGGAATTTGGGCGGCGACCGGTTTTTACCGGGTCAACCCGCAGCAGCAGGGCGTTGTCCTGCGGTTTGGGGAATGGATCCGTACCACGGCGCCAGGCCTGCATTACCATCTGCCATATCCCATCGAAACAGTGTTGACCCCCGAGGTCACGCGTGACAACCGCATCGAGATCGGTTTTCGCGACATCAGCGGCAACAGCTCATCACGGCGGGACATCGCTGATGAAAGCCAGATGATCACCGGTGATGAAAACATCGTTGATATTGACTTTGTCGTGTTCTGGCGAATCTCGGATGCGGGGCAGTATCTGTTCAACCTGGCTGAGCCGGATGATACCATCAAGGTTGCTGCTGAGGCGGTGATGCGTGAGATCATCGGGCGCACACCGATCCAGACGGCACTGACCGAGGGCCGGCAGGACATTCAAGTGCAGGCGCGTTCTCAATTGCAGGATCTGCTGGATGAATATGTGTCCGGCGTGCGGGTGCGTGACGTGCAGTTGCTCGCCGTTGATCCGCCATCAGACGTGATTGATGCCTTTAACGAGGTGCAGCGGGCGCGACAGGACCGTGACCGGCTGAAAAACGAGGCTGAGGCGTTTCGTAATGACGTCGTGCCGCGTGCGCGCGGTGCAGCGGCCAAGCTGATCGCCGAGGCCGAGGCTTATCAGGCTGAGGTTATGAACCGGGCGGCGGGTGACTCGTCACGCTTTGATCAGGTCTACGGCGCCTATAGAGTGAACCCGGATGTAACGCGTGAGCGCATCTATATCGAAACGGTCGAGGAAATCTTCACCAATGTTGAAAAGATCATCATTGACGAAGACGCATCAGGCAGTGGCGTCGTGCCCTATCTTCCGCTCAAAGACCTGAACAAGACGGCGGGAGGAAACTAAAATGGGATCCATTCGTTTAGTGGGAATTGCCCTTGTTGGCCTGATAGTCATCGGTCTTTACGGGGCGTTATTTACCGTTAACCAGACACAGCAGGCGCTTGTTCTGCAGTTTGGTGAACCAAAGCGGACCATTCAGGAACCGGGCCTAGCCTTTAAAATACCATTCATTCAGGACGTCGTTTACTACGAAAAGCGTGTCTTGAGCCTGATTCCACAGGATGCCGAAGAGGTGATCCTCTCAGACCAGAAACGTCTGCAGGTGGATGCCTATGCCCGCTTCCAGATCTCCAACCCGCTGCTGTTCTATCAGACAGTCCGCAATGAGCTCGGTGCACGCGGCAGGCTTGAGGCGATCATCGACTCATCCGTCCGCCGGGTGCTTGGTCGTGAGACATTGGCCTCGATTCTGACCGGACAGCGTAATGACATTACCCGGTCGATCGGTGACGAGGTGAATGCCTCGGTGGAGTCACTCGGCATCAAGATCATTGATGTGCGTTTGCGTCGTGCCGATTACCCGGAGGCCACCAGCCAGAATATCTTTAACCGGATGAAGTCTGAGCGTGAACGTGAGGCCAAGGAGTTCCGGGCGACTGGTGAGGAAGAAGCGCAGAAGATTCGTGCCGACGCCGAAAAGACCAGAACGGTGATCATTTCCGAGGCTCAGCGTACCGCCCAGGAAACACGTGGTGCCGGTGATGCCGAGGCCATTCGGATCTATGCCGACAGCTTCGGTCAGGACGCGGAATTCTTCTCGTTCTACCGGTCGATGGAAGCCTATCGCAAAGCCATGGGCAAGGACGGCACATCAATGGTGTTGTCACCATCCAGCAGCTTCTTCCGCTTCTTCAAGGACAAGAACGGAAGTGCGCCGAAATAATCACAGCTTTGCCATGATTTGGTCATGGTGTCTGTATTCACTTGTGTAACGGGAAGTGGGGAAACCTGCTTCCCGGCCTTTATGAAGCTCATGCCTTTATGAAGCTCATGCCTTTGTGACGCTCAGTCTTTCATGAAGCTCATGCCTTTATGTGGCAAATTGATATGTGGCAAATCAGGAGAGTTTAATCCGATGCTTATGACAATTTTACGGCCCCTCCAGCATGCACGCGCCGCCATGATTCCGGCGGTAGCTGGCTTCGTTGTGATGTTCATCTCTGTTACCGTGATTGCCGGTGAACGTCCGGACAGCTTTGCCGATCAGGCGGAAAAACTGTCCCCTGCGGTGGTCAACATCTCGACAACGACGATTGTCAGCGAGGGACCATCCAGCGACATGCCGCAATTCCCACCGGGCTCGCCCTTTGAGGAATTTTTCAAGAATTTTGGTGATAATGACCGCAAGCGCCGCGCCTCTTCGCTTGGCTCCGGCTTCATCATTGATAAAAAGGGCATTGTCGTCACCAACTATCATGTGATCGAGAATGCCGAGGAGATCACCGTCGTTCTGTCCGATGATCAATCTTTCAAGGCCGAAGTACTGGGTCAGGACAAGAAAACCGACATCGCGGTTCTGAAAATTGATCCAGACGGGGTTGACCTCGCCGCTGTTGAGTTTGGTGATTCCGACAGATTGCGGGTTGGTGACTGGGTTCTTGCCATCGGCAATCCGTTTGGCCTTGGTGGCACAGTGACAGCCGGTATTGTCTCGGCTCGTGGCCGCGATATCGGCAACGGCCCCTATGATGATTTCATTCAAACTGATGCGTCGATCAATCGGGGCAATTCAGGTGGGCCGCTGTTCAACCTTGAGGGTGAGGTGATCGGCATCAACACCGCCATTTTCTCACAATCCGGTGGCTCGGTTGGCATCGGTTTTGCGATTTCATCCAATCTGGCCAAGCGCGTCACCGCACAGCTTGAGGAGTTTGGCACGACGCGGCGTGGGTGGCTTGGTGTGTTCATTCAGGAAGTCACGCCAGATATCGCAGACTCGCTCGGCCTCGAGAGTGCCGAGGGTGCGCTGGTAAGCTCGATCAATGAAAAGAGCCCGGCAGACACGGCCGGCATTGAGCCCGGCGATGTCATCGTCAGCTTTGACGGCAAGAGAATCCAGAAAATGCGTGATCTGCCCCGCATTGTTGCCGAAACAGACATTGGTGCCAAGGTCGCGGTCGAGTTGTTCCGTGAGGGCAAATCGATGACCGTATCTGTCGAGCTTGGGGAACTGGAAAAGGCTGAACTTGTTGGCATGGCGGAAACTGATGCCGATGCCGACAAGCAGAGCTTTGGCAGTCTCGGTTTCTCGGTTGAGAATCTGACCGCCGATCTGGCAACAGAGATGGATCTTGATGCGGAGCTGACTGGCGTTGTCGTAACCGAGGTAATAGCTGGCAGCCCGGCAGCGCAAAAAGGGCTGGAGCCCGGCGATGTGATTCGCCGGTTTGGCCAGCGTCGTGTCGAGACCGCCGCCGCCTTTGCCGATGCCGTTGGCAAAGCCAAGGATTCCGGGCGCTCAGGCATCCTGATCCTAGTTGAGCGTGAGGGCAATCAGCGCTTTGTGCAAATCGGCTTTGCCAACGAATAGGCGGGCATTACCGCAATAATAAACCACAGGAAGGGGACGCCTACAGGCGTCCTTTTTCTTTTTGTGACAGCTTTGTTTCGTGGCTGATTTGTTTTGTGGATTTTTGGGGTATGCGTCAGCGCTGGTGTGGCGTGCGCTCAGCCAGCCTCGCCGGTGACAAAATCTGCCCTGCGGTAGCCCTGCAGGAACAAAAGACCGGTCAAATCGGTATGGTTCAACTGCAAATCGATGGCCGCCCGCAACACATCCTTTCCGGCAAAGGCGACACCCATCCCGGCGGCCTGCAGCACCGCCATGTCATTTGCGCCATCGCCAATGGCCGCTGCATCGCCGGCAGCAAGCGCATGTTCCCGGCAATAGCGGGCCAGTATCTGCGCCTTTGAATCACGCCCCAGAATGGGTTTTTTGACGGTGCCGGTGATCACGCCATCATGGATGTGCATATCATTGGCATGTGCAGCGTGAAACCCACATTGCTCGGCAACCCTGTCCGCAACAGGGGTAAAACCGCCCGAGACAAGATAGCATTGCGCCTGACGGCTGCGCATTGTTTGTACGAGGGTGCGCGCCCCTGCGGTCAGCTGAGTGGCCGCAAGAATTTCCTCGAACAGGCTGGCTGGTTGCCCGGCAAACATTGCCACCCGCTCATCAAGCGCCGCTTCAAAATCCAGTTCGCCATTCATTGACCGTGCGGTGATCGCGGCAACCGCTTCGTCAAGCCCGGCAAGCGCGGCCATTTCATCAAGCGACTCATCGGTGATGATGGTGCTGTCCATATCGGCAAGAAGCAGCCGTTTTTGGCGGTTTTCCGCGGCGATGAGATTGACATCGACCCGCATGGCCTCGCCCGCCTGTCGCACTTCAGCAATATCGGCAAATTTGGGTGCCGCGCTCTGGCTAACGGGTACCTCAGCTGCCTGTCCGGGGGCCAACCACGTGGCCGGCGGCGCATCGCTGGGCAGTCCCGTATGCTGCAGCAGGCCGTCAATCATTTCATCATTGAGGGTGATCTGCGGGGCGGAGGTTGAAAAAACGAGAACATGCTGCATAGTGCGGGCTCTGGTCCATGAATGGGGCAGGAAGGCAAAAAGGGATTATGACCAAATGCGGTCTGATAACAAGTCATCACCGAAGCCCGGATCACCGAAGCCCGGATCACCGAAGCCCGGATCACCGTCGCCGCACCCATCGCACGGGGACGATCGTTATGTGATCATCGCTGGCCCCACTGCCTCGGGCAAATCGGCGCTGGCGCTGGCGCTGGCTGAACGGGCGGATGGTGTCATCATCAATGCGGATTCGATGCAGCTATATGCCGACCTGCATCTGCTGACGGCGCGCCCGGGTGACGCTGCTTTGCGCCGCGCGCCGCATCATCTTTACGGCGTCATTGACGGCGCTGAGCGTGCCTCGGTTGCCACATGGCTGGCAATGGCAGCGGCGGCGATGGCTACCGCCCGCACGGCTGGTAAACTGCCGATCATCATCGGTGGCACCGGCATGTATATCAATGCGGGTCTGGGTGGCTTGGCGGCCATTCCGGACGTCCCGGCAGAAATCCATGATGCCTGCGCTGCCCAGCTTGCAGATATTGGCGGCGATGCCTTTCGTGCCGAGCTGGTAAAATATGACCCTGTTACCGCCAACCGGTTGTTTCCCGGCGATAGCCAGCGCCTTGTCCGGGCGATGGGTGTGGTGCGGGCCACGGGCAGGGCGCTGTCCGACTGGCAGACCGAACCCCATTCTGGCCAATTTGCTGGCACCGCGATCTCGGTGGCGCTTGCGCCGCCCCGGGATACGCTGTATGCCCGGATCGACCAGCGCTTTGACGAAATGCTTGCGGCGGGGGCGATTGACGAGGTGTCCCGGCTCGCCGCCCGTGGGCTCGATGCTGGCTTGCCGGTAATGAAGGCATTGGGGGTGCGAGAGATTCTGGCGCATTTAAAGGGCGAGATGAGCCTGGAGCGCGCGGCTGAGCTGGCAAAACGGGACAGCCGGCATTACGCAAAACGCCAGATGACCTGGCTACGGAATAATTTTAATCCAAAAATTTTGATAAATGAGAAACTTTCAGAAAGTTTAAGTGAAAAAATCTTTTCAGATCTAATAAAAAATAGTTGACCTCCCGACCCAATACTGGCAATCAAGGGCCGTTATGGTGGTGCTGGATTACGGCTCACAGACTCACTGAGTGACTGGACACCAAATGTCACTGCGATACAGGTGTCTTTTTTGGTAAGAGACTGGTCAACCAGATGCGGGTCAACCAGATGCGGGTCAACCAGATGCGGGCCAACCAGATGTGGGCCAACCAGATGTGGGCCAACCAGATGTGGGTCAACCAGATGTGGGCCAACCAGAAGTGGACCAACCACAAGCATGATTTTGCGGGGGTCTGGAAACCATCCCGTAGTGGTGTGACCCACGACAGTCAAGATAAACCACTGCAAATATTGGTTAAAACAGGGCAGGAGTTGGTAACGCTGAATGCCTCTGGTTTTGTCTTGCGTCTGTTACGCCGTGCCGATGCAGGACCTAAAATTTTGGCAAATGAATTGCCATGCGACTTACTAATTTGGTAAACGAATTGCCATAAAAAATGAACGCGTCGAAAGCAGTTTTGTAAGTGAAGGATGAGAGACATGCCTAAATCTGCCTCAAATGATGAGTCTGACCAATTCATGCCCGGTGCCGAGGTGCTTTTGAAAGCACTTGAGGATGAGGGTGTGGAAATTGTCTTTGGGTATCCGGGAGGCGCCGTCCTGCCGATTTATGACGCTTTGTTCAAAAACAACAAGATCAAGCACATCCTTGTGCGCCATGAGCAGGCGGCTGTCCACGCGGCTGAGGGTTATGCCCGCTCAACGGGCAAGACCGGTGTCGTGCTGGTCACATCTGGTCCGGGCGCAACCAATGCGGTGACGGGCCTTACCGACGCGCTGATGGATTCCGTTCCCGTTGTTTGTCTTACCGGTCAGGTGCCAACGCATCTGATTGGCAATGACGCCTTTCAGGAGGCTGACACAACCGGTATCACCCGCGCCTGTACGAAGCATAATTATCTGGTCAAGGATGGCGCTAAGCTCCAGGGGACGGTCATTGAGGCGTTTCACGTTGCCGCTTCGGGACGTCCCGGGCCGGTGCTGATTGACTTACCAAAGGACATTCTGATGACCGAGGCTCCCTATGTTGGTGAGCGCGCCCGTCCTCAGGCTGTGGCCCGCTATCAGCCATCGACCGAGCCTGATGCCCAGAGCATCAAGGCCGCTGTTGCCGCGATGAAGCGGGCTGAACGGCCAATCATCTATGGGGGTGGTGGTATCATCAATTCAGGGCCACGCGCGTCTGAGTTGCTGACAGAGCTGGCACATATGACAGGCTGGCCAACGACCCTAACGCTGATGGGGCTTGGCGCCTTGCCGGCATCTGACCCGCAGTTTCTGGGAATGCTTGGCATGCACGGCACCTATGAGGCCAACCTCGCCATGCATGGCTGTGATCTGATGCTCAATATGGGCGCGCGTTTCGATGACCGTGTGACGGGCCTGCTCACAGGCTTCTCGCCAAATTCGATGAAGATTCACTGTGATATTGACCCATCATCGGTGAACAAGAATGTGGCTGTCGATCTGGCGATCATCGGTGATGCGACACGCATTCTTGAATTGTTGATTGCCGAGATGAAAGCACAGGATTTCAAGCCGCATAAACCATCGCTGGACAAGTGGTGGAAAGATATTGCGGGTTGGCGTTCGCGTGATTGTCTGGGGTTCAACCAGTCGGGCGAGATCATCAAGCCGCAGCATGCGATCAAGCGCCTGTGCCAGATGACGGCTGAGCATGATGTCTATGTCACAACCGAGGTTGGCCAGCATCAGATGTGGGCGGCCCAATATTTCGATTTTCAGAAGCCAAACCGCTGGATGACTTCGGGCGGGCTTGGCACCATGGGCTATGGTTTGCCGGCCGCGATGGGCGTTCAGGTGGCACATCCCAACTCTCTGGTGATTGATATCGCCGGCGAAGCATCGTTCATGATGAACATGCAGGAACTGTCGACGCTGGCACAGTATAATCTGCCGGTGAAGATGTTCATCATCAACAATGAATGGATGGGCATGGTGCGCCAGTGGCAGGAATTGATCCATGGTGGCCGCTATTCGGAATCTTACAGCTCCTCGCTGCCTGATTTCGTCAAGCTTGCTGATACGTTCGGGATGACCGGCCTTGTCGCGCAATCCGCCGATGATCTGGATGGGGTAATCACCCAGATGCTGGAAACCGATGGGCCGGTGATTGCTGATATCCGTGTTGCGAAGGAAGAAAACTGCTTCCCGATGATACCATCGGGCGCCGCGCATAATGACATGCTTCTCGGGCCTGATGATCAGGCAGAAAAACCAATTTCCGAGGAAGGCATGGTTCTGGTTTAGGGCCGGGCTAGTGAAAAGAGATCAAGATGAACAAAACTGACATTATCGAGCGCCACATTATCTCCGTTCTGGTGGATAACGAGCCTGGCGTGCTGGCGCGGGTAATCGGCCTGTTTTCTGGTCGTGGCTACAACATCGAGAGCCTGACAGTTTCCGAGACTGATGAGAGTCGCAGCATCTCGCGGATTTCAATCGTCACATCGGGAACGCCAATGGTGATTGAACAGATCAAAGCGCAGCTCAAGCGCCTTGTTCCGATCCATTCTGTCTCTGATCTGACGGAGATGGGCGCGGCCATCGAACGCGAACTTGCGCTGGTGAAAATCATCAACTCCGGTGATAAGCGGATCGAGGCATTGCGGATTGCCGACACTTTCCGTGCAAGAAC
>SHBD01000023.1 GCA_004212735.1 SAR116 cluster bacterium
GAGCAGGCCAATCAGGCATTTCGAGCCGATGGCGACAAAAGTGTTGAATCCCCGGTAAAATCCGGAGTCGTCGGTTTTGATTTCCAATGTTTGCAGCGGTGGTGCGGTTGACATGGTGGCTCCCTTCACAAAAGGCCAGTTTCTTGTCAGCTGTGCGAAGGTAAGGAAATGTCAGGAACAGGGGCGATGCCAAGCCAGCAGGCGCTCAATTCATCGCGGGAACTCTCTTGTTCACCTTCAGCAGAAAACCCTTTCACATGGCCGCCATAATAACCAGTTGATGCAGCGGTAAAGCCGCCAGTCTCATCGGAATGTGAAGTTCGTTAAGAGAAAGGAAACGCGCGCAAAAACCGAAGGGAGAAAAATTTTTCCCTGTTATTCATTATATTTTAGAATGATATGCACTTTTTCTAAGATTTTACGTTAGATTATCAGTCACAAAGACGCGGGCGAACACAGGCGGTCTGGATGAGTGACCGGGATTGGTGGCCGGGATTGGTGGCCGGGATTGGTGACTGGAATTGGTGGCCGGGATCAGTGATCGAGAATCTGGCTGAGGAACAGTTTGGTCCGCTCATTTTCCGGATTGTTGAAGAATTCCTCGGGTTCCTTTTCCTCAATAATCTGGCCTTCATCCATGAAGATCACGCGGTTGGCAACTTTGCGGGCAAAACCCATCTCATGCGTCACGCAGATCATCGACATGCCATCCTCGGCAAGCGAGACCATCGTATCCAGCACTTCCTTGATCATTTCCGGATCAAGCGCCGAGGTCGGCTCATCAAAGAGCATCAGCTGCGGTTCCATGCAGAGCGAACGGGCGATCGCCACGCGCTGCTGCTGGCCGCCGGATAGCTGGCCGGGATATTTATGGGCCTGTTCGGGGATTTTCACACGCTCAAGATATTTCATCGCAATCGCCTCGGCATCGGCCTTTGGCATGCGGCGCACCCAGATCGGGGCGAGGGTGCAATTCTCCAGAATGGTCAGATGCGGGAACAGATTGAAATGCTGGAACACCATGCCAACCTCGCGGCGGATCTCATCGATGTTCTTCAGATCATTGTTGATGGTGATGCCCTGAACGGTGATATCACCCGACTGATGCTCCTCAAGCCGGTTCAGACAGCGGATCAGCGTTGATTTGCCAGAGCCCGAGGGACCACAGATGACAATGCGCTCACCCTTGTTGACGGTCAGATTGATGTCACGCAATACATGGAAGGTTCCATACCATTTATTGACCTGTGACATCTGGATGATCACCTCTTCGGTGACCTGCATTTTTGTTGCACTAGAAGCAGCCATTATTCTCTCTCACCCTTATTGTCTCGTTCATCCAGCGGCATCAATGCCGGCGGGATTTACTGAGCTTGTTTTCCATAAAGATTGAATAGCGTGACATCCCAAAACAGAAGATGAAAAAGATGATGCCAATGTATAGATATATGGTGATCGCCTGCACCGGGGTTGACCAGGCAGCATCGGCAATCGCCGACTGGCCAGCACCGAGAAGATCAAAGATGCCAACAATCGAGACGAGTGTCGTATCCTTGAACAGACCGATAAAGGTGTTGACGATGCCCGGGATCACATGGGTCAAAGCCTGCGGCAGAACGATCAGACGCATCGTCTGCCAGTAGGAGAGCCCCATCGCCTGTGCGCCCTCATACTGGCCTTTGTCGATCGCCTGTAGGCCGCCGCGCACCACCTCGGCCATATAGGCAGCGGAAAACAGCATCACACCGATCAGGGCGCGCAGCAGATTATCAAAATTGACACCGGCTGGCAGGAACAGTGGCAGCATCACCGATGCCATAAACAACACCGTAATCAGCGGCACACCGCGCCAGAATTCAATGAAAATGGTGCACAGGACGCTGACCACAGGCATTTCGGAGCGCCGGCCCAGCGCCAGAATGATGCCAAGTGGCAGCGAGGCGACAATGCCGGTCAGCGCGACAACAAGGGTAATCAGCAGACCGCCCCAATCCCCCGTGCCAACCGGGGTCAGGTTGAAATCCACAGCGACAATGCCGCGCACAACATTGAGTGCAATGATGCCCCAGCCAACAATGCCAAAAATGCCGGCAAGCTCGGCAAAGATTGTGCCCAGATGGCCAGCGGCACCCATGCGGCCAACAGAGATCAGCGCAAGGCCGACAATGATCCAGACACCAATGCCGGTAAAGCTGGCGTCGCTATTGCCGCCGGTCAGCAGAATGAAGGCCAGAAGCGGATAGAGGGTGAGCATCAGCACACCAACCTGTCGGCGATAGGGCAGGCGTTCACGCAGCGCCCAGACAAGGCCGATACTGCCAACGATCAGTGACAGATAAATGCGCCACAGCTCTTCGCTCGGATAGGGGCCGAACCAGGCGAATTTCTGCTTTGCCCAGACAAAGGGCCAGCAGGCCCCATGCCATCCATCGGGTAAAGAGCCGCCTTGCTGTACCGTCCAGCAGACCTCGCGTTTCAGGCCCTCCGGATCAGACCAGACAGCCGATAAAATGGCGAAATCAATCAGGCCATAGGTCTGATCTATAAAGAGATAGACCAACAGCAGCGAGAACAGGATCATGAACAGCGAACGAATGGCTGCGCCAAGAGACTGAAAATCGGACATGCTGGCAAAGATGTTCTGCCAGAGCCAGCCGGTTATGCCGGCCTCAGTCGCCGGTGGCGGCAACAGCGGGGCATCTTCGGTGCGGACATATTTATGAGGTGTTGTCATCTGTTTGTTCCACCCACAGCCTAGCGTTCAACCAGCTTGACGCGGGCATTAAACCAATTCATGAAGGCGGCTGTGGCCACCGAGAAAGTCAGATAGACCATCATCATCATGAAAATCATCTCAATCTCCTTGCCAACCTGATTGAGCGCAGTGCCGGCAAAAATCGACACCAGCTCAGGGTAGGCAATGGCCACGGCAAGAGATGAATTTTTGGTCAGATTGAGATATTGCGAGGTCAAGGGCGGGATGATCACGCGCAATGCCTGCGGAATGATGATCAGGCGCAGCGTCATGCCGGGACGCATGCCAATCGAATAGGCGGCCTCGGTCTGGCCCTTGGCGACTGCCAGAATGCCCGCCCGAACAATCTCGGCAATGAAGGCGGCGGTGTAGAGCGTCAGCGCCAGCCACACCGCCAGCATTTCAGGAACAAGCACCATGCCGGAGCCGCTCTGAAACCCGCGCCGCAAAATCGCACCGGTCATCTTGAATTCGGGATAGCTCCAGTTCATCGGGCTGCCGGTGATCCAGAAGGTCAGCATCGTCAAGCCAATGATCAGACCAAGCGCAGTCCATAAAACAGGGAAGCGCTGGCCGGTTTCGAACTGGCGTTTCTGCGCCCAGCTTTTCATCACGAGGGTGATGATAATGGCAATGACAAAGGCAATAACGGAATAGATAAAGCCGGGTTCAATGACCGGTGCCGGCAAATACAGGCCGGTGATGTTCATCGCCACGACGTCAGGAATGATCTCGATCTTGTCGCGTTTGGAGGGCAGGGCGCGCAGCACCGCAAAATACCAGAAAAAAAGCTGCAAAAGCAGCGGGATGTTACGCAGGAGTTCAATATAGACAGTGGCAAATGAGCGGATGATGAAATTTTTGGACAACCGCATGATGCCAACGGTGAAGCCAAGGACCGTGGCCCCGGCAATACCGAGGACGGCGACAAGAAAGGTGTTGGCAATGCCGATGAAATAAACGTCAAGATAGCTCGACTGGCCGACTTTATAGTCAAACAGCCACGTGCCGAGAGTGGAGCTGATCTGAAAGCCGGCATTTTCAGTCAGAAACCCGAAACCCACGGTTTTGCCACGATCGGCCAGATTGGTGACAGTGTTGTCAATCAACCACCACAGACCAAAGGCGAGACAGCCAAGGATGAAAACCTGATAAAAATAACCCCGCAACCGGGCGTCATAGATAATGGATTTCAAAGAAGATTGTTGCATGTCGTCGTGAGACCAAATCAAAAAAAACCTGACCCCTCACGGGGAGGGATCAGGTCAGGGTTCAGGATTTAGCGAATTGGCGCCGCATACAGGATGCCGCCGTCGCTCCACAGGGCGTTCACACCGCGTGCGAGGCCAAGTGGTGTAACATTTGCTTCGTAGCTCTCAGCATAGTTACCGACCTGTGAGATGATGTTGTAGGCCCAGTCGTTTGACAGTCCCAGCTCTTCGCCGAAATTGCCTTCCTTGCCAACCAGACGGGCAACACCAGGTGTCACGTCATTATACTTTGTCGCGTTCACATTTTCAGATGTAATGCCCATTTCCTCGGCATTGATCATCGCATTCAGTGACCAGCGAACAATGTTGAACCACTGATCATCACCCTGACGGACAACAGGACCAAGCGGCTCTTTTGAGATGATCTCAGACAGAACCATATGAGCGTCCGGCGCAGTCAGCTTGCCACGCTGGGCAGCAAGACCTGAGCGGTCAGTTGTGTAAACGTCACAGCGACCCGCGTCATAGGCAGCAACAACTTCGTCGGCCTTTTCAAAGGCAACAAGGTTGAATGACATGCCGTTTGCACGGAAAAAGTCAGTGATGTTCAGCTCGGTTGTTGTACCGGTGTTTGTGCAGATGTTTGCACCATCAAGCTCTGTGGCTGATGTCACGCCAAGTGAAGTTGGAACCATCATGCCCTGACCGTCATAGTAGTTGACGCCAGCGAAGTTCAGGCCCAGCTGTGTGTCGCGGGTCATGGTCCATGTTGTGTTACGTGACAGAATGTCGACCTCACCAGACGCAATAGCGGTGAAACGCTGCTTGGCTGACAGTGGGGTGAATTTTACGGCGTTTGCGTCACCGAATACGGCAGCGGCAACAGCCCTGCACAAATCAACGTCAAGACCGGTCCATTTACCTGCGTCATCAGCGTTTGAGAAGCCCGGAAGGCCCTGGCTGACGCCACACTGGATGTGACCTTTTGCTTTGACATCGTCAAGAGTGGCGGCGCTTGCTGAAGTGGCGAATGCCACACCGGCAACCGCAACCATAGCGGCTGTGAGTTTTTTCATAATGCTCTCCCTAGCGTTTTTCAAAAAACAAAGTGCCGGGCTACTACTCATGCAGTGCCCAAACAACGTGGCTTTAACGTAACATCAGTCAAAACGCAACTCCAGCGAAAACCCCAAACCGGCCGAGAGCGCCCCGGAGCGGTTGTTTCAGCCTGTCTTATTTATTGTGACTTGGTCTTAGTTGGCGTGACTTGGTCTTATTTGGCGTGACTTGGTCTTAGTTGGCGAAGCTGGGCCTTGTTAGGCATCGCCAGTACTGATCGGTGCCTCCGATGCGCCCCATTCAGTCCAGGAGCCATCATACACAAAAACCTGTTCATTACCGGCAAGCGCCAGCCCAAGCGCCAACCCGCAGGCGGTAACACCCGACCCGCAGCTGGTGATCACCGGCCGGTCGGGATCAATGCCGCCATCGACAAAGGCCTGGCGGATGTCGGCCACCGGTTTAAAGCTGCCATCATCGGCGAGGAGGCTGCTCAGCGGCACATTGCGCGCACCCGGTATATGGCCAGAGCGCAGACCAGCGCGGGGTTCGGGCGCAGTGCCTGCAAAGCGGCCGACGGCTCTGGCATCGGCCAGTTGGCCAAGGCTGTCGGCCGTAATCATTGCCTGAATTGTCGGCATGTCGATCACCTGTGCGCCAACCGGCGGGCGGGCGGTAAATTGGCCAGATGCCGCGGTCTGAACTGGTGTTTGCGGCGGTGTCGTCTCCATCTCGCCGCCACCCCGACGCCAGGCAGCAAGACCGCCATCGAGAACCGAAACCCGCTCATGACCAAACAGCCGGAACATCCACCAGACGCGCGTTGCCGGCAAAATCGTCGAGTCATCATAAATGACGACATGGTCATCATCACCGATCCCCATGGCGGAGACGGCGGCGGCAAATTCAGTCGCCGGGGGAATCATATGGGGCAGGGGATTGGTCTGGTCAGCGACCTTGTTGATGTCGAAGCGACAGGCCCCGG
The DNA here is from genome assembly GCA_004212735.1 of SAR116 cluster bacterium. Lineage (GTDB taxonomy): Bacteria > Pseudomonadota > Alphaproteobacteria > Puniceispirillales > Puniceispirillaceae > MED-G116. The sequence continues at coordinate 6,011 of SHBD01000023.1, forward strand.
GAATGCGTGCGGCGGCAAATTCGGCATCGGGGTCACGGTCAACCCCGGTCAAATGATAGCCGGCATCCAGTGTTCTGACGCTGGCAAGGTTGGCTTTCAGCCATTCGGCGGTGACCAGAGGTGAGACCATTTTATCCTCGCTTTGTTTTTGTTATCTTGGCTTTAAAGCCAGTCAGGGACGGGCAATCCCTTTTCCCGCAGGAACGCCGGGTTCCAGACCTTAGATTGATAGCGCTGCCCGCTGTCGCACAGAATCGTCACAATGGTGTGGCCAGGCCCAAGTTCACGCGCCATGGCGAGCGCCCCGGCAACATTGATCGCCGTCGAGCCGCCAAGATATAGCCCTTCATTGCACATCAGATCATAGATCAGCGGCAAGGCCTCAACATCGGACAGCCGAAAGGCCATGTCGATCGGTGCCTCAGCCAGATTGGCGGTGATCCGCCCCTGACCAATACCCTCGGAAATCGAGTCGCCCTCCGCCTTGATCTCGCCATGGCGGTAGTAATGATAGAGGCCAGACCCATCAGGGTCGGCAAGGCCGATTTTGACGGCTGCGCTCTGTTCCTTTAGATAGCGGCCAACGCCGGCAATCGTGCCGCCCGAACCAGCCGCGCAGATGAAGCCATCAATGCGGCCATTCGTCTGCTGCCAGATTTCAGGGCCGGTGCTGCGATAATGGCCCTGCATGTTGGCGGTGTTGTCAAACTGGTTGGCCCAGATCACGCCGCCTTCATGCGTCGCCGCGAGTTCAGCCGCGAGTGTTTCGGAATAGCGGACATAATTGCCCGGGTCCTTGTAGGGCTTTGCCGGAACAAGCCGCAAATCAGCGCCATAGATGCGCAGCGAGTCCTTTTTTTCCTGACTTTGGGTTTCGGGCATGACAATGACCGAACGATAGCCCTTGGCATTGCCGACCATGGTCAATCCGATGCCGGTATTGCCGGCGGTGCCCTCGACAATCAGACCGCCAGGTTTAAGCTGGCCGCTGGCCTCTGCGTCCTCGATGATGGCCAGTGCAGCGCGGTCCTTGACCGAGCCACCCGGATTCATAAATTCGGCCTTGCCATAGATTTCGCAGCCGGTCATCTCGGAGACGGCGCGCAACCGGATCAGCGGCGTGTTACCAATCGCGTCAATGAAATTATGGTTGATGGCATGGGTATTTGTGGCAGAAGTGGATGGTTTTGTGGGCATATATGGCTCCGGACCTCGCTTGGGGGATCGGCGGTTGACAGATGACACGGGCAGATGCGTTTCACATCAGGCAGTGATGAGGCGCCCTACGATCATTGCATTGATAACGGTCATACAACAGGGCTATCGAAAAAAAAAGCGCGCGCAGTGCCATTTGCCCGATGAGGGCGGGGTGGCGCATCTTTCGGGATGCGGATGGGTGTGAGCGGTGTGCGTAAGTCTGTGTGGGAGTGACGACGAGAGAGATTGCACGAGAGATTTTGTGTGATCTCAGGGATGATCTGGAGGGTGATTGTGATGATTGTCTTGCAGCGCATTCCGTGCCACTGTTGCACTGCAAGATCGATCCATTTTTTTGACTTTTTCACGGCAGGATTAAACTTTACAGCATGGCGCGTATCACCCTGTTCAGACACAGCAAAGCCGAGCCGCCGTCCGCCAATCTTGCGGATTTTGATCGGCGGCTCTCCGGCAAGGGCCGGATAAATGCCGCGCAGATGGGCGCATTTCTGGCAGCGCAAAACATATTGCCGGAGATGATTCTTGTCTCGCCGGCAGCACGTACAATGGAAACACTGAAGATCGCAAGCCAAGACTGGCCTGATATCGAGCAAATCGTCTGTGACGGCATCTATGAAGCGAGCGCAAATGGCCTGTTGATGCTTGTTGCCGAGAGGGCCAGCGCCGTGCGGAATGTGATGATCATCGGCCATAACCCCAGCCTTGTGGTGGCATTGAACCACATGGTTGGTGAGCGTCATACTGACAGGAACCTGTCCTATTTCCCGACAAGCTGTGTCGCCGATGTGGGCTTTCCTGTCGACCGTCTTGGGAAGATCGAGCCGGATGAGGGAACGTTGCTGTCAATGATGCGGGTCCGCGATCTTGCCCTTTAGCGCATGGAGTCCGGCCGGGGAAGAGCAGATGCGAGACAACCAGAGGGGAGACAGCCTGAAATGAGACAAACTGAAATGAGACAAACTGAAATGAGACAGGCCGAAGTAAGACAGGCCGAAGTAAGACAGGCCGAAGTAAGACAGGCCGAAGTAAGACAGGCCGAAGTAAGACAGGGGGACATGGCTGATGGGCTGAAGGAAACAGCAGCAACGCCGCGCCACTTTGTCTGGCATGGCGAGATGGGCGACGAGATGTGCGCCGCCTTTGCCGAGGATGGCTATCTGATCATCGAGGATTTTTTTGCCGCAGACCAATGTGATGCTCTGAAAGCCCATGCCATTGGGTTGATGGATAATCATCAGGCAGACGAGGATCTGGTGGTTTTCAGCGCTGCCGGTCAGGCGCATGCAAAGGCCGATTATTTCCGGACATCCGGCGACAAGATTCGGTTCTTTCTGGAGGAGGGTGCGGTCGACGAGGCGGGCCAGCTGCGGGTGCCAATGCGCGAGGCGGTCAACAAAATCGGGCATAATCTGCATGATCTGGACAGCGAATTTTCCGCTTTTTCACGGGCGCCACAGATGCGCAAGGTCGCAGAAAAGCTGTTCACCGCGCCGCAGTTACTGCAATCCATGTATATCTGCAAGAATGCGCATATTGGCGGGGAGGTGAATTGCCATCAGGATTCGACCTTTCTTTATACCAAACCGGAGAGCTGTATCGGCTTCTGGGTGGCGATTGAGGATGCGACCCCGGAAAATGGCTGTCTCTATGCCGAGACAGGGGGGCATCATGGGCCATTGCGCGCTTTGTTTCAGGGGGGTCAGGAAAATGGATTTCAGGATAAGGGCGGCGAGCTGGCGATGCGGACGCTGGATACCACGCCCTTTGGCGAGGCTGATGCCGCGCTGATCGCTCGCAAGGGAACGCTGGTTTTGCTGCATGGGCGGGTGCCGCATCTCTCGAGTGCCAATATGTCCGACAAATCACGTCATGCCTATGCGCTGCACGTGATTGATGGCAGCGCGCATTACCCGGCAGAAAACTGGTTGCAACGCGGCGCTGACCACCCGTTACGTGGATTTGAGACCGAGGGGCTTACAGGGGGCTGATAAGCGCCACAGCAAAGACCTAGGTAATCTGTTAAAAAAATCCGATTTTGGCTGTTTTCGCATTTGACGGATGTGTTTTAGCGTGTTAAATCGCTAACACATTTTTGGAATAGCATGGCTGAATGCCGTGGTGGTGGGCAAAACCGTTGATAGCCATGAGTCCGCCGCCACAAGACCATCCAACTAGAACACGCAGATGAGCGAGACCGGTAAGTGAAACGCGAGCGCATCGACAGAACAGGCGAGACGGATCTCTATGAGGCGATCCTGGCGCTGCAAAGCCCGGAGGAGGCACGCAGCTTCTTCAATGATCTGTGTACACCGGGTGAATTGGAGGGGTTGATCGACCGGTGGCGTGTCGCGCAGATGCTGGTGAAAAAGGTGCCGTACCGGAAAATCGCCGCCGAAACGAATGTCAGCACAGCGACCATCGTGCGGGTGGCGCGGTTTCTGAACAATGGCAATGACGGCTACAAAACCATAATGCAGCGACAGGGAAAGCTCTGATCAATGACCAAAACCAAAACAATGACCAAGAATATGACCAAGAATATGACCAAGACTATGGCCAAGACTATGGCCAAGAATATGGCAAGGACAGGCGCGACAAACCCGCTCGCGACAAACCCGCTTTCGACAAACCCGCTTTCGACAAACCCGATGAGCGGGGATGGTCGGCTGAAAATCGCCCTGCAGAAATCAGGACGGCTGTCGGAAATGTCTGTAGGGTTGCTGGAAAAAGCCGGAATTTCACTGACAAAAAGCCGTGATCAGCTGTTGTGCCGGGCGCATAATTTCCCACTGGATGTGTTTCTTGTGCGCGATGACGATATTCCGGCCTTTCTGGCAACGAATGTCTGTCAGGTGGGTATTTTGGGGCAGAATGCGCTGTTGGAAAAACAGGCGCTGTTCGCCGAAAAATATGCGGCGCTGGAGGAGGTCATGGCGCTTGGCTTTGGCCGGTGCCGGCTGTCGATTGCCGCGCCAACCAGCTTTGAATATCGCTCGGTCGACTCGCTCAATGGCAAGACAATCGCCACATCCTATCGCGGTTTGCTCGAAGCCTATCTGCGTGACAAGGGCGTGGAGGCGGATATTGTGACAATGGAAGGTGCTGTCGAGGTCGCACCAAGAACGCATCTGGCGGATGCCATCTGTGATCTGGTGTCAACAGGCAACACATTGATCTCCAACGGATTGCAGGAACAGGATGTCATTCTACAATCACAGGCAGTTCTGATAAAAAACAATAATATGGACTCCGAACTTCAGGAAATTTATGAAAAAATTCTGTCACGGATCCGGGCTGTTCTTCGGGCCGATAACAGCCGCTACATCATGCTGAATAGCCCGATCGACTCGCTTGATGCGATCAAGGCGGTGCTGCCCGGATCGGCTTCGCCGACGGTCATGCCGCTGCAGGGGCGCGAGGATATGGTGGCGGTCCATGCGGTATGCGAGGAAGAGGTTTTCTGGACAACGATGGAGGAATTGCAGCGCAATGGCGCCAATTCAATCCTCGTCGTGCCTATCGAGAAAATGTTGGATTGATGCAGAGCAGACTTATCTCAGCCAGATCGGATTGAACAAAATGCATACAGCCAAAACAGCACAGATAAGAACGGCCAGCACCGGCATGATCGGCAGGGCGCGCCCGGAGATCGTCCAGATGAAAGGCTATTCCTCGGCCCGGTCGCTGGCGGGTGATGAGGCGGGGCTGGTGTATCTTGACGCCAATGAATGCGCCTATGAGCCTTTTGTCGGGGCGCGCAATCTGGCCCGCTATTCAGCGCAGCAACCCACAGAATTGCAGCGCGCTTTTTGCGACTGGCTTGATGTCTCATCACGCAATCTGACGATCACACGCGGTGCGGATGAGGCGATTGATTGCCTGATCCGCGGCTTTTGTGAGCCGGGCGCGGACAATATCGTCATTTGCCCGCCAACCTTTGCGATGTATGCACAATCGGCAATGCTGCAGAGTGTCGAGGTACGCCACGCACCGCTCACGGCTGATTTTGGCCTTGATCCAACAGCTATTGCGATGGCAATGGACGAGGCAACGAAGCTGGTGTTCGTGTGTTCGCCAAACAATCCGACAGGCAATGTGATGAATGCAGGTGCCATTGCCAATCTGTGCGTTGCCTGTGATGGGCGGGCGCTGGTGGTGGTTGATGAGACCTACATCGAATATGCAGGTGAGGGGGGTGAGGCTGGCAGCCTCATTCCGGCGTTGGAACAATTTGCCAATCTGGTGATATTGCGGACCCTGTCGAAGTCGCATGCGGCGGCGGGCATACGCTGTGGCTGCGCGGTGGCGGCGGCTGACATTACCGGGGTGATGCAGAAAGTCCTGGCCCCCTATCCGGTGCCACAACCGGTGATGAGTGCAGCGCTGACGATCCTTGAGACGGGCAACCAGCAACGCCTCGCGGCAAAACGCGCTGAGGTGATTGTGCGGCGCGATGACGTGATCACGGCACTTGGCGAGATTGAGGGTATCATCCGGGTCTGGCCGTCAGATGCCAATTTTGTTCTGGTCGAGGCGCTGGATGCGGCGGCGCTTTGCCAACGGGCGCGCGAGGGCGGGGTTGTGCTGCGCAACCAGTCACATCAGCATGGCGTCGGCGAGGCTGTGCGAATTTCGATTGGCAGCGCTGAGGAGATGGCGCGATTGTTGGCCGCACTGCGCGGTGAGACAATCGCCAGCGCAGAGCAAAACAGACAGCATGAGATTGTCCGCAAGACCAGCGAGACAGCCATTTCCGTTGCGGTCAATCTGGACAGGGCCGGGCCAATCAGCATTGATACAGGCATCGGGTTCTATGATCACATGCTGGATCAGATCGCCAAACATGCTGGCTTTGCCCTGACGCTGGAATGCGAGGGCGACCTTGAGATCGACCCGCATCACAGCATTGAAGATTGCGCGATTGCGCTGGGTCAGGCGATCCGTGGTGCGCTTGGCGACAAGCGTGGCATCGGGCGGTATGGCTTCTGCCTGCCGATGGATGAGGCGCTGGTGACGGTGGCGCTTGATCTGAGCGGACGCTTCCACCTTGATTTCAAGGCTGATTTTCCACAACCTATGGTCGGCGATCTGCCCTGTGACATGGTCGGGCATGTGTTTCGCTCGTTGGCGGAAAACATGCAGGCCAATCTGCATATCGCCGTTACCGGCGAGAATTGCCATCATATGGTCGAAGCCTGTTTCAAGGGATTCGGACGGGCGCTTCGCCAGGCCATCAGGCAGGACGGTAGTGAAATGCCAAGCACCAAAGGCACATTATAAAAGCAAGGCCTCCAGGCAAGACAGATAGGCAAAACAGATAAACAAGACGGGCTGGACAGGCTGGAACGGACAGATGATCGCAATCATTGACAGTGGCGGGGCAAATATTGCCTCGGTGAAATTCGCGCTTGAACGCTGCGGTGAGACGGCGCAATTAACAGCCGACCACGCCGAAATCCAGAGTGCCGACAGGGTGATTCTCCCCGGCGTCGGCATGGCGGCAACTGCGATGCGGCAGCTGCACCAGCACGGGCTTGTCGATTGTATCCGGGGGTTGAGCCAGCCGGTGCTGGGTGTGTGCCTTGGGATGCAGCTTCTGTTTGAACATTCAAGCGAGGGCGATACCGAAATGCTCGGCGTGCTTGCCGGCAATTGTCGGCATTTTATCGCCACCCCCGGACGAAGCGTGCCGCATATGGGCTGGAACCGGATCCGGGCAATCGACAGTGGCGAGCGGCATCCACTACTGGCTGATGTGGCGGAAGGGGCGCATGTCTATTTCGTTCACAGCTATTTTGCCGAACTGTCGGGTGACACCATCGCCAGTTGCGATTACGGCGAGAGTTTCACGGCAATTGCCGGGAATGGCAATTTCATGGGGTGTCAGTTTCACCCGGAACGGTCCGGCCCGGTGGGCGAACAGATCTTACGTAATTTTCTGGCGCTGTGAGGGTGTCAAAAGAGGCTCATAGTAAAGGGGCAGGGACGAGATCATGATTATCTATCCGGCGATTGATCTGATTGAGGGAGCTGTTGTACGGCTGCATAAGGGTGATTTCGCCCAGAAAACGACCTATGGCAGCAATCCGGTCGAAGTGGCGTGTGGCTATCGCGAGGCCGGGGCAGGCTGGCTGCATCTGGTCGATCTTGATGGGGCAAAAAACCCGCAGAACCGGCAAATTGGTCTGCTTGGTGAGATTATCGGTGCCTCGGGACTGAAGGTGCAGACAGGTGGTGGCATCAGATCACGCGCCGATGTCGCCGCCTTGGCGGAGGCCGGGGCCAGCCGTATCGTCATTGGCAGTCTGGCGGTGCGTGAGCCGGAAACAGTGCGCGAGATGTTTGCGGAGTTTGGCCGGGAGAAAATCTGCTTGGCGGCGGATGTGATGTGGGGTGAGCCGGAGGATGATGAGGCCGGGTATTACATTGCTGTTTCCGGCTGGCAGGAAGCAAGCGCGATGAAGCTGTCGCAATTTCTGGAGATTTTTGGCGAAGTGGGGTTGCGGCATGTGTTATGCACCGATATTTCGCGTGACGGCACGATGACCGGGTGCAATACGGCACTCTATGAGGAGGTCAAAACCTCCTTTCCCGCTATCCAGCTGCAGGCCTCTGGTGGGGTGAGCAGCCTTGGTGATCTTGAGGCACTGTCTACCCATGGGGTTATCATTGGCAAGGCGCTCTATGAAGGGGCGTTCGGGCTGGGTGAGGCACTGGCTATTGGCAGGAGAAAGGCAGGCACATGCTGACAAAACGTATCATTGCCTGTCTCGATGTGCGCGATGGCCGCGTTGTCAAAGGCGTGCAATTTCGCAACCACCGCGATATCGGTGATATTTTGGAACTGGCGCAGCGCTATGCCGATGAGGGTGTTGACGAGCTTGTGTTCTATGACATCACTGCGAGCAGTGATGGCCGTGTTGTCGATAAAAGCTGGGTCAATCAGGTGGCAAGACGGATCAATATTCCATTTTGCGTTGCCGGCGGCATCCGCAGCATCGAGGATGCACGGATGATCCTGAATGATGGGGCTGACAAGATTTCAGTGAATTCACCAGCGCTGGAAAATCCAAATTTTATCAGCGAGTTGGCGGCAGTTTTTGGCACGCAATGTGTGGTTGTCGGGATCGACAGCCGAGAGGAGGTGGGCGATGATGGCACGCCTGTCTACCGCGTTTATCAATATACCGGCGATGCGGCGAAAACCATTGCGTCAAAGCGTGACACGATCAGCTGGGCGCAGGAGGCAGAACAGCACGGCGCTGGCGAGATTGTGCTGAACTGCATGAATAATGACGGGGTGAAGCGAGGCTATGATCTGGCGCAGCTGGCGCTTGTGCGTGATGCGGTGAGCCTGCCGGTGATCGCGTCTGGCGGGGCTGGTGACTACAGCCATTTTGCCGATCTGTTCAGCAAAACCGGAATTGATGGCGGGCTTGCCGCCTCGGTCTTTCACAGTGGGCAGATCCCCATCCCCGAACTCAAGAAATATCTTGCCACCAGACAAATTGAAGTGCGGATATAGTGATGACATCAACCACGCCAGCTACAGCAGCTAAAGCAGCCCCACGCGGGGCAGATTATGCCGAGATCATCTCCCGGGCCGACTGGAATAAGGGCAATGAGACGGGCAATGAGACGGGCAATGGGCTGTTGCCGGCAATCGTACAGAACCCCGATAACGGCCAGATTCTGATGCTGGGTTACATGGATGCGGCGGCTTTGGCGGCGACCATAGAGACAGGCAATGTGACCTTTTTCAGCCGGTCGAAACAGAGGTTATGGGTGAAGGGCGAAAGCTCGGGCAATTTTCTGAAATTTGTCGATGTGAAAATCGATTGTGACAATGACACGCTGTTGGTGATGGCGCGGCCTGTGGGGCCGACATGTCACACCGGCAGCATCAGCTGTTTTGGCAATGAGACGGTGCCGCCAACCTTGTTCCTGAATGAGCTGTCAGCGCTGATTGCCGAGCGCCAGCGTGAGATGCCGGAAGGCAGCTACACCACCAGCCTGTTTGCTGAGGGCAAGGCCCGGATCGCGCAAAAAGTTGGCGAGGAAGGGGTTGAGCTGGCGCTGGCGCGGATGAAGGATGATCGCGGGGAAATGGCGAATGAGGCCGCCGATCTGCTGTTTCACATGATGGTGCTGTTGCAGGATGCCGGGCTTGAGCTTGGTGATGCCATCCGGGTGCTACAGTCCCGGCACGCCGCTGAGTGACTAATCACGCAAGCGCGCCAAGAGGGAACTGTCGACTCTGGTGACGATGCTGATTTCGCGTGAGATAGCCGGACGTGTCAGACGGCGGCTGCGCACCCCCTGCAGCAACACTAGACTTTCCGGCACCACAGAGACACCGGCACCCTCGCTGATCAAGCTCTGGCAGATCATCTCATCGGTGATCGAATGCAGGCTTGTGGCGGCATCCTGCGGCGGGCTGACGATGCCGGTTTTCAGCGCCAGATAACGCGGAAACTCGCACAGCGACCGGTTTATGCTGGGATAGTCATCAAGCGCCTCAAGCGGCACGCTTGCCATTTTCTCGAAGGCGTGCCCCCGAGGGAAGGCAACAACGAACGGATCATTGGCAAGCTCGAGGCGGTTCATGTCATCGGGGTAGCTGGGCTCGGCCATGATGCAGGCATCCATCGTACCATTGCGCAGCATCTCAAGGGGCGGCGCGGTAAAGGCGGTGGTCGTGCGGATGCCGGCCTCGGTCTGTGGCACCGCGGCAATCTGTTCGATACGGCGATAGCCAGCCATCACAAGCTGTGGGCCGATTGTCGGCATGATGCCAAGACGTATTGGAGCATCGCTGGCCGGTGCGTCTGTCGCGATCTCATCACGCAGTTGGCGGTCCATCGCCTCATATTGGCCGAGGAGGCGAGGCAGATTTTCAGTAACACCGACACCGCCGCGCCCGCGCGCATTGTCGACAAGGGCAATACCAAGACGCTGTTCAACGGCGCTGGCCCGCTGGCGCAGCCGGTAAACGGAAATGCCAAGGGTGCGTGCGCCACGGCTGATCGACCCCTCATCGGCGATCGCCCTGAGCGCGGCATATTCGGTACTGGTAATCATCTAAAAAACCGTAACATTCACCTTAATAACGGGGGAAAGCCTAGCAGCTTGTACTGCCCCCGGCAATTGCCGCAAGACATACTTGCAGCAAGAGACTTTCGGCTGGCAGAAAATGAGTTTCAATTTTTCAAAACCCATAACGCGGCCATTGGGATCAACGGCTCGAATTTTCCCAACATAAGCTGTACGGCATTGCGTGAATTAGGATCGTCAGAAGACGGTGCTATCGGGCCAAAGACACTGGAGACAGTAAAGGCACCAAAAAGGGTCGATATCATCGAGCAAGTGCCGATTGAACGTGAAGCGCTCTATCGATCATTGTCTAACTTCGACACCTTTGGAAAAGGGTGGTTGAGACACAATGATGAGACTAGAAAACAGGCGTTGGCTATAAGGAAACTCTTACCCTTCGGCTTCAATATTTGCTAATTTAGCAAAAGTGATTTTAGAGCGACGCCCTATCTTTCTCCAGAGTAGAAGTAATAGTGTCAGAATGTCGCAGCTTCACAGAGAGATGATATGGCCCGTATTCTGATTACCCTGACGTTCGTGCTGCTCATACCCTTTTTTAAAGCCGAAAGAATGTTATCCAACATACAAAACGGACGGAAAATTGCAATGATCAAGCTTTATCATCTAGTCATGGACAGCCGCCACAACCCGCTGGCTCACATACCAGACACCTCCACACGTCACCTTGTCATGCAAATGCTAGCGTGGATGTGGTGCATTGTTTTCTCGATGTGGATGGGATCTATTGTGGTCTTTGGCGTCAGCGCAATTGTTCACGCAATTCTACTTGCTGGTGTTTTTGTCACCGTAGGTGTTTTTGAGGCAGCAAAGCGACACCCAATTCACTTTGGTGGGCTAGGCAGAGCGAATGGTGGTGAACACGAATAAAAATTGGAAACAAGAATTGAAAATGGGCTAGAGGGAGACTTCTGGCCCTTTTTTCCTGGTCGCTTGACCAAGAATCACGGGATTCCCATATCCGAGATAAGTGATGTGGATGAAAGCTATTCGCTTGACGAAATCTGATCCACGCCAGCAAGCGACCACGCAAAAGGCTGGCTCCCCGGGACGGATTCGAACCGCCGGCCAAGCGATTAACAGTCGCTTGCTCTACCGCTGAGCTACCGGGGAAAAGCCTGAAAAAGGGTTATACATAACAAAATCGCAGATGCAAGCCAGTTTTGCGCAAAGCCCAGACGAATTTTCATTCCGGCAGACGGAGCGCCAGCAACCGATCTGCGGCGCGGTCAATGGCGTTCGCATCAAGCGTGCCAGCATCCAATGTGGCAATAATTTCGTGATTGCGCTGCGATGCTGATTTGTCATAGGCGGGGTCATAATGATCATCCAGCACGGCGCAAACAAACCCTGGCCAGTCGCCAGCCGCGATCAGATCTCGCCACCCATCGACAATGTCATGGCCAAGCCGGGTAACAACCCAAGATAGAAGCGGGTCAAGGTGCACCGGATTTGCAATGATATGGGCGTAGTCACGGCACAGAAAGGCCACACGATGCTCAATTTTTGCGTCAGCCACAACCGAGACAGCACCACGCATCGCCGCCCAAAGTGCGGCAGGCACATGAATCTGGCCGACCTTGTTGCTTTCTGCCTCGATAAAGACAGGGCGCGCCGGATCGAGGCCGCATAAGACCGCATGAAGGCGCGATTCAAACAGCCGCTGTGGCGGTTGGTTGCCATCCGGTTCCGGGCCCAACAATGAGCCACGATGATTGGCGAGGCCTTCGAGATCGATTACCTGCGCACCCTTTGCCCGTGCCGCCTGCAAGATATGTGTCTTGGCAAGGCCGGTGCGCCCCCGCAGAACAATAAGGCGGAGGGTTTGGGGCAGGCTGTCAAGGCCGTCAAGAACCTGTTTGCGATAACGTTTATAGCCGCCGTCAATGAGGTCTGTGCGCCAGCCGATCTCGCTGAAAATCCGGGCCATTGAGCCACTGCGCTGACCCCCACGCCAGCAATAGATGAGTGGCCGGAAATTGCGGTCGGTGTCTTGTAAAATGGTGCTGAGATGAACGGCGATATTGCCAGCAACAAGGGCGGCGCCAGCGCGTTTTGCGGCAAAGGGGCTGACCTGCTTGTACATGGTGCCAATCTCGGCGCGCTGATCATTATCGAGGACTGGCAGATTGACCGCGCCCGGCAGATGATCATCGGCAAATTCAGCTGGCGAGCGCACATCGATGATCATGTCGTAATCACCGGCATTCCAGCGCTCAACACGGGTGATCGGGGCGCTCATCACGCATTTCCCCCGGCGGTAAAGGACAGGCCAGTCAACAATGGGTCGAGATGGCCAATGATTGCGGCCTGATGCCCGGTATCATTCAGGGAAGTGAGCGCTGCCGCCGCCTGGGAAGAGGGCAGGATGGCAAGTAGGCCACCACTTGTCTGCGGGTCAAAGGCAATCTCGGCCTGTTGAATTTGGCGGGGTGACAGGGCGCTGTCATCAATGCGGGTTGCCGCACGGTTCTGGTGATGCAGGCTGGAGCGGATGCCAGATGCGAGCAAATCTGCGGCACCGGCGATCAGCGGCAGGGACGGCGTGGTGATCGCAAGACCGGAAAAGCCCGCGCGTGTCGCCAGATTCAGGGCATGGCGGGCAAGCCCGAAACCGGTGACATCGGTCATCCATGCGGCACCACCAGCATGTTTGTTGAAAATCTCCGCCGCACCTTGATTGCTTTGTTCCATCACCGCGATCGCAGTTGCCAATGCCGCCCCATCGGCGCGCAACGCCATATGAGCCGCCATTATCACGCCAGTGCCAAGTGGCTTACTGAGAATTAACTGATGCGGCTTGGTGGCGGTAAGGGAAGAGGGGGCATTTTTTTGCCAGCCGGTGACGGCAAAACCGACAGAGAGATCGCCGCCCTCGCTCGTGTGGCCACCAACAAGGCGCACATTATCAGCGGCAAGCGCGGTGATCCCGCCAGCCAGCACTTGCGCCAATTGGTCCTGTTGAAGAGACAGCCGGGCTTCGGCGAGATTGACAATGGCAAGGGCGGTTGCGGGAGTGGCATTGGCGGCGTAAAGATCGCTCAGCGCATGAATCGCCGCAATCCGGCCAAGACGGAAAGGATCGGTGATGATCTGCGAGAGCATATCAACCGATTGCACGATTTTGGCACCGGCAGGCGGGTCCGGAAGCAGGGCTGAATCCGCTTCGAGGCCCGGATCGGGCATCAGTGCCGGGTCAGCACCCGCGGCAATGGCAAATTCGGCCGCTTTGCCCAGAGCGTTGGCAAGTGTTTCATGACCCGTCTTGGCCCCGCAGCCAAGGCAGCGCATGGCGGCGAAGGCCGGATCGGCAGGCGCATCGGATGGTGGGGCAGCATCACGCGCGCCATTGATTTTGGTGTTGATCTTGGGGTTGATTTTGGGGTTGATTCCGGCAAGACGCACCGGCGCGGGTGGCGCTGGCATTTCGAGATCGGTATATTTGGCCATCCAGCGGCGATCGATCCAATGTTTGAGGTAAAGCCAGAGGCGTGACTTGCTGGCATGCTTGCCGCGCACGGCAATTGCACCGCCGTCAGCCGTACCGATGAGCGCCAGATATTGCCGCTGTGGCCGCCATGATCGCAGCCGCCCGCCAAGTGCATATTGGCGCAGATTATGCGCCAGAATTGGCCCCGCGCGCACCGCGAAAACCCCGGCCTTTGGCCGCGCCTGAGGAGACAGGCTGGCAATATCACCGCTGGCAAAGACTGCCGGATGGCTGCGGCTTTGCAATGTTGTGCTGACGGCGATGAAGCCGCGATCATCAGTGGCAAGACCAGACCCGGCGATCAACGCGCCAGGTGCAACGGCAGAAACGAGGAAACAGGCATCAAATTCATGGCGGCTGTTATCGGCGAGGGTGAGTGATTTTTTGGTGATGCGGGTGACGGATTGCCCCAGATGCAGGTCACAGCCGACAGCGCGCAGACACGCGGCAAGGCGGGTGGCCGCGGCGTCACTCATCTGCGGCAGCAAGCGAGGCGATCGGCTGAACAATGCCATTTCCGGGCGTTGACCGTATTCGGTGAGCCAGCGGCGTGACAGGGACAGTGCCAATTCACCCCCCGCAGCACCGCCGCCAATAATCGCCAGTTTTTGCGGCAGAGGCCCGGCTAACAGCTTGTCGAGCTGCTGTTGGAACTGGCTGATGGGTTTGACCGGGATGGCGTTGGCACGCGCACCGACAATGGCATCACTATCTGGCTGACCACCGATATTGATCGACAGCATGTCAAAGGCAAGGGACGGCCGCGCCGCAAAATGCAGCCTGCCCGCATCGGCATCAATGCCGGTGGCGCGGTCAAGGATCAGGCGGGCATTCGCCATCTGTGCCAGACGCGCAAGGTCGATATGCAAATCCCGGTCTGACCATATGCCCTCAACATAGCCCGGCAACATGCCGGAATAGGGTGTCCGTACGTCAGGCGTCACCAGCGTCAGACGCAGACCTGAAAGCGGCGACATGGCGAATTGCCGCAAGACCGCGACCTGAGCATGGCCACCGCCGAGAAGGACAAGCTCACCAAGGGTGGGATTTGCAGCCAGCATCAAGGTTTGTGGGCGCCAAGCTGCCCCTTGAAGAAAGCTGCCGGCGCCCCCTCGGACGCGTCGATATTGACAACCTCGCCAACAAAGATGGTGTGATCGCCCCCCGGATACTCAGCCCATTCACGGCATTCAAGGCTGAGGAGTGTATTTTGCAGAACAGGTTGGCCAGAAACGCCCCAATGCCAGTCAGTATCGGCAAAACGCTCCGTCTCGGCGCGGGCAAACAGCCAGATCAAATCTTCCTGATCCGCGCGCATGACATTTACGGTAAAGCCACCGGCCTTGCGAAACAGATCAAGCTTGTCATTGCGCAGATCCAGCGACCACAACACCAAAGGGGGGTTGAGCGAAACAGAATTGAAGGAATTGACCGTCAGGCCATAAGGTTCACCCTGTTCATTGCGCGCCGTGACAATTGTCACCCCCGTCAAAAAGGATCCCAACGCAACACGCAACGCCATAGGATCAACAGGGCGGACAGATGGCTCCTCCGGCATTTCATCACCGGATGAATTGGCTTCTGGGTTCAGCATGCATCCCTCAAAAAAAGTTAACGTTGAACGCTATCAACGGGTGGCACTGCGTCATATTAGCGCATTTGGCGCGGTGATGGTATCAATTTTCACTCCGTCGGAACTTTTAATCGCGATGATCTGACGGGTGATCTGACGGGTGATCTGATGGGCCAGAGCTGCGAGGCTGCCCCCGCCGGCCCCGGATGATCGTGGCAATGAAAAGCGAGGTGCGCGGCAAATAGGCGTAGGCGCGGGTGAAAAGCGATGTCCGGCCAATAAAATTTCGATAAATCGTGTAGAGCATCAACAGGAAATGCGCAGCCGAGATAAAGGTGAACATCGCCCAGGCGGCAATTTTTTCGATCAAAAGACCGGCAATCAGTGGCGAGATGATCGCCCCGGCGGCATAGATGAAGATCAGTGACGCGCTGAGCGCCAGCAATTCAGTTTCGCGGACAAAGTCGCTGGCATGGGCGGCGCAGATCGAATAGATCGGAAAGGTCGAGAATCCAAACAGGAAGGACAGAATGAATACCACAGGGACTTCAGTGATGCCGAAGGCGATGTCAAGATAGACAAGATCGGTTGTCAGCAGAAGCGATACGATCGTGGCCATGATGCTGAATGTCATCAGAATGACGCGCCGTGGCAACCTGTCAGCCAGCATCCCAGATGGAATCTGCGAGACGATGCCACCGATGATCGAGACCACGAGAAACAGCGCAATCTGGGAAATCGACAGGCCGACCGCACTGGCAAACAGGGGGCCAACAGACCCGAAGGTGGCGGTCGACAAACCAGCAACAGCAACGCCAAGAGAGGCTAATGGCGAGACCCGGAATGCCACGAAGGGCTGATAGGATAATTGTTCCGGCAAGGCTGGTTCGCGCGATTGCGTCAGTGCCAGCGGCAGGATCGACAAACACATGATGATGGCAATGATGTTGTAGGCAACAAAGCTGCCAGCGGTCAGCGTGGCGATCAACGCATTCGCCAAGAGCTGTCCCGATAGATCGACAACGCGATAGAGGCTGAACACCCGTCCACGGATTTCATTGGTCGCTTTCGCCTGCAGCCAGCTCTCAATCAACGTGTAGCAGCCAGCCACCGAAAAACCGGCGAAAATACGGATGAATGCCCAAAACCACGCATTGGGATAAAGCGGATGCGCAATGATCGAGATCACGGCGATCCCCGCCATCACGGCAAAGGCACGCGAATGCCCCACACGCGTTACCAATGAGGGGCTGAAAATACACCCAAGCAAAAAGCCGGCAAAATGCCCCGAGGCAATGATGCCGATCTCTATCGCAGTGAAGCCGAGCGCCTGGCCGGAAATGGTGTCGAAAGGCCGCAGCGAGCCAATGCCCATCTGCACAAGAATGATGGAGAGAAGCAACGCCGACAGTGAGATCAGCAGCTTCATGCGGAGACTCCCCGCATTATCCAAAACAGTGCCGGAAAAAGGATCGCAATGGCGATTGGGCTGGAACGGCCTGGCATCTGTGGATTGATCTGTCGATCTTTAAAAAGGGTGAAATGATTGGAGGCCCGAACCGGAATTGAACCGATGTACACGGTTTTGCAAACCGCTGCATAACCACTCTGCCATCGGGCCACCAGTGTGTGCGGTGATACCGCAAGCCATGATCAAGGTCAATCACATCAATTGGCGTTTCGGGCAATTTCAGCGACAGGGAAGAGCAGATCCGGCGGTTCCTCGGTTTGCAACCATAGGATCTTTTAATTAGTTAATGCTGATATAATTCTCGTATGGTCAGGTTTTTTGATTTTTTATCCCGTTGGACACGACGAATTTCGATGGGGGTGGAGGGAATCTCGCTCGTTGAACTGCTGGTGGCAGTTGCCATTCTATCGATGATCAGTGTCGCAACGATCCAGTTGATTGGCACGACTGACAAGGAATTGTTGCAGAGTCAGGGTGAGCGTAAATCACAGCAGACAGACGAAGCGATTACCAACTTCATTTATGATGATTTTCAGGCAGGCAAGCTCGTCCAGAGTACAAACCCGACCGCCTATGTGAATACGACCATGCCGGAAGACCTGCAACGCGGTCCCGGGCTGACCGTGGTCAGCATGCTTGGGAATGACAGCCGCTACAATGGCGTTGTCCCAAAATGCCGGCTTCTTGCCGAGACCTCAACCGGCAGTCCGACCTTCCAGTTTGCCTCTGACTGCGCCCAGCGTGGCAACAAATCCATCGGCGTGTTGATGAATGAGATGATCGCGATTGGTGCGCGGATCACGCTGGCCATCGAAGGGGCGGCAACCCGGTGCACGATCAGCACCGCATTGGCGGTTGCCAATACGACAAAAGTTGCGACAGCAACGGTGGATGATCCGGCCTGTCTGGTGACCGCAGATAATCCCGCAAGCCCGATACCCGCTGGCGCCCATGTTCTGCTGCCACGATTTATCGTCCATAACCCGCAAAATCCAGCGGCGTTCAACATTTCGCTGATCGAACCACCGGGAAGCAATGCACCGGCAATCGCTCTTGATGCACCGATGACGAAGGCAGTCATCGGCGGTGGCTTTAAAAATGATATTCCGATCATTGACGCGCTGGCGACGATCCCGCTTACTAAGGTCAGCGTGGCAGTCGAGACCGAGGAACCCAAAAGTCGTCTGAAATTGACGACTACGCCACCGGGCGTCACAGTGACCGGTCTTGGCGGACGCCGCGTTACGTTTCAGGGCCAGATCGAAAATGTGCGGTTGGCGCTGGCCAATCTGACATATCAGTCGCCGGACGGGTTTTTTGGCGAGGATGCGTTGTTCTCAACCATGGTGTCTGAGCCACTCAGGAAAACGAGACGAACGAATCTCAATGTTATCGCCAATTGCGGAAACCAGACATGCGGCACGGCAACGCGGTTTGACCTTGGCACCTTCAATGCCAGCACAGGTAAATTCACCACGCATAAATATCTGACAACAACCAGTGTGTGCAGTAATGAATATCCAACAACATATTATGGGTATTGCGGCAGAGCCTATCGATATGACCTGCCGAATGGGCAGCGAAACAGGGCAAATGCGCAAAAATGTGCGCTGGCAGGTGACACGAGGTTGCAGAGTTTGCAATCACATTATCCGACCTATCCGAATGCCCTGAACAGCGTTGACAATTTTCCCTATATCCTGTTTTCGCCAAAGGCGCGTAACCAACAGCCCGATACGATCACCGTTTTCATTCATGAACAGATGCCGCTGAACACCCGTGATCGCTATACGCTGTTTTTCAATTTCGACAGTTTTGACGGCACCTCTGGTGATGTGGAATTCACCCTGAACAACATTGAGGAAAACCGCAATCTGGATAAACGAAACGACCCCTTTACCCTGGTTGATGATCCGGGTGAATTCAATCCGCAGGTCATCGGATCGAACGGTGTGCTGACAGGAACGCCGCAATGGGAGAAACCCTATGACGGGTTGATCGTTCCGCTGAGGCTGCCGGCAAGCGCACAGATGGACCCCATCACAAATCTGTTCGAGTTGAAGGATTACTGGCAGGATCCCGATGGTGACAACAATACCAATCCAAACCTTGTCGTAAACAGATGGACCGGACTTGATGGCTGGAGTATCCGTGCGGTGGGGCCGGACCGAAAAACCGTTTACTACCAGAAGGTGCCGTTTGACCACAACACCAGTACCCCAAAAACAGCCATCCAGGTGAATATTAATAAATCACAGCGCTGTTCATCAACGCCGCTGGTACAACAATCAGGCTCGAATGAATGACATCAGAATTGTCCGAAGGACATTAGAATTGTCCGAATGACAGGGTGTAATAGGCGCCATTGAGTGCCGCAATTTCCGATGCATAGATACCTATCTCGCCCGATTTGGCACTGGCGCAGGTGACAATGACAAAGCGCAGGAACCGGGGATCATTGCTGCGGTTGACTATGAAGGACGCCACCAGGCGGTTGCTGGCGGTCGAGGCTCTCGTGCTGTAGGTTGTCTGTGTGTTGAGCAGACCCTGCGCGCCAAGAAGATTGGGGTCAATCGCGGCAATACGCGCCGAGCAAGAGCGGGCAAGAGTTGTCACCTCGGTGGATGGCGTGTTGCTGTACCCATCGGGGACACCCTCTGCTGCTTTTACCAGATAAACCGCAACCTCGAGATTTTCACGCGCTTCCTGACCGAGATTGGTCGTGATCTGCTGGCGGATTTGCGTTTCCTTGTTCAGCCGTACCATGTCCATCAGAGGCACAACGGTGACGCTGAGCAGGGCGATGATGAACAACACCGAGACCATAGCAAAGCCGTCCTGCCGGGTGAGCTGATGATTGGCCGTCTGGGTTTCGCGCATTACTATTTTCTTGCAGATCATCACAGTTACGGGTCGTTATGGCGATTGGGTATTGTGTGGCATCAGATTATCCTGTTTTACGGATAAACATCGATTTTTTGGCGATGGGTCAATAGACGCTTTTCAAGGCATTCAAATTAAATGTTTAAAAACATATAAGTAGACAGTTTCTTTGCCTTCTTACTGAGTTAGCGAGCACTCTATAAAGTGCTAAGAAATAGTTAACATATTGTAAAATGCGCTTCTCGTTTTCTTCGATTGAGGTGACCATGTTGCTATCGGTTGTTTGTTTGTGCCGTCATTGGTATCGGCATCTTGAACGCGACATGGGTCGTCTCTCAAATTTCCGCTTTAACCGGGAGGGTGACCCTACAAACCGGTTCGCCGCACTGGCTGGTTTCACGCTTGTCGAACTTGTCGTCTATATGGCGATATTTTCAATTTTCTCGATTGGTGTGACGACACTCGTTCTAGATATTCAATCATCTTTCTCCAAGACA
>SHBD01000024.1 GCA_004212735.1 SAR116 cluster bacterium
TGGGCTTCAGCAATTTCACGCGGCACATGGCTGGTGCTTAGTTTAACACCAATCGAGATGATCTGCCTAACACCCGCAGTCTCGGCGCGTGCCAACACCCCAGGCAAATCAGCGGCAAGCTGTGGGTAATCGAGATGCGCGTGGCTGTCGATAATCACCGGCTGCTGCATTAAACTGCCTCTTCCTCAACATAACGGGGGAAAACAGGCTCCGGCTTGGCGATCACATGACCGCTGGCAAGCCGCGTAGCACCACCGATCTGCGCAAAACTGCGCTGGTCAGCGACAACACCAAGTTGATCGAGCATTTTCTCTGCAGAATCCGGCATCAGCGGCTGTACCAGTATGGCCACCTGGCGGATGATTTCTGCAAGTACTGCCAGCACCTCAGCCATGCGCGCCGGATCAGTCTTTTTAAGAGCCCAGGGTGCGGCGGCGTCGACATAGCGGTTGGCATCGGCAATAACCTGCCAGATCAGGCGCAGCGCCTCGTGAAAACCCTGCCTGTCCATCTGTTCACGCACAGCCGGCAATAAGGCATCCGCTGCGGCGATAAGCGCCTTGTCTTCGGCAGTTGGGCGCTCGGGAAAGGCTGGCATCACACCGTCGCAATTCTTGAACACCATTGACAGAACACGCTGCGAGAGATTGCCAAGATCATTGGCCAGGTCGCCATTCATCCGATGAATCATCGCCTGTGTGGAGTAGTCACCATCCTTGCCGAACGGCACCTCGCGCATCAGAAAATAACGCATCTGATCAAGGCCATATTGGTCAGCCAGTGCCAACGGATCAATGGCATTGCCAAGCGATTTGGAGATCTTCTGCCCCTCATTGGTCCACCAGCCATGGGCAAAGACACGCTTTGGCAGCGGTAAATCCGCCGCCATCAAAAAGGCAGGCCAATAGACGGCGTGAAAGCGCAGAATATCCTTGCCGACCATATGCAGATCAGCGGGCCAGAGATGCGCGTATTTTTCCGCATCACCAAAATTGCCATCGACCGGCCAACCGGTAGCAGTGATGTAGTTGGTCAGCGCATCAAGCCAGACATACATCACGTGATCATCATCATTGGGTACCGGGACGCCCCATTTGAAGCTGGCACGGCTGACCGAGAGATCTCGCAACCCGCCTGCAACAAAGCTCTTAACTTCATTGAAGCGCGAGTCAGGACCGACAAAATCCGGATGTGCCTCATAAAAAGCGAGCAACTTATCCTGCCAGTGTGACAGATTGAAGAAATAGGAAGGCTCCTCGACCCACTCTACAGGCGCGCCTGTAGGAGCCATGCCATCTACCAACTCGCTCTCAGTGTAAAAGGCCTCATCACGCGTAGCATACCAACCGGAATAGCTGCCGAGGGTGATATGCCCGCGGTCACGCAGCAAATTCCATAATGCCTGGCAGGCCGCTTTGTGGCGGCTTTCGGTGGTCCGGATAAAATCATCATTGGAAAAATTCAAGCTGCCGGTGAGATCACGAAAATTCTGGCTGACACTATCGGTAAAATCCTGTGGTGAGACGCCGGCATCAAGGGCGGCCTTCTCAACCTTCTGGCCGTGTTCATCAGTGCCTGTCAGCAAACAGACATCAAAGCCATCAAGACGTTTGAACCGCGCCAGAAAATCACATGCCAGCGTCGTGTAAGCATGACCAATATGCGGCTTGTCGTTGACATAGTAAATCGGCGTTGTCAGGTAATATTTCGGTTTCGATTGGCTGGTCATCAGCTTGTTCTGGCTTTCACGCAAAAGACGAATGGGAAACGGACGCTGACCGTCTACACAGGGTCTACAATCATCACCTGTTCAGGGCAAGGATTTCCGATGAAAAGCCGTCAATTGACGCGTGAGAAACTGGGCAAAATCAAGGTACAGAGCATCGGCCAGTGCCGCTTTCTGGCTGAATTCGCTTTGCATTTCTGCCAGCCTGCCCGCCGCATGGCGCTGGCAAAGCACGGCAATCACCCGTTCCTCAAATTGGCAGCAGGGCGGCAGGCTGACGCCGGATGCGGCAAGTGCGCAAAGACGCAACAAACGCTCAAGCAGCATGATCGCGCCCTGACGACTGTTCTTACCAGCCGCGCCGCCCTTGCCCCATTTGCCGCAAATTGTGGCAAGCGCCGCTCGGTCCAGCCGGTCCTCGGTCAGCAGCGCACAGGCTGTCTGATAACAGTCAGCGGCGCCAGTTTCGGCCAAAATTATCGCGCGGCCCGGCGCACCCTCGCCAAGGATTGTCAACAATTGCCGCTGGCTGGCATCGGCGTCTGGCCAAATGCTGGCAATCACCGCAGCACTGTTATCCTGATCGAGAGCCGACATCCGGGCGATACGGCAGCGCGAGCGGATTGTTGGCGGCAATTGCCCCGGGCATGACGCGATCAGAAACAGCACGGTCTTTTCAGGTGGCTCCTCAAGAAGTTTTAGTAACGCATTAGAACCATTGCGATTTACTTCATCCATTGAATCAATGATTGCAACGCGCCAGCCGCCACGTCCGGGTTTGTGCATCATAAAGGGCAGTAGCGCCCTTATCTGATCAATCTTGATTTGGCCGGATTTATTATCCTCCTCCAGCGGCGCCACGATTTTGAGATCGGGATGTGCGCCATTCAGCACAAGCGTCACACCAGGATCGGCTGGATCAATCCCAAAGCCTGTCGGCGTTTTGGCAGAGTGAGGATCATCGTTGTTTTCAGCCAGCAGCCACGCCGCCGCCCGCAATGCCAACTGCGCCTTGCCAATGCCACGTGGCCCGGTGAGCAGCCACGCATGGTGCATGCGCCCCTGCCCCATGGCGGCAACAAGGTCCTGTTGGAACCCAGAATGGCCAGTGATGGAGGGAAGCGGCGACTCGTTTGACGATAACTGATCCTGCATTCAAGCCGCCCTCACCCGCAAATTGCAAGACGCTGGTTGACGGTGCTTTGAATTTTGGCTGCGATCTCCTCAACTGGGGCTGCGGCACTTAAAACGATAAAGCGATCAGGCGCGCCTGCAGCCAGATCAAGAAACCCCCGGCGCACCGCCGCATGAAAGGACTGTCCCTTGCTTTCAAACCGGGTTTCATCTCCACCACGGTCACCTGCGCGGCCAAGCCCCTCCTCCTCGTCCATATCAAGCAGAAACGTGATATCGGGAACAAGCCCGTTGCAGGCAAGATGATGCAGAGCGGCGATAGAAGCGCTGTCAACGCCGCCAACCAACCCCTGATAGACAGTTGTCGAGTCATTATACCGGTCACTGATCACAATGCGGCCTCCAGCAAGCGCCGGCCGGATTACATTTTCCACATGTTCGTGACGCGAGGCCGACATCAGCATGGCCTCAGTGGCCGGGCGCCATTTATCGGCCGTGCCAGTCACCAGAAGTGTGCGAATGTCCTCAGCAGCGTCTGTGCCACCTGGCTCACGTGTTGTCAGCGGCCGCCACTGTGGTGCCACCTGCTCAATCCAGTCAACAAGCAGGCGTATCTGTGTTGTCTTGCCACTGCCCTCACCACCCTCGAAGGAAATGAAATATCCCCGCCTGTCCGCCATCACCACTGCCTAGCTGTTGGCCAACACGTCGGCGCCCGCACCGAAGATCAGATATTTCAGCGCCGCACCAATGCGGTCAAAAAGTCCCAACTCCTCGACAGATTTGCCGACAAGCAGCTCATAGCTGTTGCTTTTGCCGGGGAGATCAAGAACCAGCTTGCCAACGACATCTCCCTTGACCAGGGGGGCCGGTAACGGATCAAGCCATTGCAGCGTTACCTTCATTTTGCGGCGTTCAGCGCGCGAGATAACCAGATCAAGCCTGTCCTTCAGCACCAAATCAACCTGCGCATCCTCACCAAGCCAGACATTCGCCCGGTCTACAACCTCGCCGGCCTCATAGAGCAGGTAATGCCTGTATTCGCGGAAAATCAGATCCACCAACCGCCGGGATTCGGATGAACGCTGTTTCTTGCTGGTCATGCCGTTCAGCACCATGATCACACGCTGGTCGCGCCGCTGCGCTGAGCCGACAAGACCATAGCCAGACTCCTCGGTATGGCCGGTTTTCAGTCCATCAGCCCCTTCCGTGCCATAGACCAGAGGGTTGCGATTGCCCTGCTTGATGCCGTTAAAAGTAAATTCCTTCTTGGCAAACATCGGATAGAGAAGCGGATATTCATCAGCAGGAAATTCGCGGATCATCGCCGTCGCCAGAATGTTGAGATCGCGCGCGGTCGTGGTTTGGTCGGGGTGCGGCCAGCCGGTTGCATTTTTGAAAACAGTGTTCAGCATGCCGAGCTTCCTGGCAGTGAAATTCATTTCCTCGGCAAACCCATCTTCGGTACCAGAGATACCCTCGGCAAGTGCAATCGCTGCATCATTTCCCGATTGCACGATAACCCCATGCAGCAGGTCACTGACCGTAACCTGTTTGCCCACTTCAATAAATGTCTTGGAGCCACCCTTGCGCCACGCTTTCTCGGAGACAAGAAACGTATCATCAAGCGACAGACCGCCCTCTTTGATCCGCTGAAAGGTGATGAACACCGTCATGATCTTTGCCATGGACGCAGGCTTCATCGGCATATCAGCGTCTTTCGCCATCAAAATCTTTCCCGAGGCATAATCGGTGATAAAAGCAAACTCGGCCGAGCTGTCAATTTCAACAGCCTGCACAGGCACCCCACCAAGCAACAGGAGGGCAACCGCCAGACCAATGTTCCGCAGCGCATAGCCAAGGGGCGATATCCGGGCTTTAATCTGATTTTTCATCTATCCACTCTCAAATTCTACAAAGGTCGCAGGATAATGGTCACTCTACTCTTAGCATCACTATCCTACCATCATCCATGTCCTCATCATGACGCGACCACCCCCAATCTGCCAGCCATTTCCAGCCATCTCAAGATCTCAGGATTGATCGTCGGTTAGCACGAAAAGACGGCATAAAAATGACCTACTTCGCTGGCTAACCGCCACATTTGGGGCATCAGCTCAATCGACAACAATCCGAGCCCCACTGAAGCCAAGGCCGATAACGCCGTCAAGCGCCCTGTCAGCCGCTTCAACCGAGCTTAGGGGACCAATGCGCACACGATGCAGTGTCTGGCCTGAAACATCAACCGGTGATACCTGCCCCGCCCCGACAATCTCCACTTTGGCAAGAACATTCGAGGCGTTAGCCTCGGCATAGAAGGCACCCACCTGAACCCATATCTGGGTCTCTATCGGTGCAACTGTTATTACCTCACCAACCCGCGAGCGTGCCAGTAATTCGAGCGCTGAAACATTGTCATCCTCAACGTCAGAGTCAACTGTTTTGCCGGATGAGGATGTGGCTGTCATGCTGACCTCGGGCTGTTCAACCGCAGCAACGGTCGGCATGGCACTTACATCGCCCGTTATCTCTGTGAAATTGCCGTCCTTTGCCAGCTTTTCCAAACGCAGTGTCTGTTCCGCCAACACCTGTACCCGCACCCGGGCGATCCCCTGATCGCGGTAGCCGATCAAGCGCGCCGCCTCACGCGACAGGTCGATGATCCGGCCCGCAACAAATGGCCCACGGTCATTGATCCGTACAACCAGTGATTTGCCATTGTCGAGGTTCGTCACCCGAACGACACTGGGCATCGGCAGTGTCTTGTGCGCTGCCGTAACCATATCGGGATCAAAAATCTCGCCATTGGCTGTCAACCTACCAGCAAATTCATCGCCATACCAAGAGCCGATTCCGGTTTCGTCATAAGCCAAATCACGCTCCGGATAATACCACACGCCGCCAACTTGATAGGGATTGCCAATCTTGTAGACCGGGTTTGCGGTGATCGCTCCCTCCTCAACGGCCTTTGCTATCTCAACCTGCTGAGCGCGTTTTTTAGACTTCTTGATCAGATCGACAGTTAATTCCGCTGTCGAGCAACCGGCAAGAAGCAACAGAAGAAGAGCAAGCTTCAGGTGACGGAATTGGCACTTGTCTAACATGGGCAATTTTTCAACATGGGCACCATTAATTACCGGAGCGTATCAGAGAGAATTCCAATCGCCAGAGCGTAATAATTTGAACGATTCCAGGCAAGGATCGAGTCAAAATTACTATAGACGAGGTAGGCCGGACCCGTATCTCCCGCTGGCATGACGAGACGCGCCTGCAATGGGCGTGTTGGCAGCGCTGATCCGTCCACACTTTTCACACCTGCTTTGGCCCACTCACCAAGCAACATCTTTGTCTTCGCTTCAGCCAACACCGCAGCCGCTTTGCCGTTGATTTTGCCATCAGCCGGAAGGCCAACAGCACGGCCCCAGGTGATATCGTCACGCCAACCTGCCTTGGCCAAATAGTTGGCGGAAGAGGCGAAGACATCCGCCTTTGTCGCCCAGATATCGCGCTTTCCATCGCCATCCCAATCGACGGCATAATTGACAAAGGAGGACGGCATGAACTGACTTTGTCCCATCGCACCAGCCCAAGATCCCTTCATCGCCGCCGCGCTGATATGCCCTTCCTCAAGAATGGTGAGTGCATTGAACAGCTCTTTGCGGAAATAGGCGCTGCGCCGTCCATCATAGGCGAGCGTCACCAACGCTTGCGGCACATTGAAGGATCCAAGATAACGGCCAAAGCTGGTCTCGACCCCCCAGAACGTAACCAGAAATCGTTTCTGCACACCATATTTGGCGGCAATCTCGGTCAACAGCTTGTCATGCTCCTTGAGCTTCTCTGCTGCAACCCGCTTGCGCGTCGGGGAGACGACTTTGCCCAGATATTCCTCGAAGGTGAGCTTGAATTCCGGCTGACTGCGGTCTAGCTCGATCACCCGTGGCAACGGCGCAATGCCTTTCAGCGCTTGATCCAGTACAGCGTCAGAAATTCCCTTCTGCCGCGCCTCGGCCCGCAAATCGTGAACCCAGCTGGCAAAATCACCATTGTCGGTTGTCGCCTGCGCCGTACCGGCGAACAAAAGACAAAGCAAAAACGAAAAGATGCAGCGCCGGAGACGTGACAACACTCTTATTTTACCTGTTGTTATCGAAACCGTCATAGCCTCTTCTCCGCCCAATCACACGCAGCATTTGGTGGCTATGGTACGTTGATACCACAAGTTGTTGCAACAGCCGATTGGCTCTGGTCGCAAGAAAAAATGCCGTCGATTGGCGGAGGATTGCTCAGACTTTGCCACTTTTTGTAGCGTCGAGGTTAATCATAGGCGGCGTTGTGACAGCGCCAGCAAGACGGCTCTGCAGGGCGATGGATAGCAGAGGTGGAACGATGATCAACGTAGCAATCGTCGACAGACCAAGCCCGCCAAAGACAACCACCCCCAGGCCGCGATACAACTCTGAGCCAGCCCCCGGAAAAATCACCAATGGCACCAGTCCAAACAACGAGGTCAGGGTGGACATGAAAATCGGCCTGATCCGGTTGCGGGTTGCCTCGATGATCGCGGTGGCGGCGTCCATCGCCTCCTCACGCATATGCAACATGGCCTGTTCGATCATCAAAATCGCATTATTCACCACGACACCAGTCAAAATTACAAACCCAAGCATGGTCAGCATATCAAGCGGTTGCCGGATATAGATGTTCAAAAGGGCCAGCCCGCCAATTCCGCCTGCCGCTGCAACCGGCACTGCCAGCAGAATGATCACCGGCAAAACAAAATTGCGCAGTAGAACGACAAGAAGCAGGAAAATCACCGCAATAGCGGTGGCCACATTGGACTGCATGGCCGTCCATGTTTCCTCAAGCGCACTGGCAGCGCCCTTGATAGCGATGGTAACGCCGGCGGCGGACGCATCGGCACGCAGGTCGACCAGAATTTCATCCTCGATAACCTGCACTGCCTGTTCAAGTGGTACTGCCTCATTCGGCCGCAGTTGCAGCGATAATGACTGGCGGCCACCAAGGCGTCTTATCTGTTCGGGCGCGCTAATGATTTCCAACTTAGCTAGCTGGTCAAGACGCAGAATATTGCCAGCTCTCGTCACCACCGGAATATCTGACAGAGCCGCCGCTGTCAGATTGCGCGCATCCTTGCCGGACAACACCATGTCGATCAACTCTCCCTGGATCGGAATCTGGATCACATTGGCACCGTCATTGAAAACGTCGACGGTGGATGCCAGCTCACGTACCGAAACACCAGCACGTGCCAGCGCCGTCAGATCGGGGGAAATTCTGATTTGCGGGGCACCATTATCAAGATTTGGGATAGCACGGATCTGGTTTCCCTCCCGCCGCGAAAAACGGTCCGATAACGCTTCATTGAGACGATAGGCGATGGGCAGGATGGTATCGCGGTCCGGCCCAGATACATCCAGCCGAATTGACCGAGACCCGCCGACAGAGCGGCCAAAAAGCGATGACTGACGCACGAAAGCACCAGCCCCCGGTTCAGAGAAGATCGGTGTCATCAAAACGCTCTGCAGACCGGCGACACGCGATGGTTCGACCGCAGACGCACCCGCAAAAGCACCACCCGAAAAAGCCACAAAGAAAAAGCGCTCAATGGCCGGAGGGCCATCTGCAGGTGCCTCACCTTCCCAAAGAGGACGCGCCGCCGTCTCCATTTTTTCGGCGATACGCATCGTCTCATCCATCGAATAGCCCGGAGGAACAAAAATCCGGCCAAAAACGAAGTTGGCGTTGCCGTCAGGCAGATAATCAAGCTGTGGCATGAAGCGATAGGAAAATCCCGCAGCACCCGCCAGAACCGCGCCAACGACAACAAGTCCAACCACCCGGCGGCGCACGGCAAAAGTCGCGTAGCGCAGGATCAGAGCGGCAAACCCACGGGCCAGATGGTCAAGTCCGGGGATCGGCAAAAGCGCGCCAAAGCGGTCATCCCTGCCCCGCAACAGACGCGATGCCAGAGCCGGGATCACCGTCACAGAAACAACAACCGATATCAACACCGCCACCGAAATGGCGATGCCGATGTCGCGGAACAACTGACCGACCGGGAGTTGCAGCATCAATACAGGGATAAAAACGATCACCGTCGTCAGCGCAGACCCCAAAATGGGTGCCCAAACCTGTCTTGCGCCATGGTAGGCGGCATTCTCGGCACTCATGCCGCGTTGCCGCAGGCGAAAGATATTCTCCAAACTTACGATCGAGGCATCGACAACCATGCCAACGGCAAAGGCAAGCCCGGCAAGAGAGATCACATTGATTGACAACCCCAACCCGGCAATGGCGACAAAGGTGCCAATGATTGAAACAGGGATTGCCGCAAAAACAATGATTGTCGGCAGCGCAGACCGCAAAAACAGTAACAACACCATAAGCGCCAGAACACCACCAATCCATATGTTCTGCTGGACCAGGTCAATTGCCGAGGAAATATATTTTGTCTCGTCATAGACAATGGAAAGATTAAGATCACGCGCCGCCAAGGTTGTCGCATTGAGATCATCAACGACAAGCGCAACCGCCTTCATCGTTTCAACCACATTCGTACCTTGTGCACGCAACGCATTGATTATAATTGCATCCTCACCCATCAAACGACGAAAACTGGTGCGTTCCTGAACCTGTAGCTTGATCGTTGCAACATCGGAGAGAAGCAAAGGAACCAGCGTTCCAGTTTCAGAGAGATCGGTTCTGAGCACAATCCGCCCCGCCGTCTGCGGTGTGTAATTCACCGCCTCCGCCCGCACTGCGTAGGTCCGCTTTCCCTCATTGACGACGCCAACACTCATCATTGTCGAGGACGAACGCAAGGCGTCGATAACCTCGGTCAGCGTCAAGCGGTATTGCACCAGCTTTTCAGGGTCAATGAAAATACGCATCTCGCGATTGCCGCCGCCATACACCGTGACCTCAGCAACGCCGTCAACACGGCCAAGCGGTTCGATGATGTCGGACTCGAGGAAATTGCCCAGACCCTCGAGATCATTTGCCTCACCAATGGTTGAAATCAAGGCCATGCGGGCGATCGGACTATCATCTGAATTGGAGGTGCGCACTTCTGGCGTCTTAGCATCATTGGGCAGATTACTGACCGATGACAGCTTGCTGAGCAACAGCACCAAGGCTTTGTCCATATCCTGCGAGACATTGTAGGTGAGTGTGACCCGGGCACGGCCGCGCGATGACCGCGAGGCCATTTCCTCAAGCCCGTTCAGTGAAGCAAGCTCACGTTCCAGCCGGGCAACGACTTCCCGGTCGACATCTTCAGGTGATGCGCCGGGCCAATTGACCCGCACCTGTAATATGGGCTTTTCAATGTCTGGGCTCATCTGGATCGGGATGTTGCGAAGTGCAACAGTGCCGAACAGCACCGTCAGCAGCACCAGTGCAAGAATGGCAACCGGACGTTCGATGGCCGTTTTGATCAGCCCTCCCATCAGTCAGCATCCTTTGTGCCGGAGTCCTTTGTGCCGGTAAAATCAAGCGTCGGCTCACGCCCCCCGGGCAGACCACGCAGCGTGACCTTGCCCGCCATATTGTTGCCCTCAATGGTGCCGTTGAAATCGAGATCGAGAACACCGAACGGCAGGAACAGTTTACCAATGAAGTTGATACTGTCACCGGCGCGTACAACGGAGATTTCCTCGTCATTGAACAGCGATTTTTCAGTGCCAAGCAACAAATCGGCTGAGGCCGGTCCCCGGCTTGTTGTCCAGTTCAAACTCCATGCCTCTCCTCCTAGACCCGTAGGCTTTTTACCGGCAGGTGCGCCCCCAATCTTGATTTTCTTGCCATCGTTCAGCGCCTCATTACCACGAACAATCACCTCAGCTCCCGCCTCCAGCCCCTGCAGGACGACAAAACTATCGCCGAAGGCTTCACCAAGCCGGATGCGTCTCTTGATAGCAATGCCCTCCTCGGCGACATACACGATGTGCCCGCCAACAACCGGCAGCACAGCGTCTTTCAGCACCGTGACAACCGGTGCCGGACTCGAGGTTGGCACTTTCAGTACGATGACCGCATTATCTGCGCGTGCCGCGGGTGGAAGATCACCCGTGATCCTAAACCGAACAGTCTGCGTTCCGGTGCGCGCATTTTGAACCGGCAGGACAGCTCTTGGCTTCAGCATCATCATCTGGCCTTCCAGGTCGAATGATCGGATGTTATCAGCAGCGCCGACAAATTCCATATGAGCAACAGGAATCTCAGCCTCGACCTCGAACTCGTCCATTGCCAGCACGCGGGCAATGACGTCACCTTCGCGGCTGTAACCCTGTTGAAGCTCAGCCAAAAAAACCAACTGGCCGTCACGCGGTGCAACAAGATTTGTGTCGCGGATATCCGCGCGCAGATCCGTTATGTCTGCCTCAAACTGGCGAATTTCGGCCTCAATCCTTGCGATTGTAAACCCGTCTGGGGCGGCGATATCGCGCTCAAGCTGGTCAATTTCCAATCGTGTTCGCGCAACAGCGGACCGGGCGTTGGCGAGCTGTGCCGTTTTTCCGGTGATTGTTGCCTCACGGGCGAGCATATGTTGACGGGCGTTCAAACTGGCACCCAGCGCGGTTTCCGCGGCCTCGCTTGGCAGTGTGTTGCGGTCAGCCAAATCCTGCGCCCGCTTCGCTTTACCCTCCAGCAGTTCCAATTGCCGTTTATTCACAGCCAACTGATCAGCCTCATGGCGCAAATCGGCCTCAAGCTCGTCAATGCGGGCATTCGCTTCAACGAGGCGCAAGCGCAGATTTTCACGCTGACGCTGTTGCCGGTCAGTCTCATCGCGATCGGCCTGCGTGGCCTCGGCGAGACGAATCTTTGCATCTGCCACCCTTATTTCAAGCAGCGCCAGCTGACGACGAAGTGTTTTGCTGTCCTGCGTGGCGATCAGCTGTCCCTCCTCCACCATATCGCCAATCCGCAATGTCGCCAGGTCAACAACACCGTTGGTCACAGCGGTGATAGCTGAGGAATTGCCCGCAACAATGCGGCCCTGAACGTCGGTAAAGCGTGAGAGCACTTCCTGCTTTGCCGGCGCTGTTTCCACCGATGCTGTGCGCCCGCCATATCCCTGTGCGTGGGCAAGCGATGCAGCGAGCATCATCACGGTGCTAAGCAGACTGACAACTGACCGGCCACCAACGCACCCCCCTGCAAATCTGAAGAATTGAAATAAATATGAAAAACTCATCGACGCGACCTTACTTGGTAGACATTGTCACCCTGCACCCACCGGTAGTGGCGATGCCCTTTTATGACGCTACCCTCACCCTATGGCGTGCAACGTCATCACACAACGCTGTGCAGTTTGAAAAGACTTTTGCATAGTACCCCAGATACGGAGGCAAACAGGAAGCCACAACAAAGAACCATACAGCCGCAAACCGGAGACGGATATCTTTACCACCGTTGACGCGGATGGCATAGCTATCATAGTTACCAAAAATGCAAAAAGGTGAATTGCGGCCGGACTATTTTTGTCAAAACACCACACGGCCATTCGTTGCCGCGCGCTACACGTGGGGTGACCGGGCTTGTGGTGCGGCTTTGTTTAATGCCAAAAAGACCCTAGCATTGTCCCTCAGCGAAATAACGACATGATAACAGCATGGAGGATGGAATGAAGTGTCTCGTTGTAATTGACCCCCAGAATGATTTCTGCCCCGGCGGCGCATTGGCAGTGGAGGATGGCGATACCATCATGTCATCAATCAATGACATGATGTCCGTTCATGATCTTGTCGTACTGACGCAGGATTGGCACCCAACCGGCCATAGCAGCTTTGCCTCGTCACATCCGGGAAAGACACCGCTGGAAATGGTCGACATGCCCTATGGGCCCCAGGTTCTATGGCCAGATCATTGTATTCAAGGCAGTGAAGGCGCCGCCTTTCACGCGGACCTCGATATATCTCTGGCGTCTGCAATCATCCGCAAGGGGATGAACCCGGAGGTTGATTCCTATTCCGCATTTTTTGAGAATGACAAGGCAACGCAGACAGGCCTTGCAGGATATTTACGTGAGGTTGGATGTACTCACCTGACCATGGCAGGATTGGCGACCGATTTTTGTGTGGCCTGGTCGGCGATTGATGGTGCTGCGCTGGGCTTTGCTGTTGAGGTCCGTCTCGCCAGCTGCCGAGCGATTGATTTCAACGGATCGCTCACCGCCGCGCTAGAGGAGATGCGCGCCGCCGGTGTGACCCTTGCCTAACCTTTTGGTTTCAGTAAAGGCCAAGCATGGCAATAGCTTGGGCAACGATGGATTACAGCCCTTCAGGAGTTGATTTCTTCACTGAAAATCCGTCAGATTTATGTGGCATAATTAAATTGAGTGCGGAGGTATTGACCTTCACCACAGGTTTCGGTAGACACCGGATACCGTTCTATAATGAGCGCCGGAGAGGTGGCAGAGCGGTTGAATGCACCGGTCTTGAAAACCGGCAAGGGTGCGAGCCCTTCGTGGGTTCGAATCCCACCCTCTCCGCCATTTTCCTGCTTTTCAAAAGTGATCATAACCGGCACGATCTCGCCACTGTGATCAGCGTTTTGTCCTCATTGAGCCTAGACCGGCTGGTGGCGGGCATGGCCCTACCATTTACTGTGCCCGATAAATCAAACCTGATAAGTTATATGTGTGGATGTCACTCAAAATAGAGTGGGAGCCCACCTCCCTTAGAGGTGAAGGTAATCATTGCCGACGGCGCAGACGTAAAAGAAGCACTGACCAATGGCAGGATACGAAAAATATGCCTAACATGATGGCTGCCAAACAAGTGCGGGCAAAACACCCAAGATTGGCTAAAAACGGGGAATTGAATGATCAAAGCAGTTCTTTTTGACACATTTGGAACGATTGTGGATTGGCGCTCATCGATTGCCAAGGAAAGCAAGGAGCTGGCCCGTTCCAAAGGAGTGAACGATTTTGACGGCGACGCATTCGCAAGAGCGTGGCGCGCAGGATATGCCCCGGGCATGGCACGCGTAACAGCAGGCAAAGAGGCATTTGTGTCAATCGATTTCATTCATCGCCAAAGGCTGGATGAGATTTTGCCGGAATTTGGTCTGGCCATGCTTGACGAGGATGAGCGTACTCATCTCACTCTGGCATGGCACCGGCTGGACCCATGGCCCGACAGCCTGCCTGGCCTGACCCGTATCAAGTCCAAATTCATGATTTCGCCCTTATCAAACGGCTCACTGATGTTGTTGGCGACCATGGCAAAGCGCGCCGGCATCCCATGGGATTTCATTTTCTCCAGCGACATGCACCGCGCGTTCAAACGCGACCCGGCCGTTTACCAGAACGCGATACGCCTTCTTCACCTTGAACCCGAACAAGTGATGATGGCTGCAGCGCATAATGATGATCTCGCGGCGGCGCGCAATGAGGGTATTCAGACTGCCTATATCAATCGGCCAACAGAATATGGCATCGACCAGAGGGTTGATTTCGCCGCCACGAGCGACTGGACCATTATTGCCGACTCCGTTGAAGATTTGGCCGACCAACTGGGCTGTCCGAGGATGTATTGAAAAGCGTGCCACGCGCACCCTCACCGCTATGCAGGCGCCGCGTGATTGGTAATCCAGACCGTCTGATAGGGAGACATCGTTATATATCCTCTCCTACTTTCAATCTGTTGTTTCGTTATCAGATCACGCCAATTTTCCGTGTCGATCAGGTTGATCGCGGAGAGATCAAGAGCCTGCTCGCTGGCACACAAATTGGTGATCGCGAAAATGCTTTGCTTGCGATCATGGCTTTGCCGCCAAACGCCAAAAAGTTCAGCCCCCAACTGAAGGGTGAATTGCGTTGCATTGGGATGAAACGCCGGTTGCCGTTTGCGGATCGTCAGAAGGTTTTTCAGTGTCTCTAGACCAATACTTTCCCGGCTCTTCGGATCTGAGAGCCTGTCATCAAGCCAGTCTTTTT
This sequence comes from SAR116 cluster bacterium, assembly GCA_004212735.1. Classification (GTDB taxonomy): domain Bacteria; phylum Pseudomonadota; class Alphaproteobacteria; order Puniceispirillales; family Puniceispirillaceae; genus MED-G116. Next base: position 14,829 of record SHBD01000024.1, read on the forward strand.
CGAATTTCTGCCGGTTGATCCGCCGTTTCATGCCCGACCGAGCAACACCGTCGGTGTGATTTTGCGCTGATATAAGACTGTTGAAGTAAATCGCGGGAATCCCCTCCAGACCAAACATAAGCGCATAAGCAGCGATAAATCGTGCAGAACTCAGCGCACCGGTTGGATCGCCATCAATTTTTTCCAGCGCGCTGAACAACGTCGTGTTGGCTTCATAGACGCTTGTTGTTCCATCGGCTTTGGCGCGGCGCGAAAATAGGCTGCCATTCGCTTCCAACCGATCAAGCAGGCGCTGGCGCTGCGTCGCATCAAGCAAGCCCTCGGTCGGGCGCATACCAAATCCATCATGCGAGGAGAGAAAATTGAGGTAGCTGGTCCCTATCAGGGCCGGTGGCATGCTCATGCTCCAGCGCCGCAAAATGCTGGAATCCGCGAAAAGCAGCGAGTAGAGGATCAACGGTGGCAGCGAAAAATTATAAATCCAGTGGGCCTCATTGCCATTACCAAAATAACTCAGATTCTCGTGATTTGGCAGGTTGGTCTCGGTGACGATGACGGTCTCATCATCATATATATCGGCGATGTAGCGGATGAGCTGGATGATTGCATGTGTCTGGTGCAGATTGAGACAGGTGGTTCCGGTTTCCTTCCACAAAAAACCCACCGCATCGAGGCGCAGAATACGCACACCGTGATCAATAAAATCGAGAATAATGCCGATGAATTCTTCGAGCAGGAGCGGATTGGAAAAATCAAAATCAACCTGATCCTCGCTGAAGGTACACCAGACTTTCTTCTCCCCGCCGACCGTTGTCACCGGTTGCAGCAGCGCATGTTCACGCGGGCGGATGACGTGCGAAACATCGAAATCATCATCAACCGACAAGAAATAGCCATTACCCGGTGCCTCGCCATCAACAAACTGCCTGAACCATGCGCTGGATCTGGAACCATGGTTCAAAATAACATCGGCCATGATTTTTCGCGACGATGACATGTTTGTCAGATCACCCCAAGAGCCAAGCCTTGGGTCAACGGCCCGGTAATCCATCACCGAGAAACCATCATCTCCGGTAGAAGGGAAAAACGGCAGGATATGCACACTGTCAATGACATCATTCAAATGCGTTTCGACAAATTCGCCAAGACAGGCAAGCGACGATTTGCGGCCATCGGTAATGCTGTCGGCGTAGCTGATCAACAGGCAGCTGGACTCGTCCCATCGTGACGCGGCTCCAATGCCCGGAGTTGATGCATCATCGAGACGCGCCAGCACGCGGTCCGCAATCGCACCAAGGATGGTGGTGTCGACATCCTGATAGATGTTGACAAGCCGGTGCATCAACCCTTCATGGTAATTGGTTTCTACCGCAGTCATTACAGCGCCTGATTGTCAGCTTCAACGGCTTTGCGAAGTTGATAGCCAATATCCGGAACCGCCGAGAGAACGCGCGTCCACGACGGTGTGAAGGGCGTTTCCATGGGCGAATAATAAAATTCCTCTCCCGCGCGCATGATGTTCTCGGCAAACAGCTCAACCGCGCGCTCCTCGGCATCTATGTCGAAAGACAGGCCATTCAACTCGGCATCAGTCTGGTAGATGCGCACCATGTCGAGCGCGATGCGGAAATAGGTAGCCTTGATAGTGCGAAAGGTCTCATGGCCAAAACAATGGCCCTTGGTCGCAAGTTTGCGGATCAGCACCTTTGAGATATCCGATGACATGCGCGACAGGCCCGCACTCCGATCATCCTCGGAAAGTGGCTGGTGCTTGTGGTCGTAGGTGTCCGCAATATTGACCTGACAAATGCGGTTGCTCGCCTGATTGCGGTGCATCTCGGACAGGATTCCCACTTCTAGCCCCCAGTCAGAGGGAATTCTGAGCTCTGGTATCAGCGACCGCCGGAAAGAAAATTCTCCGGCAAGCGGATAGCGAAAACTTCGCAGAAAATCGAGATAGTCATTACGACCAAGCACACGTTCCATAGCTATTAAAAGCGGTGCCAGTAACAACCGTGAGACCCGGCCATTCATCTTGCCGTCTGCCACGCGGGCGTAATATCCCTTGCAGAATTCAAATTGGTAGTTCGGATTGGCGATCGGGTAGAACAATCTGGCCAGCAACGAGCGATCATAAGTCAGAATATCGCAATCATGCAGCGCGATAGCTTCCGCCTTTCCCCTAGCATTGGCAAAGCCAATACAATACCAGACATTGCGCCCCTTGCCGGGCTCGGTCGGCGCGAGGCCGCGCTCAACAAGCTGGGAATGAATGTTTTGGATCCGTGGCCCATCATTCCACAGCAGCGAGAAGGGTTGTTTCAGATTCTGAAAAAAGGAGTGGGCTGCTCGGTATTGAGCTTCGTCAGCGCGGTCCAGTCCGATGATCACATGATTGAGGTAATCGACCTTGCTGATTTCCTCGACAATATGCCGCAACGCCGGCCCCTCAAGTTCTGAATACAGGCAGGGAAGCACCAACTCCATGGGCCGGTAGCCAGAGAAAAGTTTTAGTTCAGCCTCGATATCCTCAAGCGATTTGGTCTGGAAATTGTGCAGTGTTGCAACAATGCCATCCTGATATGCGTCACCCATTTTGTTCACCATAATGCTGTTCAATTAAGTCAAGGGCCTGTCTCGCGCTCTCAAGCCAACCAAGAGGAGCGGCAATCTCTGCCTGAACCAGCATCTGTGGTGGTTCGGGAAGGATAAGGGGCTGGCTGTCAGGTCGGGGAATGACGCAGGCAATGTCGCAACTCTGGAGCATCGACACATCATTGGGCGCATCACCAAAGCCAACAAGAATCGGGGCGTTGCCCTCGTCTGCCATTGTTTGCCTGATCATATGGTGATAGCTGGCCTTATCATGCTGCGCCGAGAGCGCGCAAACACGCCCGCCACACTGCACCATCAATCCTGCCTTCTCCACCTGCTCCTGCAACGCACCGAAGTCAGCCGCCGTACCATGGAAGGTGAAAAGCGCTGAATGACTGCGATCCATCGCCCGGACGAGTGCCTCACCTTCAAGGCCAAGAATGGTCTGCTGCTTGGCGGTTTCCATGTCATCCAGAAAAGCACACATCTCACGCAGGGTATCCGGTATCTCGTCCCGCCATGCCGCCAACAGATTTTTTGGGTCACGCCCGAGGGTATAACTGTCCGCTGGGGCGCTGTCCTGTCCATCCTGAGGGTGCAGCAAATGACTGTTCACCAGCGCTGCGCCATTTTCGCAGATAAAGGGCAGGTCAACGCCAAGCGACCGGCAAAAATCCTCTATTTCGGGTTTGGTTTTGCTTGACGCAGGAATAAGGCTGATGCCTGTGGCAACCAGCTCGATGATCGCATCCTTGATTTCATCAAAACAGAAATCAGTTTGGCCAAGCAAGGTGCCATCAAGGTCGCTTATAAAAATGACACGCATGTCTATCTCAAACTCTAATTGCAGTTTCACCATGCCCTCACCAACCGCAGAAAAAAAGGGTTATTTTTCCAGCAACCCGATGCAAATTTTGCATCATTGGAAAACAGGCTGGATGGGTTTGCACTGTCAAAATGTAACATTGTCGACAACAGTGTTGCCAGATAGGTTTATAGCAGTGAACGGAACAGCAGTGGAGATCGCGCTGCAGGATGGAGACCAGCGTTGTGAGTGAAACCGAGACAAAGATGGCCAGCGGCCCGCTATCCGGATTGCGGATTCTCGACCTTTCGCGGATTCTTGCTGGACCGACCTGTACCCAGTTGATGGGTGATTATGGCGCCGATGTCATCAAAATCGAAAAGCCTGGAACCGGTGATGACACGCGGTCTTGGGGGCCGCCTTTTCTGGGTGATGATACCGGCACAACATCAGGTGAAAGCGCCTATTATCTGTCGTCCAACCGCAACAAGCGCTCTTTGGCTGTTGATATCACCGCCGCTGACGGGCAAGCGCTGATCCACCGGCTGGCGAGGCATTGCGATGTCGTCATCCAGAATTTCAAGGTAGGGGGGCTTGCCAAATACGGTCTGGATTACGCTGGTTTGAGCGCCTCCAATCCGGGGATTGTCTATTGCTCGATCTCCGGCTTTGGCCAAACCGGGCCGAATGCACACCGTCCGGGATATGATTTGCTGGCGCAGGCCTTTGGCGGAATGATGAGCCTTACAGGCGATCCTGAGGGTGAGCCGATGAAGGTAGGTGTTGGCATTGCCGATGTGATGTGCGGGATGTATGCGGCAACGGCCATTCTGGCGGCACTGCGACACAGAGATGCCAGTGGCGAGGGACAGCATATCGACCTCGGTCTTGTTGACACGCAGATTTCCTGGCTGATCAATTCCGGCACCAATTATCTGGTCTCGGGCGTGCCGCAACACCGCATGGGCAATCAACACTCAAACATTGTCCCCTATCAGGTTTTTGCCACAAAAGACGGACATCTGATCGTTGCCGCAGGCAATGATGCGCAGTTCGCACGTTTTTGCAGCATTTTGGGGCGGGCGGAATTGGCGATAACCACAGAATACCAGACAAACCAGATGCGGTTGAAGAATCGTGACCAACTGATCCCACTGCTGAAGGCGGAGATAGGTAAATGGGAGCGTGATGCCCTTGTCGCGGCGCTTGATGCGGCCAATGTCCCGGCTGGGGCCATTCATGACGTTGAGGATGTCTTTGCCTCGGATCAGGTGGTAGCGCGTGACATGAAGATCACCATGGCGCATCCTGCGGCGGGACGCAAAGGTGTTGATCTGATCGGCAATCCAGTCAAATTCAGCAAAACACAAGTAAGTTACAGACGGCCGCCACCACTCTGCGGTGAGCATAATGATGAGATTATGGCCGAACTGGCGCAATGGGAGGCAGAGGAGAGATCATGACCAAATTGACGAAAGACCAAATAGCGCTAAAGGATGCCGCGCGTGAGCTGGCCGAAACGACCTTCAAGCCCACCGCGGCAGCTACTGACAGCAGCGAGGCCTATCCGTGGGACAACATCGCCAAGCTGCGTGATGGTGGCTTTATGGGAATGACGATTCCAACCGAGTATGGCGGCCGCGGACTGAGCTATATGGACACCGTTCTCGTTATCGAGGAAATGGCGCGCTGCTGTTCGACCATGGGTCGGATTACCGTCGAGGCAAATATGGGCGCGATTGGTGCGGTGATGAAATATGGCTCCGTCAGGCAAAAGCGCCTTGCCGCCGATTATGTCCTTGCTGGCGACAAGCCTGCCATCTGTATTACTGAGCCAGATGCGGGCAGTGCCGCCACCGAAATGACTACAACGGCGGTCAAACGCGGTGGTAAATACATCATCAATGGCAAAAAGCATTGGATCACCGGTGGTGGTGTCTCCAAATTCCATCTGGTTTTTGCCAAGATTATGGAAAATGGCGTTAGTCAGGGTATTGTCGGCTTTATCGCTATTCTTGACGAAACACCGGGCCTTGTCATAGGCCGGCGTACACCGGCAATGGGGGTACGCGGGATCCCGGAGACTGATGTCAGCTTCACCGACATGGAGGTGCCAGAGGATATGGTGGTCATTCCCCCATCCGGGCTGAAAAATGGATTTGCCGGATTGATGAATGCCTACAATGCCCAACGGGTTGGGGCTGGCACGGTGGCGCTCGGGATTGCCCAGCGCGCCTTTGAGGAAGCGCGCGATTATGCGTTGAACCGAATGCAGTTCGGGCGGCCAATTGCCGAATTTCAGGGGTTGCAATGGATGCTGGCCGATATGTCGATCAGCCTGAAGGCGTCGCGCGCATTGCTGCATGATGCTGCAGATGGCGCAGGTGACGGCTTTCCCAATATCTTGGCGGCGGCACAGGCGAAGGTGCTGGCCTCGGAAACTGCGCTCAAAGTCACGCAGGACGCTCTGCAAATTCATGGCTCAATGGGCTATGCACGCGACCTGCCAATGGAACGTCTGACCCGAGACGCGCGGATGTTTACGATCGCCGGCGGAACGGCACAAATCCTGCGCACTCAGGTGGCCAGCGCCATCCTGGGGATCAAGTTGCCCCAAACACGTGATGGCTACGCAAAATTATATGACAAAGCCGCGGAATAGAGTTCTCGGCACCTTGAACGAGGCACACTAGAAACCTTGAAAATCTGACAAATCCGTGGTTGTGTTGGAGGTATGAGTGGTCAGGTGGCACTAGCTGATCAGACAAAGGAAATATATAACTTTAGGTTCTTATCGTAACCCATTAAAAAAATAAAAATAATGACTACAATTTGGTTTCGAAAATGAGACACCGCTCCCCTCGGCTATTCCGATGCGGCAGGTGCAGGATGAGTAAATTATTCAAAAAATCATATCTTGTGATGATGTGTATCTGCTTTGCGCTTGCAACTGCGCCAATGGCACAGGCCAGCGGCGAGAAAAGCGGTTTTGGGCTTGGCTTGAAGAAGATGCAGGATTTGTGGCGCGGTGTTACCGAACCCACCAAAATTACCACCTGCCGTCTTGCGCGTAAAAAAGTCTATAAAGGCGAGCAAATCTGTGTCTATTCGGGTGCGAACAGGACGGTACACGGCGTCTACAACTCACCCGGTGATTACTGCGCAACGGCGATGGATTGCAAATATGAGCCAAACAGTGACAAAAGCGTAAACCAGTTGGTGCAGGATTTCATTGATGCTGCCGATGAATAAGCGCAGGCCCCCTCCCCGCCGCCTCAACTGATGTTGGGACAATACGCGCTATGCTGCTTTTTCAGCCGTGTGAGATTTGCGTGCCCGATAGCCAGCAGTTTTTTCCTGAACTCCTCCTCTGCTTGAACTCCTCCTCTTACGGGCCGCATCATGCAAAATCGTGTTTTCAGAAATCACGCAATCGAGACGATGATATCGGGAACAACTGGCCTCTTTGCGTTTCGGTGCTTTTGTGGCACCGTTGGCGTGATTTTGCTGTCAGGAGGTAAAAATGGCGTTTGGATATGTTGTTGCGCAAATCAATGTGACTGATCCCGAGACCTATGCAGGCTATATCAAGCTGGTTCTGCCAACGATCCAGCATTTCGGCGGTGAATTTCTGGTCAGAGGTGGTAAATCCGTCAGCTATGAGGGAGAGCCTCATGGCAGCCGCATGGTCGTGATCCGCTTTCCCTCCTTTCAGGCAGCCAAGGACTGGTACCACTCCGCCGAATATGCCGAGGCCAAAGCAATCCGCATGTCAGCCTCAACCAGTGTGCAGACTATCATTGAGGGCGTGTGAAGGGATGATCGATGATGCAGACGTTGTTGGCCATTATGACAAGGCGGATCTGTACTCCCAAATCTTAGCCGGGCTAGGGCAGGAGGGACTCATACAACCGACGCCTCAGGACCTGAGTGCGGTCGATGAGTTTCATATTGGCGGCGTTGAAGCCACCAGATTTGTCAGCGAGGCCCTCGCCCCGCCAGCCGCAGGGAGACTTCTGGATATTGGCTGCGGCATTGGTGGGCCGGCGCGGTTCATTGCTGCGAAAACAGGGTGTGATGTCACCGGCATTGATCTGACGAAAAGCTTTGTTGAGACGGGCAATCACCTCAGCCGGTTGGTGGGGCTGGATGATCAGGTCACGCTGCAGACCGGAAACGCATTGGCACTACCCTT
>SHBD01000025.1 GCA_004212735.1 SAR116 cluster bacterium
TGATGATCGACAATGTCAGTGTGGGGGATCAGGCCTGTCTGCGCCTACGGCGGGAAAAATTCAAAAGCCGTGTCGGCTATAACTTCAATGGCCTGACCCAGTCATTCGCCCCTCCAAGCGCGACCTATTTCTTTCCCAATTATCAAATTGGGCGAAGTATCTCTGTCTGGGTGAAGATTCCGCCATCGCAATCCGGATTGGGCACCATCATCAAATGGGGCAGCAACATGCCCTACAAGAAATCCGCCCTGGCTATAAGTAACGGTCGGCCACGCTTTGATAGTAGATGCGGCATCCTTACCGCCAATGGGTCTCCTGATTTGCGCGACAACAAATGGCATCACATCGTCTTTACGCATGAAAGTAATTCACGCCTCAGCAGTGCCAACAGCAAATTCTATGTTGATGGGACGCAGGTTGGCACCAGCTTTACCGATGTGTGTGGTGGCACCCCAAAAATAATCAATACCGACATGAACAATCTCGAGATGGGCACCGATAGCACACTTCAAAACTCCCATTTCAAGGGCGCGATGTCAGATCTACGTGTTTATGTTAACCCGTTGAGCGTTGGTCAGATCGAGTCCCTTTTCATGGGTAATCAGTCAACGCCAGTGAGTGCTTGGCGAATGACGGCCCGCTGGCCTTTGAACGTCTCGCCACAATCGGGCTCTTGGGTACCAATTCAAGGCGGTTTTGCACATTCTCTCCACGCAAGCCTCCAGGGCTTTGGCAGCACCGATCCACTACTTGAAACCTTCGAAGCAGATGACATCGATCATAGTTTTTGCTTTTTGGATGATGATAATGATGGCCGCTATGCGATGTGGGAGTCCAGCACGGCAAAATCCCTGCCACAAAGGGGCGGCGAGGCTGGCTGGACCCGCCGTACAAAGGAAAATTTCGTTCCAACAAGCAGCGGCTTTTTCAATGCCATCGGCAATGATCCAAATTCAGTTGTGGGCAATTTTGCCGTGGTCAATGGCACTGCGGCAAGCGCCGCGGCGACCGACGTAAATAAATCAAAATCATTCACGACACGGCGCCGTACACGCCATCCTGAACTCTGCGCGATCGCCCCGGCTTTGCAGCTTTCAAGCACAAAATGCAACTTTTCCAGCGCGCATATCATAGTCGATAATTATGATCCGATGAGCAGTAGTTACATTGAGGTCATGCATGCGCCATCAATTACCAGTGGCAGCATTACCACCTATCAGGAATTGCCGAACATGCCGACCAATGTGGTTGGCATTTGGAATCATGATGAAGGAATTTTCAGCCTGAAAACAAATGACGGCAGTGCTCTTTCACCAAAATTATGGCAACGAACGCTGAGGAATATGCTCTTTCGCCCGCAGAGCAATAGTTTCAATCGAACCCAAAAATTCACCTTTGGATTGGGCGGCGCGCCATTTCTGAAAAATGGCCAATTCCATTTCTATGATTTCGTGCAGTCCGATGGCATGAAACAGTCAAACCCAAGGGCCCTGTATCCCTATGCGACAGCCGAACAGAAGGCAGCAACGCCAGATCCAGCCTTTTGTGGCATGACCTCGCATCTGGCGACAATCACCAGCGAAGAGGAAAACATACATCTGGGCCGGGTGACGAGAGCAGCCTGGGGTGGTGTGATGCAGTCCGGTTGGCTTGGCGGCTATGTTGAGGCAACAGACCGGAACAAGAATTGGAAGTGGCGAGTGGGGTCAGATAATGGAACGGTTTTCTGGCAGGGAACCGGGCAGACGGGGAATGCAATCACTGATATGCCGGACAAAACCGTTGCGCCACCCGTCTATCCACAAGTCATGAGAAAATTTGGTCTGGATCACCTGCCGGGGGTGCGGATAAATTCCTACCGCCGGAAAATCTTTGCTAATGATGGCTCAGAATTGCGCTTTACCGATTTTGCCTTTGGCTATCCCGGCAACAACTGCAGTTCAAGGTACAATTCGTTGGCCTGTGAGCCTTATGACCGGTATCCGGGTAGCCAATATTTATCCATTCAAGGTGAGTCGGTGATGGGCGGATTGTGGCATGCTTTTGGTGCTCGCGGTGTGCGGCCATTCTGTGGTGCGGGCAATTGGAACAACAAAAAAATCTGTGGTCATTACCGCGAATTGAGCGGTACGCCGACACTTGACCCGTTGGCGGTGCTTGGGGAAAGCGTTACCGTGGATATGCAGCGGTTCCATGAATTCTGCAGTAAGTAAAGTGCGTCAACGCGCCATCACGCCAGCCAGTTATGAAGCCATTGAACAAAGGCAGGATTAGTTCTATATACTTGGTGCTGGGGCGCGACCCGGCATGATGCAAGCATTCCCAAATTTCATGAGCCAGGAACGATGAACGACGTCCAATTTGAAACCGCACGCCGCATGATGGTGGATTGCCAGATCAGACCGACAAAGGTGACAGATGAGAGGGTGCTCGAGGCATTTGCCACGGTCCCACGCGAGATGTTTGTTGGCAAATCGCAGCGCAGCATTGCCTATGTCGATGAGGATCTGCCGCTATCCGGCGGACGCTGGTTGATGGAACCGATGGTGCTGGCGCGTCTGGCGCAGGCGCTCGATGTGCGGATGAGCGATCATGTTCTCATCATTGGCGGTGCCACCGGCTATGGCACTGCGATCATGGCGCATCTTGCCGGCTCGGTGATCTCAATCGAGACACGCGCGCAGTTGGTGGAAAAATCCCAGGAAACGCTGGTTTCGATCGGCACCGACAATGCGGCGGTGATCAAGTCACGGCTGTGTGATGGCTACAGCAAGGAAGGGCCATATGACCGGATCCTGATCGAGGGTGCGGTTGCCCATGTGCCGGAAAAACTGCTTGACCAATTGACACCGAAAGGCAAGCTGGTGGCCGTCTGGCGGCAAGCTGACGCGCCCGTTGGCGTGGCCAGCCTGTGGTGCCGCGCCGGCGATGGCTTTGCCCGCACGCCACTTTTTGACGCGCAGACACCCGTGCTCGAGGAATTCAGGGCAAAACAGGAATTTGTATTCTAGTTTGTGGTCTTGGTGTTGTTGTCGTTCGCGTTGTTGTTCGCGTTGTTGTTCGCATTGTTGTTCTCGTTGTTGTTCTCGTTGTTGTTCCGGGCAGGGTAACGTAAGCTGATTGCCGTAGTTTTGGTAATCCATAAATCGTGGATAAAACAGATGGAGGCTGCCGTGAAACGTGTGATACGCCGCACCGTGATGATTATGCTTGCAGGATTTAGCGTGATAATGTTTTCCCCTGCCGTGCTTGCGGTTGATATGGAAAGCAGCATGCGCGCGGCGCTTGGCAATAGTGCCTCGCTGGCAGCAGCGCGGCAAAGCTGGGTCGCAGCCCGCGAGAATATCGGCGTTAATGCCGTTACCACCGACTGGTCGGCAACCGGCAATTTCACCGGAACACGATCACAGACGGATAGTGCCACCAGCAGTGGCTTTGTGAACAGCACATCAGCGGCGGCGAGCATCACATTGTCGAAGAACCTGTATGATGGGGGGCAAACGGAAGAAGGCACCAAGCTGGATCTGATCATGCTGCGCGCAGAGACAGCTGGTTATGAGAGTGTCGAGCAAAATGTGCTGATGGGCGCGATCGAGGCACATCTGGCCGTGGTCAAGGCGCAGCGTGATGTGGTACTAAATGAGGACAATGCCAAGAGGATGCAGGCACATGTCAATGCCGCACGGGTGCGGTTAGAGGCAGGCGCGGCAACGCCAACACGCCTTGCCGAGGCCGAGGCGCGCTATGCCCGGGCGAAATCAACATTGATCATCGCCAGAACGGCATTGCGTAACGCCGAGGATGAATTTCATTCGATCACCGGAAATGAGGCGGTGCAACTGGCGGTGCCGGCGGTGGGATCAACATTGCCAACAAGCCTTGCAGATGCTGAAGAAATCGGCCGCACAGAACATCCCGATATCCGCCGCGTAGAAGCCAATGAAGACGCCGCAATGCAGGGGTTTGACACCTTGTTGTCTTCGGTAAAACCCAAAGTGTCATTCGATTTGAGCGCGAGTGATACGAACGCAACCGGAACCGCTAGCGACAAAACTGTGCTGTCGGCGCAGATCAAACTGACGACACCGCTGATGGTGACCACCGCAACACGGGCAAAATCACGCAATCTTTCGGCAAAACTGGCTGCAGCGCAATTCGCGCGTGATGACATGCTCCGCCAGGTGGGGCTAAATGTGCGTAAGAATTTCCGCTCTCTGGAGACAGCGCGGTCACAGGTGACGGCGGTTCAGGCAGAGGTTGAGGCCTCGCGATTGGTCGCAGATGGTATTCGTAACGAGTTTGAGTTTGGGCAGAAAACCAGTCTTGACGTGCAGGACGCCGAACAGGATGTCAATGACGCCGAACTCCGGCTGGTCTCAGCACAGCATGATTTATTGCTCAGCGCCTACCGATTGCAGGCGGCACTTGGCCGGCTGACGTCGCGCGCACTTGGGCTTGATGACGTGCTTGGTCCTCTTGAAGGTGAAGCATCACCCGCACCCTATTTCAGCAGCATTCTTCCGTTCTCCGGGAAGTGATCCGCATCCGGCACCGGAATTGGCGGTTTCCTTGCGACAGGACGTGGCGGCGCTGAGGGGGTGAAAACATGCAGCTTGGATGCGGCTTGGGTTCGGCTTGGGTTCGGCTTGGGTTCGGCTTGGGTGCCAAGATGCATTGCAGGATGCCAAGATGCGTTGCAGGATGCAGGCGAGTGTCGTAAAACCTCCGCGCAGAGCAAAAATTAATCACTCTTGATACGATCACACCTGATACGATCACACCTGATACGATCACACCTGATACGATCACACTTGAAACAATCGCGCAGATAATAATCACATCCGCACAACCGGGACCAAGCATGGCAGAGTCAATTTTACCGAAGAATTATGATCCCAAATCTATTGAGGCTGATTGGTACGAGACCTGGGAACAGGCAGGGCATTTTGCCGCCGATCCAGCGTCTGCAAAAACGCCCTATACAATCATGATGCCACCGCCGAATGTTACCGGCAGTTTGCATATGGGGCACGCGCTGACTTTCACCCTGCAGGATCTTTTGATCCGCTATCACCGGATGGTAGGGCGTGACGCGCTGTGGCAGCCGGGACAGGATCATGCTGGCATCGCCACGCAGATGGTCGTGGAACGCCAGCTTGCCGACCAGAAGATTGATCGCCGTGACATCGGCCGCGAGGCGTTTATTGACAAGGTCTGGGAATGGAAAGCTGAGTCCGGTGGCACCATCCAGCGCCAGCTACGCCGTATCGGGGCGTCGCCCGATTGGGAACGCAACCGCTTCACGCTTGATGAGGGGCTGTCAAAGGCGGTGCGGCAGATTTTTGTCCAGATGCATCGTGACGGGCTGATTTATCGCGACAAGCGGCTGGTCAATTGGGACCCGAAATTGCTGACCGCAATCTCCGACCTTGAGGTCGAGCAGCGCGAGCAGGAAAGCTCTATGTGGCACCTGAAATACCGCATTGAGGGAACGACGGACGAGTTCATCTCGATCGCCACAACCCGCCCGGAAACGATGCTTGGTGATGGCGCGGTGGCGGTGCATCCTGATGATGAACGCTATAAGCATATGGTTGGCAAAATGGCCATTCTACCGCTGTCAAACCGGGCCATCCCGATCATTGCCGATGAATATCCCGACCCGGAAAAGGGATCAGGCGCGGTGAAAATAACGCCCGCACATGATTTCAATGATTTTGAGGTTGGCCGCCGACACGATCTGCCATTGATCAATCTGATGACGGAAACCGCAGCTATGGCAGCGGTCCCGGAAATTCCGGAAAAATATCAAGGCATGGACCGGTATGAGGCGCGCAGGCAGATCTTGGCGGATATGGCTGCGGAGGAGCTGGTCGATTTTGAGGAAAAGGTGCAGAACTCGGTGCCGCATGGCGACCGCTCTGGCGTCGTCATCGAGCCATGGCTGATGGATCAGTGGTATGTCAACGCCGCCGAGCTGGCAAAACCGGCGATCCGCGCGGTCGAGGAGGGGCGGACGAAATTCGTTCCCGAACGCTGGTCAAAGACCTATTTCGAATGGATGCGGAACATCCAGCCCTGGTGCATCTCGCGGCAATTATGGTGGGGCCACCGGATACCAGCATGGTATGGACCGGACGGCCACATCTTTGTCGAGGAGAGCGAGCAGGAGGCGATGGCGGCGGCGCAGGCGCATTACGGCAAGAATGTTGAGCTCAGCCGTGATAATGACGTGCTGGACACTTGGTTTTCCAGCGGCTTATGGCCGTTTTCGACACTTGGCTGGCCAGACGAGAGCGAGGACGTGCAACGCGATCTGGCGCGTTATTATCCGGGTGATGTTCTGGTCACCGGCTTTGATATCATCTTTTTCTGGGTCGCCCGGATGATGATGATGAGCATGTATGTGATGGATGATGAGGTGCCGTTCAAGGAGGTCTATATCCACGCGCTGGTGCGCGATGAAAAAGGCCAGAAAATGTCCAAATCCAAGGGTAATGTGATGGACCCGCTGGACCTGGTCGACCAGTATGGTGCCGACCCGCTGCGCTTCACCCTTGCCGCCATGGCCGCACAGGGACGCGACATTAAGATGTCGACAACGCGACTTGAAAGCTATCGCAATTTTGCCACGAAAATCTGGAATGCCTGCCGTTTTCTGGACATGAATGGGTGTACCACCAGCGCTGGTAAGATTGATCTTGCCACCGTAAAGGAACCCGTCAATAAATGGATTATTTCAGAATATAATGACGCAATTACAAAAACTTCCACAGCGATTGAAGCCTATCGCTTTAACGAGGCAGCAGACGCGCTCTATCACTTTGTCTGGCACAGCTATTGTGACTGGTATGTCGAATTGATCAAACCGCAGCTTGCTGATGAGGCGGTTGAGACACGCGCTGTTGCCGCCAGCATTCTGGCCGGGGCGGTAAGATTGCTGCATCCCTTCATGCCGTATCTGACCGAGGAGTTGAACCAGAAGATTTTTGGCAGCTCCGATCTGATGATTGCAGCCGATTGGCCAGCGTCGGTGCCACAGCCCGATGGTGATGCGGTCGATGATTTGCGCTTTGTAATCAAGCTGATTTCCGATATCCGCTATCTGCGGACGGAGATGAATGTGCCGTTGTCGGCAAAGCCGGTGCTGCATGTCCGCGCACCAAGCGCCGCCCAGCAACGCGCAATAGACAGCCAGATGCCAGCGTTGCTGCGGCTTGCACGTATTGAGGGGATTGCCGTTGTTGAGAGGTTTGACAAGGGCAGCGCCCGCAGCAGTGTTGATGGGTTAGAGATCGGCTTGCCACTGGCTGGCATTTTGGATTTTGAGGCTGAGGCGGCGCGCCTGAACAAAGAGATTGGCGCGGTCAGTGCCGAGGTGAAGAAGATCTCGGCAAAGCTGAATAATCCGGGTTTTCTGGCAAAAGCTCCGGAGGCCGTGGTTACGGAAAACCGGCGCCGTCTTGATGAGGAGCAAACCCGGATGGTGGCGCTGGAAGCGGCGCTGAATCGTCTGTCCTGACGCCCGACCACGTGGTGTTGGCTGTGCCTGACTTCATGGTGTCTGTAATGGGATGGCCAGCCATTCCAAACAAATCGTCAATCAGGACTGTATTTTGAGATCTGTTTTGCGCATTATGCAGGCAGATACTTTTGAGGAAAGGGAGGCATTCAATGCCCGATAGCGTGAAGCCAGTTGATAAAAGCAAGATGCCAAGCCGCCATGTTTCGGTAGGTCCGGAAAAGGCTCCGCATAGATCATTCTATTATGCGATGGGGATGACCGAGGAAGAAATTGCGCAGCCGTTGGTCGGCGTTGTCTCGACATGGAACGAGGCAGCGCCCTGTAACATTGCGCTGGCGCGTCAGGCGCAGGCCGCTAAACGCGGCGTTCGTGAACATGCGGGAACACCGCGCGAATTTACCACAATCACCGTAACCGATGGCATTGCCATGGGCCATGCGGGGATGAAATCATCGCTGGTCAGCCGCGAGGTCATTGCCGATTCGATCGAGCTGACGGTGCGCGGCCATTGCTATGATGCTGTTGTCGGGCTTGCCGGCTGTGACAAATCGCTTCCCGGGGTGATGATGGCGATGGCGCGGTTGAATGTACCGTCAGTGTTCATGTATGGCGGCTCGATCCTGCCGGGCCGGTTCAAGGACAGGGACGTGACGGTTCAGGATGTGTTCGAGGCGGTTGGTGCGCACGCCGCCGGTAATATGTCGGATGAAGATCTGCATGAACTGGAATGTGTTGCCTGCCCTAGTGCCGGGTCATGTGGCGGCCAGTTTACCGCCAACACCATGGCCTGTGTGTCGGAGGCCATTGGCCTTGCGATCCCGGGTTCAGCCGGGGCACCGGCACCGTATGAGACGCGTGATGAATATGCCTATCATTCCGGGCGCATGGTCATGGAGCTGATCAAGGCCAATCTGCGGCCGCGTGACATCATTACCCGCAAATCACTGGAAAATGCGGCAACGATCGTTGCGGCCTCCGGTGGGTCAACCAATGCCGGGCTGCATTTGCCGGCGATTGCGTCTGAATGCGGGATTGATTTCGATCTGCATGATGTTGCCGAGATTTTCAAGCGCACCCCTTATGTTGCCGATCTAAAGCCAGGTGGGCGCTATGTTGCGCGCGACATGTATGAGATTGGCGGTGCGCCGGTGCTGCTGAAGGTGCTGCTCGATGGTGGCTACATCCATGGCGATTGCATCACCGTAACCGGCAAGACGATGGCGGAAAATCTGGCCGATGTCGAGTTTCCAACCAATCAGGATGTGATCCGGACAACGGCTGAGCCGCTGTCACCAACCGGCGGAGTTGTCGGCTTGCGCGGCAATCTCGCACCTGAGGGCGCGTTGGTGAAGGTGGCCGGTATGAAAACGCTGAAATTCACTGGAAAAGCCCGCTGTTTCGATTGCGAGGAAGATGCCTATGCCGCTGTTGAAAGCCGCGATTACAAGGATGGTGATGTGCTGGTAATCCGCTATGAGGGGCCAAAGGGTGGCCCTGGCATGCGCGAAATGCTGTCAACGACGGCTGCACTCTATGGACAGGGCGCCGGTGAGAAGGTGGCATTGATCACCGATGGCCGGTTCTCTGGCGCAACACGCGGATTCTGTATCGGGCATGTTGGACCGGAAGCCGCGGTTGGTGGGCCTATTGGCCTGCTCAAGGACGGCGACAGCATCACCATTGATGCCGAAACAGGAGAGATTAATGTCGATCTGAGCGATGAGGAGCTGGCCGCGCGCAAAGCCGAATGGAGTGCCCGTGCGACTGACTACAATGCCGGTGCGATCTGGAAATATGCACAGACTGTGGGATCAGCCGAAAAGGGCGCGGTAACGCACCCGGGTGCCGCCGCAGAAACGCATGTTTATGCCGATATCTAGGATCTGATCACGCGCCGTCACGGCATGTGATTGGCATGTGATTGGCATGTGATTTGACCATATGCCGGGACTATCCGGGGACATCCAGAATAAGAGGGAAAAGGGCGGGCTTTATCCCGCCTTTTTCTTCGGTGTTTCTTTTTTTGGGGTCTTTTTCTTGTAAGATTGATCTCTGGGTGGCCCGCCTATCAGCAACGGCTTTATCTGCGGGTCAGCCGTTCACATTCTCCGGCGTGGCAAGCTCACACCAGATGGGGGTGTGATCGGAGGGGCGCTCCAGTCCGCGTGGGCCTTTGTCGATACCAACACCCACCAGCCTGTCACCTGCTTCGGGCGAGAGCAGCAGATGATCAATGCGAACGCCATTGTCACGCTGCCATGCGCCAGCCTGATAATCCCAATAGGTATAATGAACGCCGCTGGGGTGAAGCGCACGAAGCGCGTCCATATAGCCGTTATGGCAGATTTTGAAGAATGCCGCGCGACTCTCAATGCGGGTCAGGGCATCGCCAACCCAGCCAGGCGGATCATAACAATCGATGTCCTGTGGAATGACATTGAAATCACCACCGAGAACCACCGGAATCTCATCAGCCAAAAGCGCCTGTGAACGAGCATAGAGCCGGTCCATCCACGCCAGTTTATAGTCAAATTTCGGGCCCGGCGCAGGATTACCATTGGGCAGATAGATGCTGGCGACACGGGTGCTGGCGATTGTCGCCTCGATATAGCGCGCCTGTTCATCATCTGCATCGCCGGGCAGGCCGCACATCACATCCTCGATGGGGTGACGGCTGATAATGGCAACGCCATTATAGCTTTTCTGGCCATGCACGGCGACATGCCAGCCCTTATCGGTGAATACATCGCGCGGAAAATTCTCAGTCTGCGATTTGATTTCCTGTAGCAGCAGGACATCGGCACTGTCGGCGGCGAGCCAGTCGCTGATATGGTCAAGCCGCGCTTTGGCCGAATTGACGTTCCAACTGGCAACCCGCATCGTGCTAGACGGAGAAGGAGGTGCCGCAACCGCAGGATGCGGTGGCGTTGGGATTCTGGACCGCGAAGTATGAACCCATCAGATCCTGCACATAGTCAAGCTCGGCATTATCGACCAGTTCCAGCGACATCTCGTCAATCACCACCTCGACACCATGGCTGGTAAAGGACAGATCATCATCCTGGCGCTTGGTGTCGATGCTGAATTCATACTGGAAGCCGGAACAGCCGCCCCCATTAACAGCGACACGGAAGAAACTGTCATCCACTTCGCCAGCCAGCATTGCGGTGATCCGCGTGGCGGCGCTCTCGCTGAGGCCAAACCTGCCTGTTGCCAGTGGTGGCATGGTGGCGCCGGTTGTGATCTGCTCTGTGTCTGCCATCGGATCTATCTCCCCGCCGAATTGCCCTGTTAATATGACTGCTCAGCGTCCTCAAATCAAGCCACCAGCGCTGAGTGACAATGCTGAAAACATTGTTAGCCGATAAATTTCACACTACTCATTGGTGCTTAAAGTGAGTATTGTAAGACCAGCCAATTCAGCCGCCAATATGGGTTATTGTGACCAGTATCATCACCACATCATCCGGGGAAGACCGGAGCCTTGCACCCTATGCCTGCCATGGGCCAGCCTCGCGTGGACGGCAATTCGATGAAGGTGATGAGAATAGCAGCATCGGCAGCCGCACCACCTTTCAGCGCGACCGCGACAGGGTGCTGCATTCCGGTGCCTTTCGTCGCCTGAAACACAAGACGCAGGTATTTGTCTATCATGAGGGCGATTATTTCCGCACACGGCTGACACACTCGATTGAGGTGGCGCAGATTGCGCGGTCAATGGCGCGGGCGCTGCGGTTGAATGATGATCTGGCTGAGGCTGTGGCGTTGGCGCATGATCTCGGCCACACGCCGTTTGGCCATGCCGGTGAGGAGGCGTTGGCGCGCTGTATGACAGATTATGGCGGGTTCGAGCATAATGAACAGACGATCCGCATCCTGACGGTATTGGAACAGCGCTATGCCAGTTTTGACGGGTTGAACCTGAGCTGGGAGACGCTGGAAGGTGTTGCCAAACATAATGGCCCGATTACCAGCGGGGCACAGCTTCGACCGGCAATCAGCCAACTTGACGCGGCTTTATCGCTGCAGCTTTCAACCTTTGCCTCGGCGGAAGCGCAGCTTGCCAATCTTGCCGATGACATTGCCTATCTGTCGCATGATTTTGATGACGCGTTGCGCGCCGGTTTGTTCGAGATCGCCGATATCGCCCATCTGCCGCAGGTCAAACAAGCGCTGGCGCGCATCGAGCGAACATATGGCGAGATTGAGCGTGGCCGTCTGACCCATGAGCTTGTGCGCCGTCTGATCTCGGTGTTCGTTGAGGATCTACTGCGTCAATCGACGGCCAATCTACAGGCGCTGGATGCCGGACATCCGGATGATATCAGAGGAGCATCAGCGGCGGTGATTGCCTTCAGCCCGGAAATGGCAACCGATCTTGAAGCGCTGCGTGAATACCTGTTCACCAACATGTGGCGGCATTTCAAGGTCAATAGAATGACCAGCAAGGCAAAACGGGTGGTGACAGATTTGTTCAATTTGTTTATGTCCGAAACCAACACCCTTCCCGATGAGTGGCAGTTTCATCACAAGCAACCGCTGGTAACCCTGTCGGACACAGCGACAGCAAGGGTCATCGCCGACTATATCGCCTCGATGACCGACCGCTACGCCGCACTGGAGCATGAACGGCTCTTTGACCTTGGACCTATCTTACGGTAACTAAACTTTATGAATATTTTCAGATTTTTCGAAACCGAATTTAAAGTGATCTTTGATGATCTGAAAGCCGTGGGCACGATCCCGGAGTCGGCTGATGGCAGCAAAATCGTCTTTGAATTGCCACGCGATGCCTCACATGGGGATATTGCCTGCAATGCCGCCATGGTTCTGGCAAAGCAGGTCGGGATGAAGCCGCGGGATTTGGCCACGCTGCTGGCCGAGCGACTGGCGGCGTGCGACGGTGTTACTGCGGTCGATATCGCTGGACCCGGCTTCATCAATATCAGTGTCGAGCCACGTCTATGGTCGGTGGAGCTGCGCAGCATTCTGGCGGCTGGTGCGCATTATGGCAGCAATGACAGCGGTGCTGGCAAATCGGTCAATGTCGAATATGTGTCGGCAAACCCAACCGGGCCGTTGCATGCAGCACATGCCAGAGGCGCTGTTCTGGGTGACGCGCTTGCCAGCTTGCTTGAGTTCAGCGGCTGGAACGTAACGCGTGAATATTACACCAATGATGCCGGTGGACAGGTCGACACATTGGCGCAGTCTGTTTATCTGCGCTATCGCGAGGCGCTTGGTGAGGTGATCGGCGAAATTCCATCCGGCCTCTATCCGGGTGCGTATCTTAAGGATGTCGGCGCGGCGCTGGCGGCGCGTGATGGTGATCGGTATTTGGCGCAGGAGGAGAGCGAATGGCTGGCCCCAGTGCGGAAATTTGCAATCGATGCTATGATGGTGATGATCCGCGAAGATTTGGCGGGGCTTGGCATCGAGATGGATGTATTTTCGTCCGAACGGGCGCTTGTCGAAGGCGGCGCGGTGCAGGCGACGATAGACAAATTGCAACAGGATGGCCATCTCTATCGCGGGGTTCTGGACCCGCCAAAGGGCAGGGAACCAGAGGATTGGGAACCACGCGAGCAATTGCTGTTCCGGACTACGAATTTCGGCGATGATATGGACCGTCCGTTGCAGAAATCAGATGGGGGCTGGACCTATTTTTCGTCTGACATTGCCTATCATCTGGACAAGCTGAAACGCACGGGTGGGCCGCTGATTGATGTTTTTGGCGTAGATCATGGTGGCTATCACAAACGCATGGCGGCCGCGGTTAAGGCGTTGTCAGGGCAGAAGGATATGCTGGATGTCAAGCATTGCCAGTTGGTCAATTTGATGGAAAATGGCAAGCCGGTAAAGATGTCCAAAAGGGCCGGCAATTTTGTCACTGTGCGCGATGTGATTGACGCTGTTGGTGCCGATGTCATCCGTTTCATCATGCTCACACGGCGCAGTGACCAGACACTTGATTTTGACTATGCCAAGGTGACTGAACAATCTCGCGACAACCCGGTTTTCTATGTGCAATACGCACATGCAAGATGCAGTTCGGTGCTGCGGCAAGCAGGTGAAATGCCGGAGGACGCCAATCTCGACAGGTTGATTGCGCCGGCAGAATTGGCATTGATCAAACAGCTGGTCAGCTGGCCGCGTATGGTGGTTTCGGCCGCCATCAACTACGAGCCACATCGCATCGCCTTCTATCTGATGGACCTGGCCAGCGCTTTTCATTCCCTGTGGACCACCGGCCGCGAGGACCCATCGCTGCGTTTCATGCTGGATGATGATGCCGAGCTGACAGCGGCACGGCTGTGGCTTGTCAAGGCTACGGCAACGGTGATTAGATCAGGCCTCGGCGTTTTGGCGATCCCGGCCAAAGAAGAGATGTAGGAGGCGAGATGTCTGAGGATGCAGGGAAAAAACCTGGCATAAACTGGCTGGCCTTGTCGCTGCTGAGTCTGTTGATCGCCGCCGCCGCTGGTGCCGTTTATCTGTATCTGCCCGCGCTGATGCCGCAGACATCGACCGATATCGTGATGATCCGTGCAGAGGAGGGGCCGTTCAAGACAAAGCCGGTTGATGCAGGTGGAAAAATCATCACCAACCAGGACTCCAAGGTGATGAGAATGCTGGGCGACCTGACCCCGGAGACCGAGGAGGTGGAGACGTTACTGCCACCATCGGCGGCACCGGAATTGCCTCCTGTTGCCATTGAAGCCTCACCAGAGCTCCTACAGGAGCTTGAGACCGAGGTGGCCAGCCAAAGCAGTGGTGAGACAAGTACCGCATCAGAATTAGGCACAAAAACCGAAAATGGCACCGAAAGCGCCGACAAAACGGACCACGAAACGGTGGCAGCGACACAGTTGGCAGATGCCAATAGTGAGAGCAGCGGCACAGATGCAGGTAATGTCACATCAGAGGCCAAAACCGAATCTAGAGCCAAGAACGAATCTGAAGCCAAGGGCGCACCTGACGCGAAAGATGCAGCGGCACCCCAAAATCCGGAAAAGCCAGCCAAGACCATTATAGCCACACCAAAGCCAACGAAACCAAAGAAACCGGAAAGCCAGCCGATCACCACATCACGTGTTGCGGCCGACCCCAACGAGCCGACCTATATGGTCCAGCTTGCCGCATTCCGCAAAGAAGATGTTGCCGCCGAGCAGGCAGGGTTGCTGTTGAAAAAGCATGAAAAACGGCTGCAGGGTGCGACGCTGGGGACGATCAGTATCGACACGGGCGACAATGGCATTTTCTGGCGTGTTGTCTCGGAACCATTGCCACGTGAAGCTGCCGACACCATTTGTGCATCGCTGAAACGCGCCGGACAGGATTGTATCCTGCGCAAATTCACATCACCCAGCCAATGACTCAACGAAGCCAATGACAAACCCAAATGATGACAGTTTCGAGGCTGATATCCGCCGCGGCGATGCCGAGCAACTGGCGCTTTTTGTCAATCTTGAGGGATTTGAGGGACCGATTGATCTGTTGCTGTCGCTGGCGCGTGATCAGAAAGTCGATCTGACGCAGATCGCGATTTTGCCGCTTGCCGAACAATATCTCAATTTTATCAGTAGCGCCCGGCAGCTTGATCTGGAGATTGCTGCCGATTATCTGGTGATGGCAGCGTGGCTTGCCTATCTGAAATCGCGGCTTCTACTGCCTGACCCGGAGCCGGAACAGGATGAGGAAATCATCGATATGGCCGGTGCGCTGCGCTACCAACTGGTGCGCCTTGAGGCCATGCAACAGGCGGCAAAACGGCTGATATCACTGCCCCGGCTTGGCCAACAGCGTCTTGCACGCGGCGCGGTTGAACAATTTAGCATCACCAGCGAGGCGGTCTGGCAGGCAAGCCTGTATGATTTGCTGGCCTGTTATGGTGATATCCAATCAGGACTGGAGAACGAAACGCTGACGATTGCGGCGACAAAGCTGTTTTCGGTCGAGGAAGCGGCGAAACGCCTGCGGCATCTGATTGGCGGCATGCCTGACTGGACAACATTGGAGAGTTTTCTTCCTTCCAATCTGCGCGCGCCAATCGACCGGCGTTCGGCAACGGCGTCGCATTTTGTCGCATCGCTTGAATTGGCCCGCGATGGGCTGCTAAAATTACGCCAGGATGCGCATTACGCACCGCTCTACATCAAATCCAAGGATGCGCCATGACGGAAAAGACAGAGCTGCTGGGCTACGCCGCGACGGTTGAGGCGATTATCTTTGCCTCTGACAAACCCGTGCGCGAACGCGAATTACGGCACCATATCCCCGATGAGCAGGACATGACCGAAATCATTGAGATGATCCGCCAGCGTTTTGATGCAAGCTGCGGGATCGAGCTGCGGCAGGTTGGAGATGGTTGGGCCTTTCGCACCCGCGCAGAGATTGCTGAACGGCTGAACCAGCACAAACAGGTTGAACGCCCGCTGTCGCGCGCCGCCCTCGAGGTTTTGGCGATCATCGCCTATCACCAGCCCATCACACGGGCTGAGATCGAGGAAATCCGAGGGATCAGCCTGTCAAAGGGAACCATCGACATTCTGCTGGAGCTAACATGGATCAAGCCACGCGGCCGGCGTCGGACGCCGGGACGGCCCTTAACCTGGGGAACCAGCCCATCTTTTCTTGACTATTTCGGCCTTGATGAGATCACCGACCTACCCGGACTTGATGAGTTGAAATCAGCTGGCCTGCTGCGCAAGGGGCAAATTCTTGGCGCATTAATGGACAGCCCAGCGACAAATCCGGATGATGATAGCGATGAAGAGGGGGATGATCTGCTGGATGATCAACTGATGGAAGAGGCTATGGTCGAAGCCGGATTGAACGTCAATTCGGATGAGGAGGGCGCGGATGCTTGAGTTTCGTAACATCGCACATGCCTATAATGGGACCCCGTCAGTTAATGATATCAGCCTGACGGTGAATGAGGGTGAGGTTGTCACGCTGTTGGGGCCATCGGGATGTGGCAAGACAACCCTGCTGCGTCTTGCTGCTGGACTTGAGCAACCGCTTGGCGGCGAAATCTGGCTGGATGGCAACAGAGTGTCTGGCCCTGAAATGATGATGCCGCCAGAAAAACGCGGTGTCGGCTTTATGTTCCAGGATTACGCGTTGTTTCCGCACCTCAGCGTGATCGAGAATGTTGTCTTTGGTCTGCCGGAAAAGGGTAGCCTTGCCACACGGCGGGGACTGGATGTGCTGGCCGAGGTCAATATAGAGACGCTGGCCGATGCCTATCCACATGAATTATCGGGTGGCCAGCAACAGCGTGTCGCCCTTGCCCGTGCTTTGGCGCCAAAGCCATCGGTGATCCTGCTCGACGAACCTTATGCCGGGCTTGACAGCCGCCTGCGCGAGCGTATCCGTGACCAGATGTTGCATGTGTTAAAGGCAACAAAAACCGCAGCGCTGATGGTGACGCATGATGCCGAAGAGGCGATGTTCATGTCGGACCGGATTATCGTCCTGCGTGACGGGACGGTGACGCAGACAGGACGCCCGGTCAATCTCTATTGCCAGCCAAACAGCGCTTTCGTTGCCGAATTCTTTGGTGAGGTCAACCGGGTCGAGGGCGTGGTCAGAGATGGCCAGATTGAGACACCATTTGGTAATTTTGACGCGCGTGCCGAAATGAAAGATGGCGATCCCGCCAGCATCGTCATTCGCTATGAGGCGTTGCGGATCGAACCGGACAGCAGCGTTGGTGCCAATGCCGTGGTGATGGAGGCACGTCTACTTGGGCGCGCATCGCTAATCCATCTGTCGGTTCCCACCGGAACGGATGAGCTGCATCTGCATGCCCGGGTTCCCGGGTTGAATTCCTTTGGTGAGGGAACGCAGGTCCGGATCAGTGTTGATGCCGAGCAGGCCTTTGTTTTTGCCGCCAACTAATGGCGGCGTGCCGGTGAGCCGCTTTCGCCGGGTGGAATGCGGCAAAAAACACAGCTTACTGCCAGCGGTTTGTGCAAGGAATTGTTGTTCTCCCCCCATTGCCCGTTTATAGTCAGCTCAGAATCAGGTGGTGTGATCGCCACATCCTGAAAAGTTTAAGAGGAAATGCCATGAGTTTTATGAGCCCATTGCAATGGATTGTCATTCTTGCTGTTGTTCTGTTGTTGTTTGGTGGTCGCGGTAAAGTGTCCGCAATCATGGGAGATTTCGGAAAAGGTCTGCGCAACTTCAAAACTGGCCTGAAAGGCAATGAGGAAGAAGGTGCAGCCGAGGACGAGGTTGAGGTCATTGAGGCAGCGCCAGCAGCTAAAAAAGCCGCCAAGAAAAAGGCACCGGCGAAAAAAGCTGCGAAAACAGCAACCGCCAAGAAAGCAACTGCCAAAAAAGCCGCTTCCAAAAAAGCCAGCAAAAAATCCGCTGCCAAAAAATAACCGGTAGAGACGCGTCATGCTCGATATCGGTGGTTGGGAATTTCTTGTTGTCGCCTTCGTCCTTGTAATGGTCGTTGGCCCAAAAGAACTGCCCAAAATGTTGCGGGGATTTACCGGTATCATGCGCCAGATCCGGCGCGCCGCCAATGAATTCACCAGCAGCATGACCGATCTTGCGAATGAGGCCGATGTAGCCGATCTGAAAAAGACGCTTGATCAGGCAAAATCCGGAAATCTTGACGAAATTGCCGATGCCATTGATCCAACGGGCGGGGTTGGGGAAACCGTTGACAGTCTGAAGGAAAGTATTGGCAAAGATGTCGCCGGTGATGATGTCAAAGGTATTGGCGCGATTGCCAAGGACGCTGGTAACGAAATGGCAGCGGCGACCAAAACGCCGGAGCTGGCACCTGATAAAGCAACCGCTACAAACACTTCCGTAAACACCGCCAAAAAAGCGAAAAGCTAGACAAGATGGCAGAGATGAACAACACGCCAGAGACAGAGGCCGACGGGGGACAGATGTCGCTGATCGGTCATCTGACCGAATTGCGCAACCGGCTTGGCGTTGCGTTGTTGGCCTTTCTTGTGCTGTTTGTTCTGTTCATCTCGCCAATGCCCGGCGGCGGTGTGAGCAACAGCATCGCCAATCATGTTTTTATCTTCCTGCAGGCCCCCCTGGCCGAGATCATGGAAGAAAAAGGTGGCGGCCGGATGATTTTCACGGCGCTGCATGAGGGATTTTTCACGCAGATCAAGGTCGGGTTTTTCGCGGCGCTCTGTATTTCCTTTCCAATCATCAGCATGCAGATCTACAAATTTGTTGCTCCGGCGCTGTATCGCAGCGAGAAACGCGCCTTTCTGCCATTCCTTGTCGCGACCCCGGTGCTGTTCACGCTTGGCGCGGCGATGGTTTACTACGTGGTCACGCCCATGGCATGGAACTTTTTCATCTCGTTCGAAATGGCCGCCACCGATGGCGCGCTGGCGATCGAGATTGAACCCCGGATCAGCGAATATCTGTCACTGATCATGCGGCTGATTTTTGCCTTCGGACTGGCTTTTGAGTTGCCTGTGGTGCTGCTGCTGCTGGCACGGGCCGGTCTTGTCACGCCGGAAGGGCTTGCCGAAAAGCGCAAGGTTGCGATTGTCGTCGCTTTTGTTGCCGCCGCCGTGCTAACCCCGCCGGATGTGGTGTCGCAGTTGCTGTTGGCCTTGCCGATTATCCTGCTTTATGAGATATCGGTTTTCGGCGCAAAAATCATAGCCCCGAAGGATGAGGACACAGCCTGATCATCCGATGATCACGACCAGAAGGCGGGTCGCCGGGATTTAGACAAACGATTTTTTAGCTCAGCAATCAGACCGATTTTATCTTCGAGGATTTAGGCCCACCATGCATGACATCCGCTTCATCCGCGACAACCCAGAGCAATTCGATGCCGCACTTGCCCGGCGCGGGCTTGATCCCGTGGCCGGAGAGATCCTCGAGATTGACATCAAACGCCGCGGGTTGCAGGCCCGTCTGCAGGAAATGCAATCGCGGCGCAATCAGGCGTCAAAGGAGATTGGCGCACTGAAATCTCAGGGCGGGGATGCGGATGCGCTGATCGCCGAGGTCAATGACATCAAACAGCAGATGCCGGAAATGGAAGCCGAGGAAAGCACCCTTGCCGCACAACTTGACGGCCGGTTGATGGAATTGCCGAACTTGCTTGATGACGCGGTACCAGCTGGCGATGACGAAGATGACAATGAGCTGGTGCGCACTCATGGCTCGATCCCGCGTTTTTCTTTCACCCCCCGCGATCATGTGGAGATTGGCGAGGGGCTGGGGCAAATGGATTTTGCCCTTGGTGCCAAGGTATCGGGGGCGCGTTTTGTCGTTCTGCGTTATCAGCTTGCCAGACTGGAACGCGCGTTGGCCGCCTTTATGCTTGATCTGCACACCAGCAAATTTGGCTATGTCGAGACGATGCCGCCCTATCTGGTCAATACCCAAACGATGACCGGCACTGGCCAGCTACCAAAATTTGCCGAAGATCTGTACCGTGCCGATGATAAATGGTTGATCCCCACCGCCGAGGTGCCGCTGACCAATATTGTCGCCGGCGAGATTGTCGATGCCGACAGCCTGCCTCTGCGGATGACGGCGCATACGCCCTGTTTCCGGTCGGAGGCCGGGTCGGCGGGCCGCGATACGCGCGGCATGATCCGCCAGCACCAATTCAGCAAGGTCGAGCTTGTCAGCATCACCACACCCGGCGAATCAACTGCTGAGCATGAGCGCATGACCGCCTGTGCCGAGGAGGTGTTGCAGCAGCTCGAACTGCCCTATCGGGTGGTAAGGCTTTGCACAGGCGATACCGGCTTTTCCGCGCAACAAACCTATGACATCGAGGTATGGCTGCCCGGACAGAATGAGGGCAAGGGCATGTATCGCGAGATTTCATCCTGTTCAAATTGTGGGCCGTTTCAGGCACGGCGCATGAAGGCGCGGTTTCGTGATGACAATGGCGACACCCAGTTTGTGCATACATTGAACGGGTCTGGCGTTGCTGTCGGCCGGGCGATGATCGCAGTGCTGGAAAATGGACAGCAGGAAGATGGCACGGTCCAGTTACCGACAGTTTTGCATTCCTATATGGGGAGCGACCGGATAGCGCCGGCCTGATGGCTGGTGGTTGTTTCTTTTGAGTTGTCTGTCTTTCTTGGCGGTCTGTTGACCGTTTTTGTTTTTGTTTTTTGTGAACACCAGGATGTACCATGTCATCACCCCCCGTACCGTCAGCCTCCAACGCATCAAGCAAGCCGGTTAGCCGTATTCTTCTTTCCAATGATGACGGCTTTGATGCCATGGGCATTCAGCTTCTGGCCGGGATCGCCCGCCAGCTCAGTGACGATATCTGGATTGCCGCGCCGATGGACAATAAATCGGGCGCATCACGTGCCATAACCCTGCGCCGGGATATCATGGTTGAGACGCGTGGCCCGCAGCAATTCGCTGTTGGCGGCACGCCCAGTGACTGTGTCATTCTGGGACTTGAGCAGCTGATGGATAAAAAACCCGATCTTGTCCTGTCCGGAATCAATGCCGGGATGAATGTCGCCGATGACGTGCTGTATTCAGGAACAATCGCGGCGGCGATGGAAGCGACATTGCAGGGTGTGCCGGCAATCGCGCTGTCGCAGCGCAATGCCGGTGTCGAACAGAGTGACTTTGATGTGGCGGCGCAGTATGGCGAATATGTGATCCGTCACCTGCTGGATCATGGATGGCCGGAACGCACGGTCATGAACGTCAATTTCCCCTCCTGTGATGCTGCCATGGTCCGTGGCATCAAGCCCGCAAGCCTCGACCGACACAAGGTTGGTGACCAGATTGTTGCTGGCTCAGTGCCGAATAGCTTTCGCCTGGGGCCGGTCATTGCCAACCCGGAGACACGCGCCGGCAGTGATCGCGCGGTTATGGATAATGGCTGGATTGCGCTCACTGCACTTGGCATGGATATCACCTCCTTCGACACCCAGGCCACCCTGAAAACGCGGGTCTTTGACAACACGGGCCTTTGACAACATAGGGCTTTGACAAC
>SHBD01000026.1 GCA_004212735.1 SAR116 cluster bacterium
AAGTTGTGGTATACAAAAAACGTACTTTCACGTTTGAAAAAACCTGGCGCATGACCATCTGCCATCGCAATGGCAGGGGACAGAAACGCCGCGATGATGAATGGTAAGATTGTGGTGCGATTTCTCATCTATGTACTCCTTAATAATAAATATCCAGCATTTTTGGTGGAGATGACATCTGCATGACAACTGTATTACAGATCGATGAAATTCTGGGGCTGTTGATATCAAGTAGCCCGAACCCACTGTTCTGAAGATATCGTTTTCACTATATGAGATTCAGAAGCTACCATGCCTAAAGTTCTAGTGAATATTTAACTAAGAGATTAAAATTATGGTATGTTGCTGGCTTGTTTGGGTCCAAGAAAACTTCACGAACGAGCCTCCATCCATCCAACATGCGCCCGCGGTCCAAGCCGCAAGCACCCCAAACATATGCCCCCACCCCATCGAACCAAATCGATCCAGATCCAGTAACTTGCCAAAGTAACCCCGGTTCGGCGTCCACGAGGCGGGAGCCGCGAAGCTGCAACCGCGAGACGCTGTCCCCGGACCAGGGGCCTTGGTTCAGGCAAGATTGCAGGTAAGGTTTTGACAGTTGACCTGTGGGCGAGGTTTGCTAAGCTGTTGATATAGCTTGAGTCAGTCACGAACTGGCGCTTACGTTAGGCATCGAACCTTCTCTCGGGTGCGCCATTTCCCAAGTTCCAAGGTCCGTGGACCGTGGTTCAAGTGACTGTTTCCCCGGATCACGGTTCTTGCATCTGAGCCGATAACCTTTCTATCCACATTTAGGTAACGGAGTTTTAGATGAAGTTTGATAGTGACATAGGCAAACTGCAACGCCTAATGGCCGAGAGCATAGCAGGAACATCAAGGCGCAATGCCATTTTAAGTGAAGTGCGAATACAGCCTGGAGACACTATCATTGATGTAGGGTGCGGAGCTGGTCATCTTCTGCCTCACCTAGCAAAAGCCGTTGGAGGCTCTGGCACAATTTATGGACTCGACCCCAACACAGACCAAATGGAGCAAGCCAAAAAGCGGTGTGAGGGTTTCCAAAATATAATTTTTCTCGAAGAGAATGCCGACAAAAGCGATTTGCAGGACGAAAGCTGTGACTCTGCAACCTCAACACAAGCTCTCGAATACATACCAAATGTCGACGCTGCGTTGGACGAAATTACCCGTGTCATGAAGACCGGTGGAGCGTTCGTGAACATTTCCATTTTATGGGATCATTTTAAATTCTTTGGCGCAGACAAAAAACTAAATGACAAAGTTCATGAAGCTTTCAGGGCGCATTGCAGTCATCAAATGCTTCCAATGGAATTGCCGGGCAAACTTGCTCATCGTGGTTTCGGTAGGATCAGAGATAAATCCCTCGCATTTGTAATAACAAAAAGAGATGAGAATTCACCAGCTCGCTATACTGAAGCTGTCATGGCAAATTTTGCCCTGACTCAGGGTGTGACCGAGGCAGAGGTGTCAGACTGGAAGTCGCAATTGGAAGCAGCTGAGCAACAAGGGCGATTTGGTTTCACTAGCTTTCCAGTCTTGACAGTCGCCTATCTTAATTAATTTTTGATGACACAAGTCTAAAAGCAGACAACTTTCCCATCCACCCATGCATCACGCTGAGGCTATGCCCTTGGCCATATTGATGACCAACGCCTTCGGTCGTCCACCCACCAATGGCATCGATGATGTCGGCTTGGTTGATCATCTAGATCTCAAAACTGGCGGAAATCCTCGCAATGTTATGCTCAGCTGGATAGAGAACTGCCTTATCTGCTGTACTCAATGAAAGAAGTTGTATTTGCTACCTTGTCATATAAAGCCCTAGCTTGTTTGTTTGTTTCCTCAGTTAACCAATAAACGCTTGGACTACCACGCTTATCTGCTTCAGCATATACTGCTTCAATCAGAGATCGACCAATGCCGCGGCCTCTCGCAGGTTCAACAACAAACAGGTCTTGCAAATAGCAATCATCCTCAATATTCCAATTATCTGGGTGAAATATAAAATGGGCCAGTCCAATAATTTCTTTGTGTTCGCAAGCTATAATCGCATTTTGGTCTTTATTGTTTTCTGAGACTAAGCGCCCAAAAGTTGTTTCATAAACGAGTTCGGTAACTTCCGAGTCATAAAAAGACAAGTAGGTGCTCCACAATTCTTTCCACTTATCGAAGTCATCCTTGCTTAATTTTCGCAATTCAAAAACAGATGATTCCATAGCCCATATCTCCCAATAGTCTCACAAAACATTTATATAATGGTAAGCCGTATTACGGAAGGAATCCTCCTATCAGCATTAGCAATTAGCGTCATAATACTTGTCACACGCAAAGTGCCAGGAGCATTGGCCGAAGATTATTATAAGCCCCAACGAACACTTCTCTGGTTGTTTTATTAATAAAAATTATTGGTGTTGCGATCACCACTACTATCAAAGCGTAGAACACGCGTTTTAGTTTTAAACCTTTTGCTCTAGTCATAGGCTTTGATGTATTTCTTGGCATCATAACGGAACCCCTTAGCATCGAGTTGAGCCGCCCGGGTTTCCTGCCACGCATTTATGGTGTCAGCATTCATTCCTATATCAAAACTCTCAAATCTGTCGTTTCTCTCTTCCTCCGTAAGCTCCCTACCAATCTCTGTCTCATGGTAGACTGCTTCCAGCGAGAGAATTGTGAAAGCCATAGTTTGGCGCATGAACAACGCACCGCCATAGACCCAGGCCTCCTCATACTTTTCGAACAAATTGTCACCTCGTTCGCTCAGGACCTCCCGAACTCTTGCTCCTGGCACACCAAATATCTTGAAACAGTTGCTCTCGAACTCGGCGTATAATTTGCGCTTGAACTTATTCACTGGCAGTGCCTCACCCAATTTGTTTAAATAATATCTTAAGATTAGAAATATCTGACGATAAAAATTTAACCAGAAAGCATGATAAAAGTAATTGTTAAGTTAATTCTAATTTGTCTGCATGACTAAAGATTTAGCATTTAGTCGGCACCTCATAAATTTCTACTTGTAATAAGAGTGCAATAAAAAAAGGACCGGCAAAAGCCGGTCCGAGTCTAGGGAGGAATACATGCGTGTATATTCACTCTCTATGACGACTTTGTAGCTAAAATGTTAGGGAAGTGTGAAAACTGGTGTTCGTTAATTTGACGGACTAGGAATGAAGCATAAACAAATAGCCTTCGTCGCGTAGCTGTTAAAAAGTGGAAAAAGAAATCAATTTTTATTGTGATG
The DNA here is from genome assembly GCA_004212735.1 of SAR116 cluster bacterium. Classification (GTDB taxonomy): domain Bacteria; phylum Pseudomonadota; class Alphaproteobacteria; order Puniceispirillales; family Puniceispirillaceae; genus MED-G116. Next base: position 3,266 of record SHBD01000026.1, read on the forward strand.
ACTTTTATATCGCAGAATTAACAGATCCTATCATCCGACAAAAATTCTGCCCAACTAGCAAGCAAACGTCTTCGCTGTTCTATCATATCTGTTCGGTTGTAGCTGCGCTCCACGATAGACCCCGTTTGATGCGCGATGATCATCTCTGCTACCTCGCGGCTTGCCTGCTGGCTTTCTGTCAGCCACACACGCAGCGTTGAGCGGAAGCCATGTGGCCTTGCTTTAAGTCCTCTTCGCTCCATAAGGCGAGCCATCGAAGCATCAGAGATAACCCCGCGCTTAACACCAGGGAATATGTAGCCATCTCGCTGTTGCTGACTAGCAAGCTCAATGACGTGGAGCGCCTCCGGTGTAAGGGGCACCCTAAAGCTTGGGGTCTTACCCTTTAGACCCTTCATTTGCTCTCCAGGGATCGTCCAGATATCGCCATCGATCTCATCCAAGTGGGCATACCTAACAGGGTGGCTTCGAAGCCCGGTAAGCATGAGTAATCGCAGGGCCAGCTGGGGGAGTGATCTGTTGTCTAATGATTGATAAAATGCTGGCGCCTTTTGCCATGGCATCGCTGGAATATGCTTCACCACATGCCGTGTCTTACCAAGAAGTAGCTTTGTCTTCTCTGCCAAGCCGATATCTACATCAAGGCCAAGAGCTGCTGCGTGCCGGATGACGATGTTGGTTCGATTAAGAGCCTTGCGTGCTGTATCTGCTTTCTCATGCCAGAGTGGACCTATACAGTCACGAAGATCTCGTGGTGTTAGTTCCTCCACAGGTACTGATCCGAGCTTTGGCAGGACATGCAATGCCAGCGGCGTAAACCAGCGGCCATTTTTGCCATCGCCCTTCAGTTCTGATTTGCGGGCATCAAAGGCTTCATGAGCCATATGCGCAAAGCTATTGGCTGACTGAAGCGCTTCACGCTTCAGCCTCCGACGCTCCTTAACTGGGTCAATCCCAGCAGCAAGCTGTGATCTTGCCGTCTCTGCCAAATCACGTGCTTGCTTCAAGCTTACACGGGGGAAGCCTCCAAGTCCCATCTCACAGCGCTTGCCAAAACGGTCAAAACGTAGGAACCATTGAGCACCACCATCTGCGCGTTTATGAAGCCACAGGCCAGCACCATCACAATGCTTGCCGGATTTCGCAGACTTGATAAATGCCGCTGAAAGGCGATCACGGGGTGCCATCTCTATCCACCTATTTATCCACCTTTATTTATGAGATCTTGTGAAACACTATGAAACACTGTGAGACGCAAAACACTATTAACATAATGAATAATAACAGATAAAAATAGAATTTGGAACCTTACGCAACACACTGAAACACGTGTTCAGTGCCGCCCCTGGGCACCACTATTTTAATCACTTGGCCAAGTCAGTATTTCGGTAGCTAGAAAATAGATGCCATATAGATGCCACTACGCAGTGATTTCGGCCCCTAAATGATGCCCTACAAGCCCCAAACATATGCTGATGGAGTCATTATTTAGACGTGCTTTTCAGGGTTCTCTGCGGGGGTAATCTGGCTGCTGAGTGGAACCAGATACAACCAGTTGCAACCAATAATGAGGAGCGCTCTCTATAGCGCTCAGCTACATTTTCTGGCTTAGGTGATAAACAGATAGAATGGGTGTTTTAGGTGTCAGGATGAGCTTGTTTGCCGTTTTGCGACATTCTTGAGCAGCCATAACACCAAAAGGAATGATATTGCAGTTTGCATGTCGCGCAACATTTTCCAACTCTTTGTTCCCATGATCACAGACCTTTACGCCGCAACTGGACGACGCTGGCATGCCAACGTTTTTTCAGTGTCATTCTGCCTCGCAATCAGCGTCTTCACGAGCACCTTGATGAGTGGGTCTGTGTTTTCCAGCATTGGCATGACGTCGCTCTTGGCAATTTCCAAAACTTCACAATCATTTAGGCAAACCGCCTTGGCCGACCGCAACTGCTCCTCGAAAAGGCTATTTTCCCCAAATACCTCATGCTCATCAATATGCAGATAGGGGTTGGAAAGGTCTGTTGGAGCGAAAAGGCCGACCTGCCCAGAAACAAGAAAATAGACTGAGGTTGATCTATCGCCGATGCGATAGATTGTCTGCCCTTTTCGGAATGTCAGTTTTTGCATATCTGGCGTCCAAACAAATTTGATTTCGGCAACTTCAAAGATTTTGGTTTGCGCTATTGGTGACGCACCAAACTCTGATGGGGCAAAGGATATCTGGTTTCCCACCAGAGTCATCAATTAATGTGTGTTTGTGTGCGATGTGTTAATAACAAATATAATTTTTTGTTAATATGTGAAATTATTTTGTTTTGCGCAAAAGGGCAAAAGGGTATGTCTGTCCCGCCACAAGCAGTTCGATAATCACTGCTTAATTCGTTAGGTCGCATCGCCGGTCAGGTAAACAATCATCTTTATTGTAAATTTGGTGTCTATTAAGTTTTAAGGGCTGTGCTAAAGGCATTATACCCACTGTATCTTGGAATAATGTAGCTCGGCTCAATCAGCGTAGAACCCGACGATGTCCCCTTTTGTTGTAACGCCAAGCCCATTCAGGCTGCGGTTCACATAGTTGAAGTAACAGATGATCTGGTTGGCTTCGAGAATCTGGCCATCATCCAACCCTTCTTCCCGCAGCGCAATAACATCACTTTCCTCCATGTGCCCCGGTGTCGTGGTCAGCTTTTCTGCGTAACGCAGTAACGCGAGTGCTGCACCCTCAAACGCCACTTCAGGACATTTTGTTGCAAGGGCGGCTTCAATTTCACTGGCTCGCCCCGGATCAGCAATCAGATGCGCCGCATTTTTCCAGTGATTGGCGTAGGAATAATCACACGCATTCAGAACCGAGACATAGGAACTGATAACCTCCTGTAACCAAGTCGGCAGAGTGTTTGCAGGGTCGTGCAGTGCGGCGCGATATAGAGTGCAATGACCATGCATGGTGCTGGGCCTATGCGAATGGACGCGCATCACATTATCAACGGTGCCATGCGGGGTGCGCGCCACTTCCAGCGCCGCCCGCAATTCAGGGCTGGCATCCTCGTCTGAAATCGTTGAAATCCATGCTGACATCTCTGCTTACTCCGGTGTTTCTGATAAATCTGCCCGGGCACCAGCGCCCACGGCGAGAATGATGCCAGTGCAATGGGCCTGTCAACCAACTCGGAATATGAACCTATAATGTGAGGGGCGTTTGGCCGGTCTCAGCCGTGCGCTCCATAATGAGCTGAAATCATCTGGGTAATGGTGTGGATGATCCGTTGGTTGGCGCCAAGGGGTTGCAGAATCTGCTTGTCAATCACGCTATAATTTCCGGTGTTTGACTGCGAATAATCCTCCGCCTCGGCAAGGCCGTTCTTTGCTGATGCCGCATAACCAGCGGTGAAGGCTGATTGGATGATTTCAATCGCTGTTTCAAAATCAAGACGCAGCCCGAGTGCAAGGATGTCGGCATTGCTATATTGGTTGCTCTCGCCGAGATTGGGGGTCTGACAGATCAGGGTCAGGCTGTCGATAATTACCGCGATGCGGATGGCATGAAGCAAATCTAGCGTGCTGCGGTCGTCACCGGTGATGCGGATGCTGCCATCTCCGATCCGGTCAACCAAGCGGTAGAGATCAACAAGATCATCACGCAACCGCCAGACGGTATGTCTGATGCCGGTCGCTTGGGTGTCATTTTGTAGATGTTGCCCGAGTTTGCGAAACGCACGCTGGTTTTTATATTGCTTGCCATGATAGGCGCGATTGACCCAGAAACCGGCGTCGATAATCCTGCAATAGGCCAGCACAGTGTTGAGTGAGCCCAGCGATTTTGCTTTGCGGACGTGGGTGAGACATTGCTGCAGGCGGGGCGAGTCATGATAGATTTCGAGGAATTGCTCACTGTTGATGTAGGCGGCGCTACCCATTCCGGAGATGACATTCGCCAGAAAGCCGAGCTGTTGCAGAATGGCATTATGCGGAATCGCCCGCATTTTCGAGGGGTCCCTGCGCTCATTTCCGGCCTGGACAACACGCTTTGTCGGGCGTGATCCGGTCTTTGGCAACAGGTTGTTGGAAAACACGTCCAATAAATCTGAATAGGCGGCATCGGCAAACAATGTTTCATGCCAATTCTTCAATGACAGGAACAAATCCAGAGAAAAGTCGGTCTGTTGATAGAACGGGTCGCTAAGCCACGCCGGCGACACAGGTGCCATTTCCGCGGCAAGAATACCATTGATCGTTGATTGAGCCAGCGCTGGTGTGCCAAACAGGCGGTAACCATCGCCGCCCTGAAAGCTGGATTGATGATAGAGCGGTACATTCATTTCTGCCGCCCGGGCGCGCACAAAGGGCGTCATGATGAAATTCTGCCGGTCAGCCATTGTTGATTGGGCACCACCGCGGCCAAGAGACTCACCGTGGGTATTGAAGAACAATAGAGCAATCTTGTCAGCAACCCGGTTTTTCAGACATTGCGCTATTTTGATCTGCAGTCTCTCGATCGCCATGTTGGCGGCGATCTGTCCAATGAAACGTCCCGCATCTGAGAAACCTGTCTGGATCGCAAGCCTGCCGCGCCGCCGCACGTAATCGACATAGGGTTGATGCGTCAATAATTGGTCAATCACCTGTTCGCCATGCTCAAGACCATAGCTCGTCTCGAACAACGGTGAAATATCGAGTTTGTCGGCAATTCCCAGTTTGTGCGCGAGGTAGAGTGCCGACATCAGCGTCAGTGGCTTCTCACATTCGGCAATCAATAGGCGGATCGGTTGATCGCAATCAATATGTTTGAGGAACTGTGCCGCCAGCATCAACTGCCGGCGTGCCGTTGCGCTCTCGTTGTCCAGATTTTTGAAATTGATTTGCCAGGGGGACTCGCTTGCTATCCGGGAGGATAGACGGTCTATCAGGCTGCGCGAGGATACCATTCCGTCACTGACGGAAATGCCACGCCCATCAACCGGCCGCATGGCGTTGCGCAACTGCACGGCGTTAATCCGTAGATGCACCTCAGCCATGCCAAAGCCATGCGTCCTGATGTCGGCGGCGATGACCATCAACTGCCGCGCCTGCCCATCATCGTCGAGGTCGCGGGCAATGGTGTGAATCTCATCAGCGATCGCATGGCTGGAGGTCAGCTTGTCCTTGCGCTCGGTAAGCGCATTGACGGTGGTGGCAAAATTAACATCGTCCTTGCCGAGTTGCGCAAAACGGGCAATGTCACCTCTGGTTGCCGTTAGCTCGGCATCAAGCTTTTCGATAATCGTTACGGCAGCGGCGATCCCTGTTGTGCGTAACGCCTCGAGATAGATATCCAGCGCCTGTGCTTTTTCTGTAAGCCGCAGCTGAAAACTATCCGCCCAGCTGATGTCAGACCGGCCATCAAGGTCATAGCTGACCCATGTGGAGACACCCAGCATCTGCGGCAGGTCGGTGCGCCAGTCTTTTGGTCGTTGGGCCTGACGCTGTTGCAAAATGGCGGAGTTCACATTGCAAATGGCGCGTCTGGCATTGCAGATTGCTCCCATCGCCTCGGCATGCTCATCTTGCAGGGTGACCCCACAACGCTGCGTATAGGGTTGATCTGGCATCTGCGCGTCATCGGTTTCGGCATCACTGCATAAATCCATGGACACGTCATGGCGCAGGGCAAACACTGGATGCGCGGTAAAAACTGCGCGATAGACTGGCTGGGTAATGTCCTGATCGCCAAGATCTGGCAGCGGTGGTGATGTGTTGGTAATGCCAGTCTGCAGGCGCAGATGCTGGCGTTGACGGGCCCATAGATCGCCACCGATCTGGCCGAGGATGGCATCAAGATCATCGCGGTCTATCTCGCCACCATAAAGCTGCTCGCAAATGATGTCTGCCAGGGCAGCCACCGGATTGATATCGCTAACCCGCATTCCCTGCTCGCGGAAATCAATCAGATGGGCAAGCCAGTTTTTTCTCAGTTCAGTCATCACGCTCTGCCAGGGTTCTTCCGTTGCCTCACAGGTTAACGCGATTGCCCAATCACAGCGCACCGCGCTTGATAAATGCCTGCGTCCTGCGGCCTTTGTAAAGTGCTTTGCCTACAGCGAGCTGGTGCAAAAATCGCACAGCGTGCGCCCAGTCAAATCGCAGATCAGCATAATCTACTTGTTTATGGTGCCAAGGTTTAGTCGGGCATGACCATTTTGGCAAGGTCTACCCTTTTAACACCAATTGCGTTCTGGTTTCCGATATCCTGTTCTGCGGGGTCTATTTTGCGAAACTGTGTTTCGCCTTGTGGCTGGTCCAGCATTTTTTGTTTGGCTCATCTGCGGATGGCCTGCAAGATGATGCAACCTGACCGTTCATACGGCAGATAGGGTGCGCCAGCCCCTTTTTTTGGTGGAGCGATTAAATAAGGAACAGAGTCTGTGTACACCGTCATCAAAATTCTGATCAGCATGTTATTGATAACTTTTGTCGTTGTTGGACTGTTTGAATTCGGATTCCTCGGATAACAGGATGCGCCCATTGGCATTATATGAAGCAACAGTGAATGCACAGCGATGAAGAAGACACTCCTCTGACTGAACATCTGCTCGAACATTTTGCAGGGTGGTATCTGATTTGCGTTGTGGCGGTGCAGGCGTTGGAACATGCCCGGTTACTGCATGCCACACGCGAGGCAGGTCAGTCCGACACGCCATCAACCAAACCCTGAACCTCCACCCCCATGGCAGCCATGATATAACAATTTTGATTTATTTTGCCGAAGGCGCAGCAACAATAGGAAATTCCAAATGTCGAATTATGTCACGCATCTTGAATGCTCGATCTCCGGTGATCACTATCCAGCAGGCCAGATTCATGGTCTGTCAAAGGCTGGCCGCCCTTTGCTTGTTCGCTATGATCTTGAGCGGATGAGGAACGAGGTCAGCAAGCAGGATATTGCTGCGTCGAGCGCCAATGGGTTTTGGCGTTATGCACCGATGCTGCCGGTGACCAAGCCTGAGAGCCGGATCAGTCTTGGTGAGGTGGTCACGCCCTTGATGCCGCTCACCTCCAGCGCGGCTATACTTGGTGGCGTCTCTGGCAACATCATCGTCAAGGATGAGGGCCGGTTGCCAACCGGGTCTTTCAAGGCACGCGGCCTTGCCCTTGCCGTTTCCATGGCGCATGAATTCGGCCTGAAACATCTGGCGATTCCAACCAACGGCAATGCTGGCGCGGCGATGGCCGCCTATGCGCGCCAAGCCGGCATGAGGGCCACCGTGCTTTGCCCGTTTGACACGCCCGACATCAACATCCGCGAGATCCAGTTGCAGGGCGGTGATACATACATGGTCAATGGCCTGATCAATGATTGCGGCAAGATTGTCGGCGAAGGCAAGGGACAGGTTGGTTGGTTCGATATATCAACGCTGAAGGAGCCGTATAGAATTGAAGGCAAGAAAACCATGGGCCTTGAACTTGCCGAACAGATGGGCTGGTCGCTTCCCAATGTCATTTTCTATCCAACCGGAGGTGGCACTGGCCTCATTGGCATGTGGAAAGCCTTCGCCGAATTGCAGGCGCTCGGCTGGATCAGTGGAAAACTGCCTCGCATGATCGCGGTTCAGGCAACAGGCTGTGCGCCAATTGTCAAAGCCTTTGATGATGGCGAGGAGCATGCACCCCTGTGGCAGGACGCGCATACGGTTGCTGCTGGCATTCGGGTGCCGATTGCCGTGGGTGATTTCTTGATCCTGCGGGCTGTGCGTGAGTCTGGTGGCACCGCGATTGCTGTCGAAGATGATCACATCATGCAGATCCGTAATGACATCGCCCGCGAGGATGGCATTCTGCTTTGTCCAGAGGGTGCGGCAACAGCTGCCGCCTATCAGCGGGCGATGGAACAGGGGCTGGTCTCAGCTGATGAAACCGCGATTTTGTTCAACTGTGCAACCGGGCTGAAATACCCGATGCCGCCTGTCACTGGAACGCTGGACAAGGACCAGCCGATTGACTACGCGCAGTTCAACGGCTGATTAAAAAAATCAGACATCATCTGGTGGTTTGTCGGTGCAGTACCTATTTCATCCCGCATGCAGGATAACACAACAGATGAATTGGCGATTTTGACTCCACTGACCAGGCGTTTTGATGATCGCGCGGCGCTGGCGGCTTATGTTGCCGGTCTTGCAGACATCACCCCGCCTGATAACCCAAGCCCGATCATCGGTGGTCGGGCGGCAGCGCTGTCGCTACTCGCTGCGATCAGTCCAGCGCAATATTCAGCCACCCGAAACCATCTTGACGGTGCTGTTACCCGCCTGTCAGCCTATATCAGGCACGGGGTGCTGACGCTGGATGAGGTGCGCAACCGCGCGCTTGACGTCGTGGCAGCACCCAAACAGGCGGAAAAATTCATTCAGGAACTGGCGTGGCGTGATTATTGGCAACGGCTTTACACTGCCAGTCCAGATGCCATTTGGGTTGATGTTGAGGCATACAAAACCGGCTTTTCCGCCAGCGACTATGCTGATGATCTGCCAGCCGACATTGCGCGTGGCGCAACTGGCGTTGCCTGTATTGACGCACTTATAGCGACATTGCTGGAAACCGGGTATCTGCATAATCACGCGCGCATGTATGTTGCCGCCTATATTGTTCATTGGCGACAGATCAAATGGCAGGCTGGTGCGAGATGGTTTCTGCAGAACCTCATTGATGGTGACCCAGCCAGCAACAATCTGTCGTGGCAATGGATTGCCAGCACCTTTGCCAACAAGCCCTATTTCTTCAATCTGGATAATGTGGCGCGTTATGTGGGGCCAGATATCAATGTGTCCGCAGCGGACAATTTGCCGCTTGCTCATTCCTATGAACGGCTGGCTGAATTGCTGTTTCCAAACTTATCCAGCCCGCAGGCGTCATGATGGCAGGGTTGATATGGCTGCATGAGGAGGCGCTGAGGGCTGACCATCCTGTTTTTGCCTCTGCTTCGGGGGCGACGGCGGTTTTTTGCTGGGACGTGGATTACATGACGGCCGCTGATATCGGTTTGCGACGCCAAATCTTCATCTATGAATCTCTGCTGGATCTCGAGGTGACAATCATTCGAGGTGCCGCCTCGCAGGTGCTGCCGGTGGTGGCACGGCGCGATCAGGCGACACAGCTGTTTGTACCGGACACGCCGAACCCGTTGATCAAGCATGAGTTATTGAAGGTCAAGGCTGCGCTTGCGGGCATGACGGTGGAGCTGGTGCCGGAACGACCCTTTGTTCAGCTCGAGGTGCAACCGGACCTCGGCCGGTTTTTTCGCTATTGGAACAAGGCGAGAAAACAGGCGCTCCGCAGGGGCGGTATGTAGACGGCCGGGTCCGGTCTCTGCGAAAACCATTGCGGTTGCAGCCTGCTTTCCGATAAGCTCTTGTCCTACGAGAACAAGTACCAGGCTCTTTATGACTGATATCCTTGCGCAGCTTGAAGCCAAGCGCGACCTCGCCCGGATGGGTGGTGGTCAGAAACGAATTGATACCCAACACAGCAAAGGCAAATTGACTGCGCGCGAGCGTATTCACCTTCTCCTTGATGAAAATTCATTCGAGGAGTGGGATATGTTTGTCGAACATCGCTGCCATGATTTTGGCATGGAAGAGGCAAAAGTGCCGGGCGATGGTGTGGTCACTGGCTATGGCACAATCGCTGGTCGCCCGGCCTTTATTTACAGCCAGGATTTTACCGTTCTTGGTGGATCGCTGTCGGAGACACATGCCGCAAAAATCTGCAAGATCATGGATCAGGCAATCAAGACCGGTATCCCGCTCATCGGCCTAAATGATTCCGGCGGTGCCCGCATTCAAGAAGGTGTTGCCTCGCTTGGTGGTTATGCCGAGGTGTTTCAGCGCAATGTTCTGGCATCTGGCGTGGTGCCACAGATCTCACTGGTCATGGGCCCATGCGCCGGTGGAGCTGTCTATTCGCCGGCCATCACCGATTTCATTTTTATGGTCGAGGGTTCGAGCTATATGTTTGTTACTGGGCCGGATGTGGTAAAGACGGTCACGCATGAAGATCTGACGGCTGAAGAGTTGGGCGGGGCAAAAATGCACAGTCGCACCTCAGGTGTGGCGCATGGTGCGTTTGCCAATGATGTTGAAATGCTGATGCAGACGCGCGCGTTGATGTCTTATCTGCCGCTGTCCAATCGCGAGGATGCGCCAACTGTGCCGTGCCATGATCCGATCGACAGGCCATCGGCGGTGCTGGACCAAATCATTCCGGATAACCCGAATACGCCCTACGACATGCGGCAGGTTATTTTGCAGATTGCCGATAATGCTGAATTTTTTGAGATTCATCGCGATTTTGCGGCCAACATTATTGTCGGCTTTGCCCGTATCGATGGCCAGAGTGTTGGCGTTGTGGCCAATCAGCCGATGGTTCTGGCTGGGTGTCTAGATATCAATGCGTCCCGCAAGGCGGCACGGTTTGTCCGCTTTTGCGATGCCTTCAATATCCCGATCCTTACATTGGTTGATGTTCCCGGTTTCATGCCGGGTCTGGCTCAGGAAACAGGTGGTATCATCTCACAAGGTGCAAAGCTGCTTTATGCTTATGCTGAAGCGACGGTGCCAAAAGTCACGGTGATCACGCGCAAAGCCTATGGTGGTGCTTATGATGTGATGGCGTCGAAACATCTGCGTGGTGACGTCAATTACGCGTGGCCCAGCGCTGAAATTGCCGTGATGGGGCCGGAGGGTGCGGCGCGGATTATTTTCCGCGATGCGGCTGATGATCCGGACCACCTCACCGCCAAGACTGACGAATATCGGGAAAAATTTGCCAATCCATTCGTTGCGGCTGGCAGGGGCTATCTTGATGACATTATCATGCCGCGCAACACCAGGCGGCGGATTGCCCGTGCGCTTGTGATGCTTGCGGATAAACAGCTCGAAAATCCACCGCGCAAACATGATAATCTTCCACTCTAATGATTATTGGCCCGAAATGATTATTGGCCCGAAATGATTAATGGTCTGTTCGCGGAAATTACCTGAGGTCTCGTTCATGTTCTCCAAAATCCTGATTGCCAACCGCGGCGAAATTGCCTGTCGAATCATGCGCACGGCAAAATCAATGGGCATTGCAACCGTTGCCGTCTATTCGGATGCTGATGCTGGGACACCGCATGTGATGATGGCTGATGAAGCGGTGAATATCGGCGGCGCTGCGTCAGCAGAGTCTTATCTGCGCGCCGATCGGATTATCAAGGCAGCGCAGGATACCGGCGCTGAGGCAATCCATCCGGGTTTTGGGTTTCTTTCTGAAAATGCTGATTTTGTTGAGGCAGTTGAGGCTGCCGGTCTGGTGTTTATCGGGCCGGGAACGCGCGCCATTCAGGTGATGGGAGACAAGATCGAGTCAAAGGCATTGGCCAATAATGCCGGCGTATCAATCGTGCCCGGAACCGATGGCGCCGTCAGCGATGTTGATGAGGCTCTGGCTGCGGCAAACTCCATCGGCTTTCCGGTCATGGTCAAGGCGTCAGCGGGCGGGGGCGGCAAGGGCATGCGCGTTGTCGAAACGCCTGAAGCCTTGGCCGAGGGGATGCGTGCGGCGATGACCGAAGCGCAGAATGCCTTTGGTGACAGTCGTGTGTTCGTTGAGAAATTTGTTGTCCAGCCACGCCATATTGAAATTCAGGTTCTTGCCGACCAGCATGGCAACGTCATTTATCTTGGTGAGCGGGAGTGCTCGATCCAGCGCCGCCACCAAAAGGTCATTGAGGAGGCGCCAAGCCCCTTCATCTCGCCAGAGACGCGGGCAGCGATGGGGAAGCAGGCTGTGGAGTTGGCGCGCGCCGTTGATTACTGGTCTGCGGGAACAGTCGAGTTCATTGTCGGCGCTGATCAGGATTTCTATTTTCTTGAGATGAACACGCGGTTGCAGGTTGAACATCCCGTGACCGAAATGGTTTACGGGCTGGATCTGGTCGAATGGATGATCCGCATTGCTGCTGGCGAGAGGCTGGCCATCGAACAGGGCGATGTTGTGCCAACAGGCTGGGCTGTTGAAGCCCGCCTTTATGCCGAGGACCCGGAGCGTGGTTTCCTGCCATCAATCGGCCAGTTGACGCGTTATCGTGAGCCGGTTGGCGATGGGGTACGCGTTGATTCGGGTGTAGCTGAGGGCGGTGCCATTTCGATGTTCTATGACCCGATGATTTCAAAGCTCATTGCCTTTGCACCGACAAGGCCTGAGGCGATTGCCCGCCTGCATCTGGCGCTTGATCATTATGAAATTGACGGCATCGCCAGCAATCGGCAGTTCCTGTCAGCGGTGTTGGAAAATGACTCCTTTCAGGCGGGCACCATCACCACCGGCTTCATTGACGCCGAATTTGATGGTGGTTTTGTGGCCGCGCTGCCTGAGGGTAAAACACGCGCGCAGTTGCTGGCGCTCGGCACGGCGATTGTCGCCGGCCAAATGGCTGAGCGCAGTCATACCCTTTCGGACCGGGATTTTGTCACCATCGACCAAGAGGGCAATAGGGCTGAAACAAGCTGGCAGCAGGATGCAAATGGCCAGATATCGGTTGTGGTTGATGGCAGGAAACAGAATATTTTTGGCAGAGTGATAGTGCCAATCAGCCTGTTTGACGGCACCATCAACGAGGTGCCACTTGCCATTCAGGTGCGCCATTCAGGGCATCACGTCAGTCTGTCAATTGGCGCAGCGCGGCTATCTCTCTCAATTTTGCCCAAACGCTTTGCGACGATGCTTGATTACATGCCGGCGGCAAGCACCGGCAGCGGTGCGGATGAGATTTGCGCGCCCATGCCTGGTCAATTGACAAAATTACTGGTGGTAGAAGGCGATAATGTCCTGCCCGGGCAGGATGTTGCAATCATCGAAGCAATGAAAATGGAAAATGTACTAAAGTCAGAGGCCAAGGGCGCTGTTGGCAAGGTACATGTTGCCGAGGGTGACAATCTCAATGTTGATGATTTGATCATATCACTTGATCTGGCGGATCAGAGCTAGCTAGTCCTCACGACTGTACCTTGCGATCACCATCCAGCATCTCCTCGATCAGCGTTGCGATATAGCTTGCGCCGGGAACGAGAATCTCGTCATTGAAATCGTAATCTGTGGCGTGCAGCGGGCGCGCGTTGGCACCTGACTTGCCGTTGCCGATCAGCATGAAACAACCGGGAGCAACATTGCTCATATGGGCAAAATCTTCGGAAAACAATTTGGGATCGCAATCCGCATTCACCGCAGGGGTGCTGGCAGATGACCGGGCGGCATGCACTGCAGCGGCAACGGCATCGCCATGATTGTGAATGGCTGGAAACACCGTGTCATACGCAACGCTGATACTGACGTCATGCGCTGTAGCAATGCCGTTTGCAATCTGCCGCATGTGGGTCTCAATGGCGGCGTTGGTTTCGGGTGTCAAGGCGCGGGCATCGCCTTTCAGCCTGGCGGTCCCGGGCAGAACATTGCGCCGTCCATCGGTGATGAATTCGGTCACGGAGACGACACCATGCTGGGCCGGGTCCAGCTTGCGGGCAACGATGCTCTGGAGCGCGGTCACCAATTCGGCACCCACGAGAATGGCATCAACACCCATATGCGGCATTGCCGCGTGACCGCCGCTCGCGGTGATGGTGATTTCAAACAGCGCCTCACTGGCTGTCATTGCACCAATGCGAGTGGCAAAATGGCCAGCCTCCATACCCGGGATGTTGTGCATGGCGAAAATTGAGTCGGCGCTGAACCTGTTGAACAACCCTTCATCAATCATTGCCTTTGCGCCAAAGCCGTTTTCCTCATTGGGTTGGAAGATGAAGATTGCGCGTCCGTTGAAATCACCGGCCTCAGCCAGATATTTGGCCGCACCAAGCAGCATGCTTGTATGTCCATCGTGGCCACAGGCGTGCATTACGCCATCATATGTGGATTTGTGGTCGCACTCGCCTGTCTCGCCGAGTGGTAGCGCGTCCATGTCAGCCCGGAAGGCAATGCTCCCCTCGCCATTGCCGCGCCGTAGAACGCCAACAACGCCGGTGCCGCCAATTCCCGCGTGCACCTCAAGGCCAAAAGATTTAAGCAGCCCGGCAACAATTCCTGCTGTGCGCTCCTCCTGAAAACCGAGTTCGGGATGGCGGTGAAAATCATGCCGCCATGCGGTCATTTCTGCCTTTAGCGCGTCACACTTCATCAAGCTGTCCTTCTTGTATCGGTGGCATCCTCACGGATCATGACTGCGGCCTTTTCTGCGATCATGATGGTGGGTGCGTTGGTGTTGCCGGATACAAGTTCCGGCATGATTGAGGCATCAACAACACGCAAACCGGCAATGCCATGAACGCGAAGGCGTGCATCGACCACATCTCCCTGTTCCGGTGATGGCCCCATGCGGCAGGTTGATACGGGATGATACAGGGTGACGCCTGTCTCACGCGCATAGGCCAGCAACTCATCATCACTGGTTAGGTCTACACCGGGCTTCATCTCGTGATCGACGAAGGGGGCCATGATGTCACTTTGCATGATCTCACGGGCGATGCGCATGCCGGCAACATGCACCCGCGCATCCTCAGCGGTTGCCAGATAATTTGGGCGGATCGTTGGTGCGGCGAAAGGATCGGCGGACTCAATATGAACATTTCCCCGGCTTTCCGGACGCAACTGACAGGGGCCGAAGGTCATGCCGGGAAATTTGTCAAATACGCGTTTTGCCGGGTTGGCAAAACTCGCATTGGCGATGTGATATTGAATATCAGGTCCCACCAGGCCCTCGCGGCTGCGGACAAAGCCAGCCAGAATGCCCGCCGGCAATGATAGGCTTCCACGCCGCGTCAGGCCGAACCGGATGATTTCCCGAAGCAACCGCACGCCATGCGCTGTTCTGTTGATTGAGATTTCCTCGTTCAGCCGCCAGGAAAGACGAGAGATATAATGATCCGCCAAATTTTCCCCAACACCCTGTATGTTGGCCATTACCCGGACGCCCAGAGCACGCAGATGCTCCGCCTTTCCGACACCCGAAAGTTCTAGTATCTGTGGAGACTGGAAGGCACCTGCGCTCAGGATCACGGATCTGTGTGTTCTGATCTGGCGGTTGCTCGCCTCAGAGGTAAACCGCACGCCGATGACACGTTTATCCTGCGCGTCGGGATCGGCAAAAATCACGCCCGTAACATGCGCCTTGGTGATTACCCTTAAATTTTTGCGGCTGCGTGCAGGTTGCAGATAGGCTTTCTTCGCTGAAAACCGCAGGCCATTTTTCTGTGTGACCTGATAATAGCCAAAGCCATCCTGATCACCGCTGTTGTAATCAGCGTTGTTTGGATAGCCACAACTCTGTGCGGCTTCAATCACTTTGTCGAGGGCAAAATAGGTGTTGCGGACATTGGCGACGTTCAACGGTCCACCAGAGCCACGTGTTGTCGTTTTCGTCGTAACGAATTCACAATTCTCTGCCTTGCGGAAAAAGGGCAACACATCATCATAGCTCCAACCGTGGTTGCCGCGCTGTGACCAACCATCATAATCGGCAGGCTGGCCGCGCACATAAAGCATGGCATTGATCGCGGATGATCCTCCAAGCACTTTGCCACGGGGCATTGTCAGCGCCCGGTTCGCTGTGCCGGCTTCGGGCTCGGCCTCAAACATCCAGTTGACAGCTGGATTCACCATGGTTTTGACATAGCCGGCGGGGACATGGATCAGCGGATGATTGTCCTCACCACCGGCTTCAAGCAGAACAACGCTTGTTTTCGGGTCCTCAGACAGACGTGCGGCGAGAACACACCCTGCGGATCCTCCGCCAATTATGACATAATCAACGGTTTGCTCAAACTCCATGACACCCTCAATTCCTTCAATCTAAGCGTCTGATGTTGCATAGAAAATAAAGCTGATGCAACCTGCATGTTGATGCTGATGTTCAGACGTCATTGTTCAAATGATGTGGCGTGACAATGGCGTTGGGGAAGGGAAAGGCAATTGGGGGCAGAGGATGGGAAAAGACGTTGCTTTGGCAACCGGCCAGGTCAGGATCTGCTTGCTGCCTATCATGACACTGAATGGGGCGTTCCCGTGTATGACGACAGGCTGCTTTTTGAGATGCTGACGCTGGAGGGTGCTCAGGCCGGGTTGAGTTGGGACATAGTTCTAAGGAAGCGCAAAGGATACAATCGGGCATTTCTCGAATTTGATGTGGCTGGTGTCGCGGCGATGACCGAAGCGGCCCTTGAGGCGCTGCGTGACAATCCGGAAATTATCCGCAACCGCCTGAAGATCTATAGCACGCGTTCAAACGCGCTCGGCGTGTTGGCCATCCAGCGTGAATTTGGCAGTTTTTCAGATTATCTCTGGCGGTTTGTTGATGGCAGGCCGGTTGTCAATAATTTTGCCAATCTTGAGGACGTGCCTGCCTCCACGGCGCTCAGTGACCAAATCTCCAAAGATTTGAAGAAGCGTGGCTTCCGGTTTGTTGGTACAACGATCACCTATGCGTTTCTGCAGGGTGTTGGCCTCGTCAATGATCACGTCGGCTGGTGCTGGTGTCGTGGAAAATCATAAGTGATATCCCGCAGGTGCTTGGCCACTTCCTTACGGTTGCCAATCTTGCGCAGATCTCCGCTATCTATCGGTTTGCGCATTGTCAGCGATACCGTCGTTCCCATCAACTTGCAGATTTCACGGAACATCAATGAATATCCGAGCGTCTGGCTGAGTCGCCGCGCCGCCTGAAACAATACGGAGTTGCGACCATCGAACAGAAAGGGGACGGTGACCGTGTCGCGATGTGTGGCCAATTTGGCTGCGAATGATTTCCACTCGATATCGTAAGCGTCGCCAATCAATTTTGGTGCCAGTGAGATGGTACCGGCTGGGAAGATGATCACCGCACCGTCATTTTTGAGATGCTGGGTGGCGGCGATCCGTGTTTCAAGGTTCGTCGCCAGTGCCGCCTCGGTCTCATCAAAATCAATTGGCAGGATCATGTCCCTTGTGGCTGGCGCCTGACGCAGCACACGATGGGTGATGATTTTGTAATCAGAGCGCACCTGTGACATGAGCGAACATAGAACCAGACCATCAATCACGCCATAGGGGTGGTTGGCCACAGCGACTACTGGGCCATTTGCCGGAATGAACGCCCCATCTTCTCTCGACAGGTCAATAGTGATGCCAAGTCTGTCAAGCGCGTCAGACCAGAAATTTGCAGCCGGCAAGTCGTCATCGACATAGTCAAAATAAAGTTTGCGGATTTTTGGCTGTCCACTGATCTTCTCGACTGACCTGATGATGTGGCTCGCAATTGGCCCCATTTCAGCATCGGCGAACGAAAAGATGGGATGCGATGTTTGCGTCGTCTGTTGCACGTTTAATCTCAATGTTACGACCGGACTTCACAATATCGCAGAAGTGCTACAAAAATGCGACAACAGCATCGATCTTTGTGTCATTTCGCCGCAAACGATATCCGCAGCAAGTCTCTATTGCCATGTCCATGTCGAGGTAATAATTGATTATGGATGAAGACATTTAGATCTCAAGCACGCTGTTTTGACGCAATCTGCATTGCTATTGGCGCATCAAGGCACTCGTGCGCCTTGGATTGGCTTGTTAGCTTAGCAGCATTGATTATTTCTCAGCCGATTGGTTTTGTAAAAATGGCTGTTGTTTTTGTGACAAATATTGCGACAGAGTGCGCACAGGCAATTTCCTCTGAGCTATTGGCAAGGGGATACTCGGTACATTGCGGAATCACAAAATCATGCGAAGCGCTGGTCTCAAATTTTCCAAAGATATCCTTTCACGAGTTCGACCCCGATGATCCGGACACTATGGAGGTTGTGGCAACACGCGTGTTGCGCCACTCAGAATCCATTGACGGTGTGATCTCAATGCCTGAAAGGGGGGTCTTTGGAAGCATCGAAGAAACCTCTGCTGGTGATGTGTCCGCGCTTTTCAATAGGCATATATTTAACACATCAATCCTCATGC
>SHBD01000027.1 GCA_004212735.1 SAR116 cluster bacterium
TAGAGCGATGAAGGTTAAGGTTACAACGCTTGATAACAAAGCCGCTGGTGATATCACACTCGCTGATGAGGTGTTTGCCGTACCAGCTCGTGGTGACATCGTTGCGCGTGTTGTCAAATGGCAGTTGGCAAAGCGCCGCTCCGGCAGCCACAAGGTCAAGAGCCGTTCTGAGGTTTCGCGGACAACAGCAAAGATGTTCCGCCAGAAAGGCACGGGCCGCGCCCGTCATGGTGCGGCATCGGTTGTCCAGTTTCGCGGTGGTGGGGTTGTTCATGGACCGGTTGTTCGTGACCATGGGCATGCCTTGCCAAAGAAGGTGCGTGCGCTTGGTTTGAAATCGGCAATGTCGTCCAAGGCCTCTGAGGGCAAGCTAATTATCATTGATAAGCTGAGCACGGGCGGCAAAGACGCTGCGAAAACGGCAGCTCTGAAGGCTAAGCTTGGGAAGCTTGGCGCTGAGAACGCTTTGTTCATCGGTGGCGCCGAGCTTGATGAGGGCTTTGTCAAAGCTGCCAGCAACCTTCCCTTTGTCGATGTGTTGCCGCAGCAGGGCATCAATGTTTATGACATATTGCGTCGTGACATTCTGGTTCTGTCCAAGGATGCAGCGGCCCATCTCGAGGAGCGCCTGAAATGAGCATCCGTGCACGCAAAGTTGGCAATGTGACGATCAGCAAGGCAGCCGCTTATGACACCATTTTGCGCCCGATCATTACCGAGAAGGCGACAATGGCTAATGAAAATGGCCAAGTGACCTTTGCGGTTCCGGTAACTGCGACCAAGCCCGAAATCAAGGCAGCTGTTGAAATGCTGTTTGATGTTGAGGTGAAGGCGGTCAACACCATCCTGCTCAAGGGCAAGACAAAGATGTGGAAAGGTCGCCCTGGGCGCCGGTCTGACATGAAGAAGGCCATGGTGACTTTGGTCGAGGGTCATACCATTGACCTGATGGGAGTGTAGCAAGATGGCACTGAAGAAATTCAATCCAACAACGCCCGGTCAGCGTAACCTTGTGTTGGTTGACAAGAGCGACCTTTACAAAGGTGGCCCGGTCAAGAAGCTGACCGAGGGTTTGACCAAGACGGGTGGCCGTAACAATTCGGGTCACGTTACATCGTGGCAAAAGGGCGGCGGACACAAGCGTCGCTATCGCATGGTTGATTTCAAGCGCACCAAGACCGGCATGGCGGCAACCGTTGAGCGTATTGAATATGATCCAAACCGGACGGCTTTCATCGCGCTGATCACCTATGAAGATGGTGTCCAGTCCTATATTCTTGCCCCGCAGCGCCTTGCTGTCGGCGACAAGGTAATGTCGGGTGTTGGCGCTGATATCAAGCCCGGTAACGCGATGCCGCTGGCGAATATTCCTGTGGGAACACTCGTCCACAATGTCGAGTTGAAGCCGGGCAAGGGTGGCCAGATGGCACGCTCAGCTGGCACCTATATCCAGTTGGTCGGCCGCGATCGGGGTTATGCGATCCTGCGTTTGACTTCTGGTGAGGTTAGGTTGGTACGGGCGGAATGCATGGCGTCAATTGGTGCCGTGTCAAATCCGGACCAGCAGAACATCAAAATTGGCAAGGCTGGCCGTAACCGTTGGCTTGGCAAGCGCCCACACGTCCGTGGTGTTGTTATGAACCCGATCGACCACCCGCATGGTGGTGGTGAGGGTCGCACATCTGGTGGTCGTCATCCGGTGACACCTTGGGGCAAGCCTACAAAGGGCAAGCGTACTCGTTCAAACAAGAAGACTGACCGCCTGATCGTGCGGCGTCGCAAGCCATAAGGGTTTTTGATAAGCATGGCACGTTCAGTATGGAAAGGCCCGTTTGTTGATGGGCATCTGTTGAAGAAAGCGGACAAGGTTCGTGAGTCAGGTCGTAATGAGGTGATCAAGACTTGGTCGCGTCGTTCAACCATCCTGCCACAGTTTGTTGGTCTCACTTTTGGTGTTCACAACGGTAATAAATTCATTCCAGTTTCCGTTTCCGAGGAAATGGTCGGTCATAAATTTGGCGAATTCTCACCAACGCGTACCTATTACGGTCACGCTGCCGACAAGAAATCAAGGCGTTAGAGGGGCATCATGGGTAAGCAAGCAAAACCAAGAGCGCTGGCTGATTCTGAGGCCAAGTCTGTATTGCGCAACCTGCGCATCAGCCCACAAAAGCTGAATCTGGTTGCCACAATGATCCGTGGAATGGACGCCAACAAGGCGATTGCAGCGTTGACATTTTCGCGCCGCCGGGTTGCCGGTGATGTAAAGAAGGCGTTGCAGTCAGCGATCGCCAATGCCGAGAACAACCATTCGCTTGACGTTGACAGGCTATATGTCAAGGAAGCGCATGTTGGTAAGGCGCTTGTGATGAAGCGTTTCAAGGCCCGTGCGCGCGGCCGTGGCGCCCGCATCTTGAAGCCATTTTCACACCTGACAATCATTGTCGGTGAAAGAGGAGAGCAGTAAATGGGTCAGAAGGTTAAACCAATTGGTCTGCGTGTTGGCATCAACCGCACATGGGACTCGCGTTGGTATGCTGGCCGCAATTACGGCACGCTGCTACACCAGGACATCCAGCTCCGCGCCTATTTGATGGATCGGTTGAAGCAGGCTGCCATCAGCCGGGTTGTCATCGAGCGTCCAGCTGGGCGTGCACGTGTGACAATCCATGCTGGCCGCCCCGGCTTGATCATCGGTAAGAAGGGTCAGGATATCGAAAAGCTACGCGTTGATCTCGCCAAGCGCCTTGGCGGTGACGTTAGCCTGAATATTGTTGAGGTAAGAAAGCCCGAGATCGATGCCAAGCTGGTTGCCGAGAATATTGCCCAGCAGCTTGAGCGCCGTGTCGGTTTCCGCCGTGCCATGAAGCGTGCCGTGCAGTCAGCCATGCGGCTTGGTGCACTTGGTGTGCGGATCAATTGTGCCGGTCGTTTGGGCGGCGCTGAGATCGCCCGGACCGAATGGTACCGCGAAGGCCGCGTGCCGCTTCATACATTGCGTGCCGAGGTTGATTACGGCGAGGCCACCGCCTTTACCACCTACGGTGCCTGCGGCATCAAGGTTTGGGTGTTCAAGGGTGAGGTCATGGCTCATGACCCAATGGCCCAGGACAAGCGTCTGGCTGAACAGCAAGCTGGCCCTGCGCCGCGTGCTAACGGTTAGGACGAGGGAGACAGACAAATGCTTTCGCCAAAGCGTACAAAATTTCGTAAGGCCCACAAGGGCCGCATCCATGGTATTGCCAAGGGTGGAACGCAGCTTAATTTCGGTGCTTATGGGCTCAAGGCTGTGACGCCTGAGCGTGTTACTGCGCGCCAGATCGAAGCTGCCCGCAGGGCAATTACCCGTCACCTTCGCCGTGCAGGTCGGGTCTGGATCCGGATTTTTCCTGATGTGCCTGTGTCATCAAAGCCTGCAGAGGTGCGGATGGGTAAGGGTAAGGGTAACCCGGAATATTGGGTAGCCAGAGTCAAGCCGGGCCGCATCATGTTCGAGATCGATGGTGTTTCGTGGGAATTGGCACAAGAGGCGCTCCGCCTTGCTGCCGCAAAACTGCCACTTGATACCCGTATTGTTCGTCGTCTTGGCGACACTGACTAAGGGAGTTTGGATTTATGGCAACTGTCAAAGCTGAAGAGCTCCGCGCCAAAACCGCTGATGAGCTTAAGACACAGCTGGTTGGTCTGAAACAGGAGCAGTTCAATCTGCGTTTTCAAACCGCTGGTGGTCAGAATGAAAATCCGGCACGTGCACGGATCGTGCGCCGCGAAATCGCCCGTATTAAGACTGTTCTTGGCCAGCAGGCCAAAGCAGCTGATGCAGCAAAGTAAGGGAAGCGAGTTATGCCAAAGCGTACCATGCAGGGCACTGTTGTGAGTGATAAGGCAGACAAGACTGTAACAGTCCGTGTCGAGCGCCGGATCATGCATCCTGTCTACAAAAAGTTTATCACCCGGTCTAAGAAGTTCGCGGCACATGATGCTGAAAACCGCTGCAAAGAGGGTGATTCAGTGCGTATCCGCGAATGCGCGCCCATTTCAAAGTCAAAGACTTATGAAGTGGTCTATGACGACTCAACCAGGGCGTAGGGGAGACTGACATGATTCAAATGCAGTCCAATCTTGAAGTTGCTGATAATTCTGGCGCACGTCGTGTCCAATGTATCAAGGTGCTTGGCGGCTCTGGTCGCAAGGTGGCGGGCGTCGGTGATGTGATTATCGTCTCGGTAAAGGAAGCCATTCCTCGGGGCAAGGTAAAGAAGGGCGATGTTCATCGTGCGGTCATCGTTCGCACGGCAAAGGAAATCCGCCGCGCTGATGGGAGCGCCATCCGCTTTGACCGTAACGCTGCTGTCTTGCTTAACAAGCAGGATGAACCGATCGGCACGCGTATTTTCGGGCCGGTGACACGCGAGTTGCGCAGCCGCAAGTTCATGAAAATTATTTCACTGGCACCGGAGGTGCTGTAATGGCGCAGAAATTCAAAATTAAGAAAGGCGACAGCGTTGTGGTGACAACCGGTCGCGATAAGGGCAAGACAGGCGAGGTTCTAGAGGTTCTTCGCGCTGAGTCTCGGGTACGTGTGCAGGGCTGTAACATGGTCAAGCGTCACACCCGTCCCACGCAGACAAATGCTGGTGGCATTATTAGCAAGGAAGCCCCCCTGCATATTTCAAATGTTGCCCATATTGACCCCGAAAGCGGCAAAGCTACCCGCGTTGGTTTCGAGGTCAAGGACGGTGCCAAGATCCGGATCGCTCGTCGTTCCGGCAAGGCCCTGAGCTAGTCAGGGTAAGGAGAGAAAGCTGAGATGAAGACGCGTTTAGAAGAACATTATCTGACGGCAGTTCGCCCGGCTCTTGTGGAAAAGTTTGGCTATAACAATGTCATGCAGGTTCCAAAGCTAGAAAAGGTGGTTATCAACATGGGTGTTGGCGAAGCTGTTCGTGATTCAAAGAAAATCGAGAACGCCACCCGTGAACTGGCGGCCATTACTGGTCAGAAGCCCGTTGTGACCCGCGCCAAGAAAGCCAACGCTGCCTTTAAACTTCGTGAAGGTATGGCGATTGGATGCAAGGTCACATTGCGTCGTGAGCAGATGTACGAATTTCTTGATCGTTTGGTGAACGTTGCGTTGCCTCGTGTCCGTGATTTTCGCGGTTTGAATGGCAAGAGCTTTGACGGTCGTGGCAATTATGCCATGGGCATCAAGGAGCAGATCGTTTTTCCAGAGATCGATTATGATCAGGTTGATGAAGTCCGCGGAATGGACATCATTGTCGTAACCTCCGCACGTTCGGATGACGAAGCCCGTGAGTTGCTCACTGGTTTTGAGTTTCCGTTCGTCAAAGCGTAGGGGCAAAGGGGTTTAGTAATGGCTAAGAAAAGTGCCGTTGAAAAGAATAACAAGCGTAAGCGCATCGTTGCGAGCAGAGGTGCCCGCCGTGAAGCGCTGAAGTTGATTATTAAAGACAAGTCTCTGCCGATGGAAGACCGGTTCCAGGCTGTGATGAAGCTCTCGAAAGAGCCTCGCAACAGCTCGAAGATCCGCATCCGTAATCGGTGTGAGGTATCAGGTCGTCCGCGCGGTTATGACCGCAAGCTTAGAATGTCACGGATTGCGCTGCGCGATCTGGCCTCGATGGGTCAGGTGCCTGGTGTCGTCAAGTCCAGCTGGTAAGAAGAGGAGAATTTAAATGTCTATGAGTGATCCTCTCGGCGATATGCTGACACGCATCCGCAACGGCCAGCATGCTCGTAAGACCGTTGTTTCCAGCCCGTCATCTCGCTTTCGCACAAACGTGCTGGAAGTGTTGAAGCGCGAGGGCTATATCCGCAACTATTCCAGCGTTGATGTGCGTCCCGGCATCAAGGAACTGCAGATTGAGCTGAAGTACCATGAAGGCGAGCCCGTGATTTCAGAAATCAAGCGGGTGTCCCGGCCTGGTCGTCGTGTTTATTACGGCATCCGTGACCTGCCACGTGTTTATAACGGGCTTGGTATTGCCATCCTGTCAACGCCCCGTGGTGTTCTTTCTGACAATGAGGCGCGCACAGCCAAGGTTGGCGGCGAAGTCCTCTGTCACGTATTTTAAGGAGCGATTGGCATGTCTCGTGTCGGAAGCAATGCGATTACCATTCCTGCTGATGTGACGGTGTCACATGAGGGTGGTTCGGTCATCGTCAAAGGTAAGAACGGCGAATTGAGTGCGCCGCTGCACAGCGATGTGTCACTGTCCGTCGAGGACAATGTGGCGACGCTGAAGCCGGTGCGCGCAACACGTCAGTCAAAAGCGTTGTGGGGAACCATGCGGGCTACAATCAACAACATGGTTGTTGGTGTCTCGACAGGTTTCACACGGAACCTGCAGATCAACGGTGTTGGTTATCGTGCAGCAATGCAGGGCAACAAGCTGGTTCTGAACCTTGGGTTCAGCCATCCCGTTGAAATGGAGATTCCGGCTGGTTTGAAGGTGGCTGTTGAGAACAACACAACCGTTGTCATCAGCGGTGCCGACAAACAGTTGCTTGGCCAGTTTGCGTCTGAGGTGCGTGCAAAGCGCCCACCAGAGCCGTTCAAAGGCAAGGGTGTGAAATACGCGGGAGAGCATATCGTCCGCAAAGAAGGCAAGAAGAAGTAGGGTCAATTCAATGAAAACACCAAGAGAACTTTTCGAGCGGCGCAGAAGCCGTACCAGAGTGGCCCTTCGCAAGACCTCATCGGGTCGTCCACGCCTGTCTGTCCATCGCTCATCGCAGCATATCTATGCGCAGGTGATCGATGATGCACAGGGTCATACAGTGGCTGCGGCCTCAACCTTGGATGCTGGCGTCAAAAAGGCCGTCAAATCCACCAGCAACAGCGCTGCCGCAGCCGAGGTTGGCAAGCTGGTTGCCGAACGGGCAAAGGCAAATGGTGTTGAAACCGTCGTGTTTGACCGTGGTGGTTACATTTTCCATGGCCGTGTGAAAGCACTTGCCGATGCCGCGCGTGAAGCCGGCTTGAAATTCTAGGGAGCACCGATTAATGGCACGCAACAATGACAGGCAGGACCGCAACGCTCAGCGAGATGAGCCGGAAATGCTCGAAAAGCTGGTTGGTATCAACCGGGTGGCCAAAGTTGTAAAGGGTGGACGCCGGTTCGGTTTCGCTGCTTTGGTTGTGGTCGGTGATGGCAAAGGTCGTGCAGGTTTTGGCACCGGCAAGGCGCGCGAGGTTCCCGAGGCAATCCGCAAGGCAACCGAAGGCGCAAAGCGCAACATGGTTCGCGTGCCGTTACGTGATGGCCGCACGCTGCATCATGATATCAAAGGCACTTATGGTGCGGGCCGCGTTCTTCTGCGCGCTGCATCTGCGGGTACAGGCATCATTGCCGGTGGTCCAATGCGCGCTGTTTTTGAAGTGCTTGGCATTCAGGATATTGTTGCCAAATCAATTGGTAGCTCCAACCCACACAATATGATCAAGGCGACCTTCTCGGCGTTGAACCATATGCAGGCACCTCGTTCGGTTGCGCAAAAGCGCGGGAAACGTGTTGCAGATGTTCTTGGTAAACGGGCTGAGAAAAGCGGCCAAGATCAAGCCGCTGCGTCCTAACAGGAGAGTTTAAGATGGCTGCCAAACAAACGGTACGCGTAACGCAAACTAAAAGCGCCATTGGCCGGTTGGGTGACCAGCGCCAGACGTTGATTGGCCTTGGCCTTAACAAAATCGGCCGCACACGTGAGCTCGAGGACACCCCCTCGGTTCGTGGCATGATCAACAAGGTTAAGCATCTCATCCGCGTTGAAGGCGAATAGAGTACAGGAATTGGGGCGGGGCAAGTCTCCCCGCCGGGAGCAAGACATGAAACTGAACGAAGTCAAAGACAATCCAGGCGCGACCAAGAATCGTAAACGTGTCGGCCGTGGTATTGGCTCAGGCACCGGCAAGACATCAGGAAGCGGTCACAAGGGGCAGAAGGCGCGCTCAGGCGTGTCGATCAATGGCTTTGAAGGTGGTCAGATGCCAATCCATCGCCGTCTGCCAAAGCGTGGCTTTACAAATATTTTCCGCAAAAAATATGTTGAGGTTAATCTTGGCCGCCTGCAAGCAGCCATTGACTCCGGTCGTCTGGATGCGGGCAAGCCCGTTGACGCCGCCGCGCTTGTTGGCGCCGGTGTGATCTCCAAGGCGCGTGATGGTATCCGGATTCTTGGCAAGGGTGAGTTGACCGCGAAGAAGATCGAAATCCACGCAGCAGGGGCTTCAAGGTCTGCTATTGCGGCGGTTGAGGCCGCAGGTGGCAAGATTGTGACACCGACTGTGGCTGCTGAATAGCGGCCCACGTCAGGTAAACGGGATCAGGGTATAAGTAGATAATGGCATCAGCATCAGATCGTATGGCAGCGGGGGCAGGGCTCGGCGCATTGGCAAAGGCTGATGAACTGAAAAAGCGCCTGCTATTTACACTTGGTGCGCTGATCATCTATCGGCTTGGCACTTATGTTCCCCTGCCCGGGATTAATCCGGGCGCGCTCTCTGATGTGTTCTCGCAGCAATCAAGTGGCATTCTGGGCATGTTTGACATGTTCTCAGGTGGCGCACTTGGCCGGATGACTATTTTTGCGCTGAATATCATGCCTTACATCACGGCCTCGATCATAATGCAGTTGATGACCGCGATCGTGCCCACGCTCGAAGCGCTGAAAAAAGATGGTGAGTCTGGCCGCAAGCAAATCAACCAATATACACGCTATCTGACAGTGTTGTTGGCGACTGTGCAGGGCTATGGCATTGCTGTTGGCCTTGAATCGGCCTCTGGCGTTGTCTCTGATCCGGGCATGTTCTTCCGGGTGACAACCGTGGTAACGCTCGTTGGCGGTACCTTGTTCCTGATGTGGCTTGGCGAGCAGATCACCAGCCGAGGTGTCGGTAACGGCATTTCATTAATTATTTTCTCTGGCATTGTGGCGGAATTGCCGACGGCGCTGGCGGGCACGCTGGAACTCGGCCGGACTGGCGCACTGTCTGTTGTGCTGATTCTTGCGTTGTTCGTAATGGCAGCAGCCGTGATCGCCTTTATTGTGTTTATTGAGAGATCGGTTCGCAAGATCGTTGTCCAATACCCAAAGCGTCAGCATGGCAACAAGGTTTTCGGTGGCGATCAGTCATTCCTGCCTCTGAAAATCAATGTTCCGGGTGTGATACCGCCGATCTTTGCGTCATCCTTGCTATTGATGCCGGTTTCGATCATCAATCTGAGCGGTGGTCAGGATGGCGGCGCTGAGTGGCTGGTAACGTTGAACGCGCTGTTGGGTCGTGGACAGCCGCTCTATCTGGCGATCTATATTGGCCTGATCGTGTTCTTTGCCTTTTTCTACACAGCGATCGTGTTCAATCCAGAGGACACCGCGGAAAATTTGCGCAAATACGGGGGTTACATCCCCGGCATTCGCCCAGGAAAGACGACTGCTGATTATCTCGACTCGATCCTGACCCGGTTAACAGTGCTGGGTGCTGCATATCTTGCGGCGGTGTGTATCCTGCCGGAGATATTAATCAGCCAATATGCGGTGCCGTTCTATTTTGGCGGCACCTCTCTGTTGATCGTGGTAACGGTGACACTTGATACCGTTGGTCAGGTGCAATCACATTTGCTGGCTCATCAATATGAAGGGCTGGTCAAAAAATCTCGTATTAAGGGACGCGGTCGATGATCCTGATTCTCTTTGGCGCGCCTGGCGCGGGAAAAGGTACTCAGGCAACGCGGCTCGTCGAAGAGCGTGGGCTCGTTCAGCTGTCAACGGGTGACATGTTGCGGGCGGCAATTGCTGCGGGAAGCGAACTCGGGCTGCGCGCCAAGGAAATTATGGATCGTGGTGATCTGGTCTCTGACGATATCATGGTCGGAATGATCGCTGAGCGCATGGATGCGCCAGATTGTGCAAACGGCGTCATTCTTGACGGGTTTCCTCGGACGGTGGCACAGGCAGAGGCGCTTGATGAAATGCTGGATGCACGCGGCACCGGCATTGATCATGTGGTTGAGATAAAGGTCGATGAGGCCGCATTGTTTGCGCGCATCGAAAACCGTGCTGCCGAAAGCGGTGACGCAAGAAGCGATGATAACGCCGACACTTTGCGCAAGCGGCTTGCGGTTTATCATGAGAATACAGCGCCTCTTCTGCCCTATTATGAGGCACGGGGGCTGCTAAGTAGTGTTGACGGAATGACATCGATCGAAGATGTCGCCAGTAGCGTTGCAAAGATCGTTGGGTAAATGTGAGGGTGGACCCTCTTATGAAGTTGATAAACTTGGATTTGAATGAGCGTTGAGGTTGACTGTACAGAGTAAGAGCCTATAATTCGCCGCCTTCTAGAAAATTATAGCGGTGGCGCAATAGGGGCTTGTTAAGGGGAAATCCCAGACAGTCTTTTTAATAAAGGAGCCAGACTGTGGCACGAATTGCTGGTGTA
Source organism: SAR116 cluster bacterium (assembly GCA_004212735.1). Classification (GTDB taxonomy): domain Bacteria; phylum Pseudomonadota; class Alphaproteobacteria; order Puniceispirillales; family Puniceispirillaceae; genus MED-G116. Next base: position 10,460 of record SHBD01000027.1, read on the forward strand.
AACATTCCGACCAAAAAACGGGTCGAGATCGCACTGACCTACATTCATGGTATTGGTACGACAAGTGCTAAATCCATCTGCACCAAGGCCGGCGTCCCGGACGAGCGTCGCGTGGCTGATCTGTCGGAAGACGAGTTGACAAAACTGCGTGACATTATTGACGCGGATTTTCTGGTTGAAGGCGACCTTCGCCGCCAGACGTCGATGAATATTAAGCGCTATCTGGACCTTGGTTGTCTGCGGGGATTGCGGCATCGCCGTAATCTGCCTGTGCGTGGCCAGCGTACCCACACAAATGCGCGTACCCGCAAAGGCCCTGCAAAGGCCATTGCCGGCAAGAAGAAATAACAGCGAAAGACGAGGAGTCAGAAAATGGCAAAACAACCAGGCCAAGGCCGTGTTCGTCGTCGCGAGCGCAAAAACATTACCAGCGGTGTTGCGCATGTGAATTCGACCTTTAACAACACAATGATCACGATCACAGATGTGCAGGGCAATACAATCGCCTGGGCATCAGCCGGTGGTATGGGGTTCAAGGGGTCACGAAAATCAACGCCGTTTGCAGCCCAGATGGCAGCTGAGGATGCAGGCCGGAAGGCAGCCGAGCATGGGATGAAGTCACTTGACGTACAAGTGCGTGGTCCCGGGTCAGGACGTGAGTCCGCACTTCGCGCTCTGCAGTCCGTCGGGTTCAACGTTACATCAATTCGTGATGTCACACCGATCCCGCATAATGGATGCCGCCCCCGCAAACGTCGTCGCGTTTAATTCCGCGTCGCCGACTTTGCTACACACCACCGGCCCTCTGGGCCGGATCGGTGTTTCAAGAACATCGCTCTCATTTGAAGGGACAACGCCAATGATTGAGAAGAACTGGCTGGATCTTAAAAAACCTGACGAACTTGAAGTCAAGATTTCAGAATATAACCCAAGTCAGGCCGTTGTCGCGGTCGGTCCTTTTGAACGCGGCTTTGGTGTGACCATCGGTAATGCCCTGCGTCGCGTCTTGCTGTCATCACTTCAGGGTTCGGCTATCACAGCTGTGCAGATTCAGGGGGTTGTTCATGAATTCTCGTCAATTCCGGGCGTCCGCGAGGACGTAACCGATCTGGTGCTGAACCTCAAAGGGGTTGCTATTCGCCTTGATGATGAGGGACCAAAGCGACTGCGCCTGTCAATTGACGGACCGACGACCGTTACCGCTGGCATGATCACCGAGAGCGCCGGTGTCGAGATCATGAATCCTGATCATGTGCTGTGTCATCTTGATAAGGGGGGCAATCTGTCGATGGAGCTTACTGTGGCTTCCGGCAAGGGCTATGTTCCGGCCAGCGCCCACCGCACTGAGGACTCACCCATCGGTCTGGTGCCGATTGACTCGATTTTCAGCCCCGTCCGACAGGTTGCCTATAAGGTGGAGAATGCCCGTGTTGGTCAGATCACCGATTATGACAAGCTGCTGCTGACCATCGAAACCGATGGTTCTGTGACGCCTGAAGATGCGGTGGCATATGCTGCGCGGATTCTTCAGGAGCAGTTGCAGACCTTCATAAACTTTGAAGAGCCGAAAGACCAGAGCCCAGCGGATGAGGCAGAGGATCTTCCGTTCAGCCGCAATTTGCTGCGCAAAGTTGATGAGTTGGAGCTGTCGGTACGCTCGGCGAACTGTCTGAAGAATGACAACATCGTCTATATCGGTGATCTGGTGCTTAAGACAGAATATGAAATGCTACGCACACCGAATTTTGGCCGCAAGTCATTGAATGAAATCAAGGAAGTGCTGAAGGGCATGAACCTCGAACTCGGAATGGATATTGCAAACTGGCCACCAGAGAATGTTGAGGAATTGGCCCGGCGTCTCGACGAGCCGTTTTAATCGACGGAACTGGATTTGGGCCTGCTAGGGGTTAAGGAGAATAACAATGCGTCATCGTACTTCAGGACGGAAGCTGAACCGCACATCACAGCACCGCCAGATGCTGTTCAGAAATATGGCTCAAGCGCTGATTAAGCATGAGCAGATCGTGACCACATTGCCCAAGGCAAAGGAATTGCGCCCTGTTGTTGAGCGTCTGATTACGCTTGGCAAGCGTGGTGATTTGCATGCCCGTCGCATGGCCTTTGCGCGCTTGCGTGATGACGCGATGACAAAGAAGCTGTTTGAGGTTCTTGGCCCACGCTACCAGGAACGCAAGGGCGGTTACACTCGTGTTCTCAAGGCAGGTTTCCGTTACGGCGATGCCGCGCCGATGGCTGTGATTGAGCTTGTTGACCGCGACGAGGATGCGCGGGGACAGGATTCTGGGCCGGTGATGGGTGCAGATGAAACAGATGCCGAGGAAACCGCAGCCTAAATCGCGTCTTGCATTGATAAAGGGATCAAAGGGCTGCCGCTGGTGGCCCTTTTTCTTTGCGAAGACCGTTAAGTTCGGGCGAAGATATGATCATGACGGAACTTGATTTTGGAATGGCTGATGATGCGGCGCCCTTGGCGGAGAGGCTGCGTCCACATCGGCTCGAAGATGTTGTTGGTCAGGAGGCGTTGATTGGGCCTGAGGGTCGTTTGCGGCGGATGCTGGACGCTGGCAACCTGTCGTCAATCATCCTCTGGGGCCCACCTGGAACTGGTAAAACGACGATCGCCAGATTGCTTGCCGCTGAGGCCAAGATGGCGTTTGAACCTGTTTCAGCGGTGTTTGATGGGGTGGCTGATCTACGAAAGGTGTTTTCGCGGGCCGAGGAACGTCTGCGCTCTGGCCAGCGAACCCTGCTGTTCGTTGATGAGGTGCATCGGTTCAACAAAGCGCAGCAGGATGGCCTGCTTCCGCGAGTTGAGGATGGCACGGTGACGCTGATTGGTGCAACTACCGAAAACCCGTCATTTGCCCTTAATGGTGCGCTGTTGTCGCGGGCGCAGGTGCTCGTGCTTGAACGCCTCGAGTCAGCAGCCCTCGAGGCCCTTTTGAAGCGGGTTGAGGCTGATACCGGTGTCACCCTGTCACTTGATGAGGATGCACGAACGGCGTTGATTGCGATGGCGGATGGTGATGGGCGATATCTGCTAACCATGGCATCGCTGCTGATTGGCTTGCCAGCGGAGCCAACACTGGATACGGCCGCGCTTGCTGAGATTGTTGCAGGCCGCGCACCAGCCTTTGATCGGGCCGGGGACCAGCATTATAACCTGATGTCGGCGTTGCATAAAACGCTGCGGTCGTCAGACGCGGATGCTGGCCTCTATTGGCTTTCGCGGATGCTGGCTGGTGGAGAGGACCCGCATTATATTCTGCGCAGGCTGACACGCTTTGCCTCAGAGGATGTTGGCCTTGCTGAACCTGACGCAGTGCCACGGGCGCTTGCTGCGTGGCAGGCCTATGAACGGCTTGGCAGTCCCGAGGGTGATCTTACCATTGCCGGTCTTGTGATCTATCTGGCGACGGCGCCGAAATCAAACGCGTCCTATGCTGCTTTCAAGGCTGCGAGCCGTGCGGCAGCTGCAACCGGGTCGCTCAGCCCGCCGGCGCATATTCTGAACGCGCCGACGAAATTGATGAAAGACCTTGGTTATGGGGCGAATTACGCTTACGACCATAACGACCCAGACGGTTTTTCCGGGCAGAATTGCTTTCCCGATGGTATGGAGCGCCAGCGCTTCTATCATCCTGTTGAACGCGGCTTTGAACGCGAGCTTGGCAAGCGGCTTGCCTATTGGGACAGGCTACGTGCAGAAAAACAGACATCACCGGATGAGGACAGCTAGATGAGTCTTGCAATGTATGCAGCCGTTGCTGGCGGCGGTGCGCTTGGTGCAATGTTGCGCTACAGCGTATCGCTACTGACGGGTGCGGGCTTTTTTGGCATCAATGGTCCCCTTGCCACGCTCATTGTCAATGTGTGTGGTAGTGGCTTGATGGGGTTGTTTGCTGGTCTTGTTGCGGGTGGCTTGATGGTGCCGGAGGGGTGGCGTGCTTTTATTGCGATTGGATTATTGGGCGCGCTGACAACCTTTTCCAGTTTTGCACTGGATGCTGGTGCCCTTTTTCAAAAACAGGGACTTGGTATGGCTTTGGTCTATATTGCGCTGTCACTATGTCTGTCACTTGGCAGCTTTGCACTGTGTTACTGGCTTGTCAGGCTACCGTCATGAGCACCGTGACACCAGAGGAGCAGGGGGCACAGAAAGCCGCACCGAATTGGTGGTTTGAGGCTGTGCCCGAAGGCGAGGATGGCACCCGCCTCGACCGTTTTTTGCGGCGACTGATCCCGGGTCTGCCACAGGGTGATGTTGAACGGATGCTAAGGTCCGGGCTGGTTCGTCTGGATGGCGCCAAAGCAAAGCCCTCGGACCGTCTCACCGCAGGTCAGGAAGTGCGTCTGCCACCGCATCTTCGCTCAGAAACCCCTCAACGTCCCGCTTTGAAGCCAAAGTCGAAAAACATTCCTCACCATGACAACAGGTTGGTGCAGCAGTTTGACTCGATGGTGATTGCCGAGGGAATTGACTGGCTGGCGCTGAACAAGCCGTCTGGAGTGGCGGTGCAGGGTGGCACTGGCACCAACACCCACATTGATGGCATGCTAATGGCGCTGGCAGATGGCAGTGACGAGGCGCGCCTGCGGCTTGTTCATCGTATAGACAAGGATACATCAGGGATTCTACTGCTTGCCAAGAACCGGGCGGCGGCTCGTCGCCTCGGCGATGATTTTCAACATCACCGGATCGCCAAGACCTATCTTGCACTGGTTGTCGGCATTCCAAAACCAGTTCTACAGATCCGGCACCGGTTGGAAAAACAGGCCGGACGAGGCGGCGAGAAAATGGTTGTCACGGCAGAGGGTCAATCCGCCCATACCGAGGCACGACGCGTTGACGTCATGGGCCGCAAACTGGCGTTGATGGCGTTGCGGCCGCAGACGGGGCGAACACACCAATTGCGTGTTCACATGGCATATGAGGGGCATCCGATCGCTGGTGACGGCAAATATGGTGGTACTCAGGCGCATCCTGGTGGACTTGTCGCAAAGCGGCTGCATCTGCATGCCTGGCGCTTGCAACTGGGTGATGGTGTCCTGATCGAGGCACCCTTGACCGGCCATATGCGGACAAGCCTTTTCGATCTTGGCCTGCAACTGCCGAAGGGCGATTGGCCCTTTGATGAGGGCTAGTGATAATAGGGACCGAGTGTGCTGTGAGTGGATGTTATTCATGCCGAATTTTGGTATAGGCGAGAGTCAATGAAAAAGCGGTTCTACAGGAATGTTACGACAGAGACTGGCAGCGGTGGCCATCGCGTCTTGCTGGACGGGCGCGTTGTTCGCTCGCCAGCACAACGTGAATTTGGCCTGCCAACTGAAAAATTGGCGTGCGCCATCGCGAGCGAATGGGACTCGCAACAGGAAGAGATTGATCCGGCAGGGATGCCTCTGTTCAGCCTTGCTGTAACTGTGATCGACAGGGTAACCCCGCAGCGCGCGGATCTGGTGGCCGAGATGATCGCCTATGGTGGCAATGACCTGCTATGTTATCGCGCTGATGATGATGAGCTTGCGCGTAGACAGGCAAGTCAATGGCAACCTTGGCTTGAGTGGTCAAGCGACGTTCTGAATGCACCACTGCAGATTGTATCGGGGATTATGCCGGTGACACAGCCCACTGCCTCTCTTGCCAGATTAAAAGTGGCTGTCGATCAACATGATGATTGGGAGTTGGGGATGCTGCATCGGGTGGTTGCGATGGGCGGTTCGCTGGTGCTCGGTCTGGCGTTCCTGCGTGGGGAGATTAATCAGAAGAAACTGTTTGAAACGGCCTTCCTTGACGAGTTGTGGCAGGTGGAGAGATGGGGAAGCGATTTCGAGGCCGAAGGCAGGCGTGGCTTCATTCAGACCGAACTGGATGATGTTGCCACATTTTTGAGGCTGCTGGGAGCGGCCCAGTAATGGCCGCGCAGACGCCACTGGCTGCCGGTGTGATGTCACGCCTCTCACGCCTTGACAAGGCTGATTTCGGCCCGCACGCATCGGTCTTGGCCGACGAGTTGCAGGCGGCGGCGCGGGCTGGCCTACCTTTGGCTTGTATTGTTCTCGCGCAAACGCTTGTTGATGTGATTGCGAATGAACAGGCGGGGCCTGCGGGCTATCTTGACGGGATGGCCTTTGCCTATGCTGGCAATAAAGCGGCCCTGTCCTGGCTGCGGGGGCGGCGCAATCTTCTGCTGCATCATGAGGGACCGAGTGATGGCCTAATGGGCGAGACGCCGGCTGCCGGATGGTTGATGAGGGATGCAGAAAAGGCGATAGACACGGTGTTGGATTATCTGAAGGACTTGGACATCGCTGGCTGAGTGGGGGGCTTACGTCCTCACCTTTGTGAAATGGTGGTCAAACTGCGTTTGCAGCATATCGTCAAGCTCGTTCATGCTGGCCGAGACACCAAGCGCGGCAAGCGAGGTGACACTGCCATCACTCACACCGCAGGGAACAATTGCCTGAAAGGCGGTGAGGTCCGGATTGTTATTGATGGCAATACCATGCCAGCTCACCCACCGGCTGATCCGTACCCCGATGGCGGCGATCTTGTCGAGGCCAGAGACGCTGTTTCCTGTTTCCACCCAAATCCCGGGCAGTCCTGAGCGGCGCTGGCCGGTAACGCCAAACCCAGCAAGCACATCGATGATCCATCCTTCAAGATTATGTACATAGCAGCGTACATCTGGCCCGCGTGTTTGCAGGTCAAGCATGACATAGGCAACCCGCTGACCCGGTCCATGATAGGTCCATTGACCACCGCGACCGGTTTTGTGGGTGGGAGTATTGCCGGGATTGAGCAGATCGGCATCCTTGGCTGAGGTGCCGGCCGTATAGACTGGCGTATGCTCAAGCAGCCAGACAGTCTCCGGCACGCGCCCGGACCGAATGGCCGCCGCATGGTCACGCATGGCGTCAACAGTCGGCGCATAGTCACGCGGCCCAGCAAGATTTTGGAAGATTGGCCTGCCAACCTGATCGGTTAGGCCGTCAGCCATGGGTAAGCCCCGCAGCACCAAGCGGCATATGCCGATTTACATCCTTATAGAGCAGATAGCGGAAGGGTTCATCGCCGGTGGCGATGCAGGCTTGTGGACAGAAGGCCCGCAGCCACATGTAATCGCCAGCCTCGACATCCACCCAGTCATCATTGAGCCGGTAACGTCCCTGGCCCTGTAGAACATAAAGCCCATGTTCCATGACATGCGTCTCGGCAAAGGGAATGCGCCCGCCTGGCTGAAAAGTGACGATATTAACATGCATGTCATGGCGAAGATCAGCCGGATCGACAAAGCGCGTTGTCGCCCACACACCGTCACAATCGGGCATTTCGATGGGGGTAATGGCGGCATCGCTGGTGACAAAGGCGGGAGGAGCGTCAATTCCAGCCACCGCCTGATAGCGCTTGCGGATCCAATGGAACAGCACGCGTTCATCGCCAATATTCTCGGTCTGCCAGTCGGTGCCGGGCGGCATGTAGGCATAGCCGCCAGCCTCCAGATCAAATGTGGCGCCATCCAGCGTCAGACGCAGGTGGCCAGCCACGACAAACAGCACCGATTGCGCGCTGCCATCATCATCCGGGGCGTTGCTGCCGCCGGTGGGTGCGGTCTCGACCAGATAGTGTGAGAAAGTCTCGGCAAAGCCACTGAGCGGGCGAGCCAGCACCCATAGGCGCGTCTGCTGCCAATGCGGCAAAAAGCTGGTGACGATGTCGCTCATAACGCTCTTCGGGATCACTGCATAGGCGGTGGTGAAGATCGCCTTATCGTCGGGCTGCCTGCTTTGCGGCAGCAGACCGCCCGTCGGCGCATAATAACGGCGCGGCGCATTTGCGTGATCCGGGGGAAGGGATGAACCAGAGGGTTTCGGCATGCTGTGTGTCTTTCAAAAAACGGCCTGGTTGATCTATAGCACAGGCAACGGTAGAGACGAAATCAGACAGGTGATACCGCGCCAATTAACAGCTTGATTAAATCTGGTCATGATGACATATAGAGGGCACCTCAAGAGTGCGGCCGTGGCGGAATTGGTAGACGCGCAGCGTTGAGGTCGCTGTGGGCTAACCCCCGTGGAAGTTCGAGTCTTCTCGGCCGCACCATTCTCTCATCTAAACACCTGATATGTCAGCACATTATGTGCAACGGATTTGTGTGTGAAATAGAATGAGAAAGAAATATGCTCCCGAACACGTGATGATTCGTGATGGTATTTACTATTACGTCCGTCATATTCCTCATGATTTAGCCCCAATTTACTCAGTAACAAGGCTCTGCTTCAGTCTGAAGACTAGATCACTCAGGGCTGCGACCCGAACTTCAAAGTCTGTAACTCAACGCCTTGAGGACTATTGGCTTGGTTTGCGACTGCAGAATATGGATATACCTGCCATTCAGGTGGTCAGAACCAGTGATGATGCAAACAATGCAACTTTGTATTTATCTGAGGCCTGTGAGTTATACCTTCGGCTCAAAGGTGTGGGTAAAGACAAGGTGTTCACTAGAACAGCCAATAGAAATACCCAGTATGTGACCAAGCTATTGGGTGACAGACCCATTTCCTCGTATTCATCCAATGAAGCTTCGCAATTCCGTGACTGGTGCATTGAAAAAGGAATGGGCATGAAGACAGTCAAACGTGTCTTCTCGTCCATTAGAGCCATAGTTAACCTTGCAATAGCAGAGGAAGGTTTGGATTGCTCAAATGCCTTTGCAAGGACATACTTTCCTGACGATGATAATGCTCAATCAAGACAACCAATATCCATTCAGGACATCAGGAAGGTGCAATCTCTGTGCAAAGACATAGACGATGAGATGCGTTGGTTAATTGCTCTTATCAGTGACACTGGGATGAGGCTTGGTGAAGCTGCTGGTCTATTGAAAGAGGATATAAAGGTTCATCATCCTATTCCTCATATAGACCTTAAACCTCACTCGTGGAGGACTCTGAAGACTAAAGGCAGCCAACGCCTCATTCCATTAACCAATGAGGCTCTATGGGCTTCTAGGAGGCTTATAGAGGCTAATAATGATAGTATCTTCGCCTTTCCACGTTACTGCAATGAGACAGGTTGCAAAGCTAACTCAGCCAGTGGTGGATTGAATAAATGGCTGCATCAATATGTGCCAGAGAACTGCGTCATTCATAGCTTCAGGCATAGCCTTCGTGACAGACTAAGAGCAGTAGAATGTCCAAGTGATATTGTGGATGCCATAGGAGGATGGAAGACCTCTGGTGTCGGTCATGGGTATGGAAATGGGTATCCATTGGAAGTCTTAGAGAGATGGATGATGAAGATTTGATGTGTGTTTGTTGCACACCAATCGTCATGTAGACACACTAATGGTGTTAACTATTTTAATGACTCTGTAGGAGTCATATGAGTGATTTATTCTATACCCAACTAGAAACAAATGATTTTTAACTTAGCAGTGGATATTTAAACTTCAAAAACTGCAATGCCTCGGCTTCCTTCCATTTTCGCAAAAGCCATCAATTCTTTTGTTTTAGGAAGAGTATTAAAATGTTTATCTAAATACTCAACGTTTGCTTGAAATGCTTCTTTTGTATCGTATTCAAATAAAATTCCTAATTTAAATGTATCGCCTTTGTTCCAAATGCGTGTACAAACAAAACGTTTTAAACCACGTTTTTTCATTTCAGGCGCCCATACTTTACTAGTATCATCAATATGCTTTACCATCTCGTTCATTTCAAATTCAGTTGTAAAGGCGAGAGTGGTATAATTGATAAGTGCGGACATCGTTATATTCCTTTTTTGTAATTCTCAGATTATTTTATAAATTAAGATTTATTGTAATTAATTACATAAAACCCATCCGTTGCACATAATGTGCTGACATATCAGGTGTTTAGATGAGAGAATGGTGCGGCCGAGAGACACGTAAATGCCTTATCTATGCACCATCACTGACCTGAACATCAGCAATACTCACATATTATTTGTCACTGAC
>SHBD01000028.1 GCA_004212735.1 SAR116 cluster bacterium
GCCGACAGATGGAAAATCTGGTGCGGGCAGGGGCTTTTGACGGGCTGCATGGCAACCGCCGTGAATTATTGCAAAACATGGATATGTTGCTGGCCCACGCCGACAGTCTGCGCCGGGAGGCAGAATCCAGCCAGGATAATCTGTTTGGCGGCGGCGATGCGGGCAGTGACGAGATTCGGCTGCAGCCTTGTGACGACTGGGCGGCGATGGACCGGTTGAAAGAGGAGTTTGAGGCGCTGGGGCTGTATCTGTCGGCGCATCCGCTGGACAGCTATGCCAACCAGCTGAGCCGGCTGCGGGTGATTTCCTCGGCTGAGTTGAACAGTATGATCGAGGCCCGGCGGGTGCAGCCGCGGGTCAATCTGGCAGGATCGGTGACAGCGAAACAGGTGCGTGTCTCGCAGCGGGGCAACAAATTCGCCTTCGTCCAGTTCACCGACCAGACGGGGGTTTTCGAGATGACCTTCTTTTCCGATATTTTGGCAGAAAGTATGGAGATGCTGGATAGTGAAAAGCCGCTGCTGGTGGCGGCCAATCTGAAACTCGAGGATAATGGGCCACGCCTGCTGGCGGCGCGTGTGCAGCTGCTTGATGATGCGATTGCCGCCTGGCATGGCGGGGTTGGGATCTGGGTGCAGGACCAGAAACCGCTGGAGCAGATCAAGGCATTACTGGTTGACGATGGCCCGGGCAAGGCAGAGGTCATGCTGAATGTGATGATAAAAGACCACGCGGTGTCCATAGCGTTGCCCGGAAATTATAAGCTGAGTGCAGATTTCCGGCAGAGTTTGCGACGTGTCCCGGGTGTTCTTGACGTGCAGGAACTCTGATTGGTGGCAGGGCCAAACGTTAAAAGGAGTGGCGCGCGAGGGAGTGATAGCAGGATTGATGGCAGTTGTCCGAGGTGTTTTCGGCGCAGCTTTTGCGGTTTTTGGCTTGCATTTCGCCAGACACAGGGGTAAACACCAGACCAATTCACACATGAGGGGCGGCAGCTTCTGGCAAACTCCAGAAACAAAGCCATCCGGTGAGGGCTGCGGCCTTTCATTTCCCCCCATGGAGGTTTAACCGGAGAACAGGAGTTTTTTGAAATGGCTCTCCCTACCTTTACAATGCGCCAGATGCTTGAAGCTGGTGTACATTTTGGACATAACACCCGCCGTTGGAACCCCCGCATGGAGCCGTTTATTTTCGGCGAGCGGAACAAAATCCACATCCTTGACCTGCAACAGACCATGCCGATGTTTCATGCGGCGCTGAAAGCCATTGGTGATGTTGCTGCGCGCGGTGGCCGTGTGCTGTTTGTCGGCACAAAGCGGGCCGCGTCTGAAAAGATTGCCGAGACCGCCAAGGGCTGTGGCCAGTATTACGTCAACCACCGCTGGCTTGGCGGCATGTTAACCAACTGGGCGACTGTTTCACAGTCAATCCGCCGCTTGCGTGAGCTTGAGGAGCGGATGGCCAGCGGTGAGATCAACCAGCTGACGAAGAAGGAAATCCTGCAGTTGACCCGCGAGCAGGAAAAGCTGGAGCGCACCCTTGGTGGCATCAAGGAAATGGGCGGTCTTCCGGATATCCTGTTCGTGCTTGATACGAACAAGGAGGCGATTGCTGTGCAGGAAGCCAACCGGCTGAACATTCCAGTCGTTGCCATTGTGGATTCGAACGCGAACCCAGATGGCGTTGATTATCTCGTGCCCGGCAATGATGACGCGATGCGTGCCATTACGTTTTACTGTGAGTTGGCGCAGGCCGCTGTGCTTGATGGTCTACAGACCGAATTGATCAAGAGCGGTGGTGATGCTGGCGCTGCGGGTGAGGCACCTGTTGAGGCGGCGATTGCCGAGCCGGCAGCTGAAGTTGCGGCACCTGAAGTTGTGGCACCCGAAGTCGCGGCAACAGAGACACCTGCTGAAGAGATACCTGCCGAAGAGACACCGGCCGAAGAGACACCGGCCGAAGAGGCATCTGCTGCAGAAGCAGCTGCGGCAGAGGAGGCACCAGCGGCTGCCGCTGGCGCGAGCGAGGCAGCTGACGCGGGTGAAAAGGCGAATGCGGGTGAGGCATCGGCGTAACAAAGCCGTCATATAATTTTGGTACCGCCGAAGTTATCCCCGCGATGGGGGTGACGCAGGCGCAACATCTTTTGAAACACATTTTGATGGGAATGGGAAAATGAGTGTAACTGCTGCACTGGTGAAGGAACTGCGCGAGAAATCTGGCGCAGGCATGATGGATTGCAAGAAAGCCCTTGGCGAGACCGATGGCGATATGGACGCCGCCATTGACTGGCTGCGGACAAAGGGTCTGGCAACAGCCGCGAAGAAATCTGGCCGTGTGGCCTCTGAGGGGCTTGTGGCAATCGCCGTTGATGGCACCAAGGGCGCGGTTGTCGAGTTGAATGCCGAAACCGACTTTGTTGCCCGCAACACAGAATTTCAGGATTTTGCCCGGGCGCTGTCTGGTCTGGCGCTGAATGCCACGGACATTGACGGTCTGCGCGGTGTTGAGTTTCCAGACACTGGCCGCAAGGTTGAGGATGAGCTGACGCAGAAGATCGCAACCATCGGTGAGAACATGACGCTGCGCCGGATGGAACAGGTGTCTGTATCAAGCGGTGCGGTTGTGTCCTACATGCACAACGCAACAGCCGACGGGCTTGGCCGGATCGGGGTGCTGGTGGCGCTGGAATCAACAGCTGATGCCGACAGTCTGATGGGGCTTGGCAAGCAGATTGCCATGCACATTGCGGCAACATCACCTGCCAGCCTGTCGATCGACGATCTGGACGCCGAGGCTGTTCAGCGTGAGCGCGAAGTGCTGATCGAACAGGCCAAAGCATCCGGCAAGCCGCAGGAAATAGCCGAGAAAATGGTCGAAGGCCGGATGAAGAAATATTATCAGGAAGTCGTGCTGCTTGAGCAGACATCGGTCATTGACGGCGAAACACGCATTGCCGATGTTGTTGCAAACGCTGGTAAGGATGCGGGCGCGGATATTGCTTTGACGGCATTTGTCCGGTTTAATCTGGGCGAAGGCATCGAGAAAGAAGAGACAGATTTTGCAGCCGAGGTGGCCGCACAACTGTCTTAGCAGCAAGCCCCGAGGAGATAATCCATGGCAGATGGCGAAACCACAGGCACGGCACAGAAATATTCGCGTGTCCTGCTGAAGATTTCCGGTGAATCACTCATGGGCCAGCGGGCCTATGGCATTGACACCGAAATGGTCGCCAGCGTTGCCAAGGAAGTCAAAGATGTTGTTGCTGGCGGTGTCGAGGTCTGTCTCGTCATAGGTGGCGGCAATATCTTTCGGGGTGTCTCCGGCGCGGCAGCCGGCATGGAACGCGCCACTGGCGATTACATGGGCATGCTGGCAACGGTGATGAATGCGCTGGCGATGCAGAACGCGCTGGAACAGCTGGAGGTGCCGGTGCGGGTGATGTCGGCATTGCCGATCAGCGCTGTGTGCGAGCCCTATATCCGGCGGCGGGCGACCCGGCATCTGGAAAAGGGCCGGGTTGTGATCTTTGCGGCAGGAACGGGCAACCCGTTTTTCACCACGGATACAGCCGCCGCACTGAGAGCGTCGGAAATGAATTGCACGGCGCTGCTCAAGGGAACGCGGGTGGACGGCGTTTATTCGGCTGACCCTGAGAAAGATCCGACGGCAACGCGCTATGACCGGCTGTCCTATCTCCAGGTGCTGTCTGATGATTTGCGGGTGATGGACGCATCGGCGATTTCTCTGGCGCGCGAGAACAACATTCCCATTCTGGTGTTTTCCATCGAGGATTCCGGTGGTTTTCAGCGTGTGCTGAACGAGGAAGGCGCCTTTACCATTGTGAATTAATGAAGTAACCCCGGATAGCAGACGCGGTGTAAAGACAACCCGGGCCCAATTCCGGGACGTAGATAAGAGCAGGGAGAGCAGCATGTCAGATTATGACATTGATGATATCGAGCGCCGGATGGAGGGCAGCGTTGCCAGCCTGAAAACCGAATTTATGGGGTTGCGGGCCGGGCGTGCATCGACAGCGATGCTGGAGCCGATCATGGTTGATGCCTATGGGTCGAAAATGCCGATCAATCAGGTTGGCAATATCTCGGTGCCGGAGCCGCGTATGCTGACAGTGACAGTGTGGGATGCGTCAATGACGGCATCTGTTGAAAAGGCCATTCGCGAGTCCGATCTGGGGCTGAACCCGATGGCCGAGGGTACATTGATCAGGGTGCCGATCCCCGATCTTTCCGAAGAACGCCGCAGGGATATGGTGAAGGTGGCGGGGCGTTATGCCGAGTCGGCGCGGGTTGCGGTGCGCAATGTCCGCCGCGATGGAATCGAAGCCATCCGAAAGGCCGAGAAGGACGGGTTGCTGTCCGAGGATGAACGGCATGGCGAAGAGGGTAGGGTGCAGAAACTCACGGATAGCTATGTCAGCCTGATCGATGAGACGCTGGCGAACAAGGAAAGGGAAATCACACAAGTGTGATGTCAGACTGTGATGTTGCAGTGGCCTTGGACTCCTAATCAATCTAGGTTGGCCCGGTGAATCAACCGCCGATTGACAGCTGTTGATCGCAGTAAGCAGGTCACCAGAGCCACCAGAAGACGACTGGCGAGAAATACAGGAGCAATCATGTCGGAACAACCACATCATCTTGCCATTATCATGGATGGCAACAGACGCTGGGCCCGGGAACGTGGGTTGAATGTGCTTCGTGGTCATAACCTTGGTGCCGATACCTTGAAAGACATCTGCAGCTATGCCTATGAGTTCGGCGTCCGGTGGATGACAGTGTTTGCTTTTTCCGCGCAGAATTGGTCGCGGCCAAAAAGTGAGGTCGAGGGGTTGATGATGTTGATGCGGCGGTTCCTGCAGTCAGACGCTGAGGAATTGCTCAAGGAAAATGTCAAATTCAGGGTTATTGGCCGCCGGGACAGGCTGGGTGATGATCTGGTCGAACTCATCGAACGGGTGGAGACCAAGACGAAGAGCAATACCGGGCTGAACCTGACAATCGCCATTGATTATGGCGGGCAGCAGGAACTGGTGGCTGCGGCGCGGCTGCTTGCCGAGGAAGTGGCCACGGGTATTATTACGCCGGCGGACATAAATGAGGATCTTGTTAAATCGCGGATGGCATCTTCAATGCTGCCGCAGGTTGATCTGTTGATCCGCACCGGCGGCGAATACAGAATTTCAAATTTTATGCTCTGGGATCTATCCTATGCGGAGCTGCATTTTACACCTGTTTATTGGCCGGATTTCTCGGTTGCTGATCTTGCCCGCGCCCTTGAAGAGTTCGGTAGACGCGAACGCCGCTTTGGCGGTGATGCGCCGGATGATATGACGCCCGACATAGGCAGCATTATCGAGCCACCAAAGAATTTGCAATAAAGGATTGGTGCGGGTGATCCAGTTTCACACTTTTTCTGGAACCGCCCAGCGTTTTGTTGGCTTCATCCTGCTGTTGCCCCTGATCGCGGCTTTCTGGTATTCCGCAATTCTAGCAACGATCATGTTTGTGGTGATTTCGGTGCTGATGTTTCGTGAGCTGGGCACCATGGCGGGAGTGCGCAGCCTGCCGCTTGGCATTTTGCTGGCGTTGGGAGGCATGATCAATCTCTGGCCGTTTGCGGCGGCTATCTATGGCTGGTCAATCCCGACGATGTTTGTTTTTGTCATCGGCCTTGCTTTGATTTGCCGGATTGCCTTTGTCCGGTTGACCGGCGATCATCGGGTTGCTGATTTTTGTTTGATGATGGTGATCTGCGTTGCCAGTGGTAGTTTTATTCTGGGGCTGCCGGAGGGGCGGTTTTTGTTGTTGGCGCTGGCGCTGGTGATCGCCTGCTGTGACTGTGCCGCTTATTTTGTCGGCAGGGCAGTGGGTGGGCCACGACTGGCGCCCGCCATCAGCCCGAACAAAACCATTTCGGGAGCGCTTGGCGGAACAATGGCGACGCTGTTGGCGGCGGTGCTGCTGTTCGGCCCGATGGATTTGCTTGATCTTGAATTTTCCATCAGTGGCGAGATGGTGATGCTATCCTGGTTCCAAATCATCGCAGGCGGTCTGGTGATCGGGCTGTTGGCGCAGATTGGTGATCTGCTTGAATCTGCGGTGAAGCGCCGACTGGGGTTCAAGGACAGCAGCCAACTCATACCCGGCCATGGCGGTGTTCTTGATCGGTTTGACGGCTATCTGTTGACTTTGCCAGCAATGATTCTGTTCTTTATGCTTGCCTGAAACAGTGTAGTTTCTGAGACAGTGTAGTTTTTGAGACAGTTTAGTGTTTTGTTTTTATTTTTGGAATCCCATGTCAGCCCATGTCACAGCGTCGCCTTTCCATCTTTGGCTCAACCGGTTCGATTGGTACCAGCACATTGGCGCTTGTCGATGCCGCTCCTGAACGCTTCACAATCGAGTGTCTGGTCGCTGGCGGCAATTATTCATTGCTGGCTGAACAGGCGCTGAAATACCGGCCGCGTGTTGTTGGGCTGCGTGATGAGACCGGGCTGGCGGCATTGCAGACAGCGCTTGCCGGTTCAGGGATTGAGCTTGTCAGCGGACAGCGCGACTGTGACGCGTTGGCGCGCATTCCGGTTGATATCGTGATTGCCGGGATCACCGGCCTTGCTGGTCTTGGCTCGGTGATGGCGGCGGTCGAAGCGGGCCAGACGCTGGCGCTCGCCAATAAGGAATCGCTGGTATCGGCAGGCCGTATCGTGATGCAGGCCGCCCGCGAAAACGGTGCGAGAATTCTGCCACTCGACAGTGAACATAACGCCATTTTTCAATGCTGGGCCGGGTGGCAATCGCACCATCCCGAGCTTAGAATGCCAACAAGTGACGGATTGCAGGAAATCAGCCATATATGTCTGACCGCGTCTGGCGGACCGTTTCGCACCATGGCGCTGACCGATTTTCCAGCAATCACTCCGGCGCAGGCGGTCAAACATCCGAATTGGAGCATGGGGCAGAAGATTTCGGTCGACAGCGCGACGATGATGAACAAGGGGCTTGAGGTGATCGAGGCAGCCTGGCTGTTCGGTCTTGAGAGTGACGCGATCGAGGTGTTGGTCCATCCGCAGGTGGCGATCCATGGGCTTGTCTATTTCCGTGATGGGTCGGTTATCGGGCAAATGGGAACAACCGATATGAAAACGCCGATTTCCTATGCGCTTGAATGGCCGAACCGTCTGATCTGGGACCCGGAACCGCTCGATCTTGTGACGCTTGGGCGACTTGATTTTTATGCTGTTGATGACAGCCGATATCCCTGTTTCGCGCTGGCAAAACAGGCGCTAAAGGTCGGTGGCGTGATGCCAGCTGTCCTGAATGCCGCCAATGAGGTGGCGGTCACGGCGTTTCTTGCTGACAGGATCAGTTTTCCCGCTATTTCCGCGCTGGTTAATGATGTTATGCAACGTGGACCAGTGGGAAGCGATGCCAGCCTTGATGAAGTTATGGCAGTGGATGAGGCAACACGGATGTTCGCCGGCGAGATTGTTGAAAATCTTGCTGAAAAATACGCTGAATAGAGTTAATGAAGCACAGATTAAGTAGAGATCAAGCAGAGATCATGCACAGACCAATCAGAGATCAAGCAGAAAGAAAAGAGTAGCAAAGGATGATATGTGATGCCTGACCTTGGAGTAACTCAGCTCGTTATTGGGTTTTTGTTGTTGCTGACGCCCGTGGTGTATTTTCATGAGCTTGGGCATTATTGGATGGCGCGCAAGGCCGGTGTCGTTGTCGAGGTCTTTTCCATTGGCTTTGGTCCGGAAATTTACGGCTGGAACTCGAAAAAGACGGGAACGCGATGGCGCATTGCGGCGATACCGCTGGGTGGCTATGTAAAAATGCGCGGTGATGAAGACCCGGCAAGCACGCCGTCCGAGGCGGCGAAACAGGCGCCCGGGTCGTTTTTGGGAGCGGCGCTTGGCTGGCGGATCGGGATTGTTCTTGGCGGCCCGGTGGCCAATTTCATTCTTGGAATTTTGCTGTTCGCAGTGGTCTATATGACGGCTGGTAAACAGATCCTGCCAGCCGAGATTGGTGAGGTTATGCCGCAGACGGCGGCGGCAGAGGCTGGGTTGCAGACAGGCGATCTGGTAACCGAGATTGATGGGTTCTCCATTCGTGATTTCAATGACATGCGCGGCCTTGTTATTGAAAGTCCGGGTAAGGAGCTTCAGTTCACCGTGGAGCGTGATGGCCGCGAGATCGATCTGCTGGTCACGCCCATGTCGCGCTATAATGAGGCGCTGAAAATGAATATCGGGTTGTTGGGCGTCCGCTCAATCCCGGGAGGAGAGCGGGAGCGCATGTTGCCCGGAAGCGCGCTGGTTGCTGCCTCTTCGGATGCGTTTCATATGTCACTGCTGATCCTGCGGGGTCTGGCCCGGCTTGGCAGTGGACAAATGCAGAGCGGCGAGATTCAGGGACCGGTTGGAATTGCGAAGATTTCAGGTTCGGCGCTGCAACAGGGGATTGTTCCCTTTATTCTGTTGACGGCGATCATCTCGATCAATCTGGGGCTGATCAATCTGCTGCCGGTGCCAGCGCTCGACGGGGGGCATCTGGCCTTTTTCATCTATGAGGCAATCCGTGGTAAACCACTGCCGCTGGCAGTGCAGGCGGTGTTGATGCGCGGAGGGATTACCATCTTGATGGCGCTGATGCTGTTTCTGATCGTGTTCGACGTCAACCGGCTGTTCCAATAATCTTCAGAAGGCAAGGGCGGCTTTATTTGCGCATTCCTGAAAAGGTTTCTTTTACAATGGGCTGCGGGTGTTTATAGTCGCTGGACGTCAATGACACGGGGACAGGGTGATGCGGTTTGCAGTGGTGTTTTTTATCGTAGTGATGATGGGGGCCAGCCTTTTGTCATCATCGCCGGTTGCAGCCCAATCCACGACAGACAATCAACGTATTGAAGCCATTGAAATAACTGGAAACAAACGGGTTGCCGCTGGCACTGTCCTGTCCTATTTGCCGCTTCGTGTCGGTGATCTGGTGACAGCAGGCTCGATGAACACGGCGGTTGCGCGGCTGTTTGATACCGACCTGTTTGAGGATATCAGCCTGGAGATGGTTGACGGTGTTCTAAGGGTCACGATTACCGAGAACCCGATTATCAACCGCGTCAACATCGAGGGCAATGATGTCATCACGGATGAAAAGCTGTTGGAGTTTCTCGATATCCAGCCGCGCCGGGTCTATACGCGCAAAATGGCGATCGAGGGTGCGCAGCGGTTGCTGCGGGTCTATCAGGCTGGTGGTCGCTATGCGGCGGTGGTCGAACCACAAATCATCAAACTTGATGAAAACCGGATTGATCTGGTGTTCAAAGTCGATGAGGGGCCGTTAATCAAGATCAGTTCGATCACCTTTTCCGGCAATCAGCTTTTCAGCGATTCAAAATTGAAAACAGTGATTGCCAGCCGCGAGAAACGCTGGTGGGCGATCCTGTCGGCAACCGACAAATATGACGAGGGCCGGCTTGAATATGATGCCAGGTTGCTGCGCCAATTCTATCTGGCGCGCGGCTATGCCGATATCAATGTGACGCGGGTGCGTGGCGGCCTGTTGCCGGATAGGACAGGCTTTGCCGTGACATTTCTGCTGGAAGAGGGGCTGCGTTACAAGGTTGGCGATATCGAGATTACCAGCGAGATTGAAAACATTGATCTAGAGCTGATGAAGGCGCAGTTCGATTTCGGCGATGATGGCTGGTATGACGTTCGCGCACTTGAACAGGGGCTTCTGGATATCACCAACGAGCTTGGCAATTATGGCTATGCCTTTGTCGATGTCCTGCCTGAAATTGTCACCGATGCCGAGACCGGATTGGCAAAAATTCTGGTGAAGATTGGCGAGGCGCGGAAGAACTATGTCGAGCGCATCGAGATCATCAACAACACACGGACAACCGACACGGTGATCCGGCGTGAGCTGGAGCTTGTCGAGGGTGATGCCTTCAACTCATTGAAGCTGGAACGCTCGCTGCGCAATGTTCGCAATCTCGGCTATTTTGCAGATGTTTCAGTGCGTAATATCGTCGGGAGCAGCCCCGAACAGACGGTGACCGAGATTGATGTTGAGGAACAATCGACAGGCGAGCTGTCCCTCGGGCTTGGCTATTCATCGCTGGATAAGGCAAGTTTCAATATTGGCATTGTTGAGCGGAACTTCCGTGGCACGGGACGCGGACTTGATGCGTCGATTGGCACGTCCGGCAGCCGCACCGATATCAGCCTTGGCATTACCGAACCCTATCTGCTTGGCCGCAATCTGAATGGCTCCGCAACTGTGTTCAATCAACAGATTAATCAGAACAGCACAGATATCGAGAAAACCGGTTTCGATTTCGGTATCGGCTTTACCGCGGCGAACAACATCTATCACCGGGTTGGCTATACGCTGTCGCAGGCGCAAACTACGAAGAAATCAACGACCGCACGGTCAGTGACCGGAGAGGATGGCAAGACCTTGTCGCAGTCGGCGGTGAGTTACACCGTTGGCAGGGACACACGCGACAGCCGGTTTGACCCGTCAAACGGCACTTTGTTGGAATTGTTTGAGGAGGTGTCAGGAATCGGCGGTGATGTGACCTATAGCAAAACCATCGTCAGGGGCGCGTTCTACAGGCCATATCTGTTCAATACTCTTGTTTTTGGTGCGCAGGGCGAGCTTGGGCATGTCAACGGCCTTGGCGAAAAAGTCACGCAGTCACAGCGGTTCTTCCTGGGTGGCTATAAGGTGCGCGGCTTTGATGGCAGCGGCATCGGCCCGCGTGACATTGGCAACAATGCAGCGGTTGGCGGCAACAATGTTGCCTCTGGCACGCTGGAACTCGTGTCAACATTGGGTCTGAGCAAGGATCTTGGTTTGCGCTGGACCGTGTTCAGCGATATCGGCTCGGTGTGGGGAAATGATTACCCGACAGGCGTTAAGGGTGCGGAGAATAGCGCTCTGCGAACATCGCTTGGTTTCGGAATATTGTGGGATACCGCGATCGGGCCGCTGTCTTTCTATTGGGCGGACGCAATCTCGAAAGAATCCTATGATGCGCTGAAACGCTTTCAGTTCACCATCGGCACACGGTTGTAATGATGGCGGATCAGGCATTGAAAATCTGGGCTTTGCGGATAGCTGGAGCGATGATGCTGGCGGTGCTTGTGGGGGGCGGTTCCGCCTTGGCACAGAGCGACAATGCCATTCAAACAGATCAGAGCCAAACAGATCAGAGCCAAACAGACCAGAGCCAAACAGACCAGAGCCAAACAAATTCGGGCGCGGTAGCCAGCAGTGATGCCGATCAGGGCTTGCAGATGCAGGTAAAACGGATTGGCCTGATTGACCTTGATGGTGTTTTGCGCCGCTCAACCGGCACGGCGAAAGTCCGGCAGTTGCTGGATGAACAGCGGCTGACCTTTCAAGAAGAATTCACCAAGCGTGAGGCGGAATTGCAGGCGGCTGAAAAAGCGTTGCAGGCAGACCGTGAATTGCTGTCGGAAGAGGCCTTTAATGAGAGGCTGAAATCATTTGAGGACGAGGTTGCGGAGGTGCAGCAGCAGATCCAGTATCGCCGACAGACACTCGATCGGGCGTTTCAGGAGGCACAGCGCAATCTGCGGGGCATCGCGCTGGAAATCGTCAAGCAGATCGCTGGCGAGCGGAAACTCGATCTTGTGCTATCACAGGAATCAGCGCTGATCTTCGTGCCGAGTTTGAATATTTCCGACGAGGTGCTGGTGCGGCTTGATGAACGCACGAGGAACGCACGGATCGAGATCAAGGTTGGAGCGGATGAATAGGTGCCAGCGCACATATGCGGCCAGTAATGACATCCGGGCCAGTATCATAGGCCGGGCCCAAATCATAGACCGGGCCGGCTGGGACTTGGCAGGGGTGTAGAATGGCGATTGATCCGCGCTTTTACAGACTTGCCAGACGCGTGAGCGCCGGTGAGCTGGCGGGGGTTCTGGAAGCCGGGCTGCGGGGCAGGGCAGACGCCGTGATTGCCGATTTCAGCCAACCACAGCACAGCGACGAGACGATGTTGACATATGTCGGTGATGCGGCGCAGCTTGATGGCGCAGGGCCAGCCGGTATTGTTATCACAACGGCAGAACTGGCAGAACTGGCAGAACAGATGACGGCCGCTGCCGCCGTGTTGAGCGTTGACAACCCACGGCTTGCCTTTGCCCGCGCGGTGGGGCTGTGCCTTGCAGATGATGCCTTGCCAGATTCGCATGCTTTACCCGGCGATGCGCCGCAGATCGACCAGAGTGCAGTGATTGCCCCGAGCGCGGTGATTGGTGCGCGGGCGGTGATCGGGGCAAGAAGCGTTGTTGGCGCAAATTGTGTGATCGGCGGCGGCGTGCAGATTGGCGATGAATGCAGCATTGGCGACAATTGCACACTCAGCCATTGTGAGCTTGATGATGGCTGCAGCCTGCAGGCCGGTGTCGTGCTTGGGGCGCCCGGCTTCGGCTTTGAGATCACCGGACATGCGCCGGTGATGATCCCACATATCGGCATTCTGCGGCTTGGCCGTAATGTGTGTGTCGGGGCCAATTCGGCGATTGATCGTGGCAGTCTTGGCGATACGGTGATCGGCGATTTCGTGATGATCGATAATCTGGTGCATATCGCGCATAATTGCGAGATTGGCGATCATTGCGTGATTGCCGGCCAGGTCGGTATTGCCGGCAGCACGGTGTTGGAGGCCGGGGTGATGATCGGCGGGCAGGCTGGCATCGGCGATCATCTGACGATCGGCAAGGGCGCGGTGATTCTGGCCAGAAGTGGGGTCACCAAGGATGTTCCCGCCGGGGCAAAGATGGTAGGGTTTCCAGCGAGTGAGGCCGGTCAATATTGGCGTGATCAGGCGGCAATGCGGCAGGTGTTGCGACAGCGCAATGCGGCTGGCAAAAAGAGCCACCCAAAAGCGTAAACGGGATTTAGGGTATCAGGGCCGGGAAGGGCACACACAAGATGGCGGAGACCATAACCGAATTGGATATTGACGGGATCAAGGAGCGTATCCCGCACCGTGCGCCGATGTTGCTGATCGACAGGGTCCGCGAGATTGTGGCTGACAGGAGCGCCATCGGGGTGAAGGCGGTAAGCAATGGCGAGCCTTTTTTTGAGGGCCATTTTCCCGATTATCCGATTATGCCCGGGGTGTTGATCGTTGAGGCGATGGCGCAGACAGCGGCTTGTGTTGCCTGTGTGACGCTGGGTGAGGAGACCAGGGGCAAGCTGGTGTTCTTTACCACCATCGATTCGGCCCGCTTTCGCAAGCCGGTGCGCCCTGGTGATCTGCTGGAGCTACATGTCGAGAAGGTGGCGGCGAAGGGCCCGCTGTGGAAATTCAAGGGCGTTGCCCTGGTCGAGGGCAAAAAGGTCGCCGAGGCCGATTTTGGCGCAATGATTGTCGATCCGGGTAATTCGGGTAGTTAGGCGATGAGTGTCAGCATCCACCCGACAGCAATTGTCGACCCCAAGGCGGCGCTTGGCAGCGATGTCGAGATTGGCCCGTTCAGCATCGTTGGCGGCGATGTGCAAATCGGTGATGGTGTGCGGCTGCACAGCCATGTGGTGATCGAGGGGCGGACCAGCATTGGGGCGGGGAGCGAGATTTTTCCCTTTGCCGCGCTGGGATGTCCCCCACAGCATACGCGCTATGCCGGTGAGCCAAGCACGCTGGAGATCGGCGCGAACAATGTCATCCGCGAACATGTGACGATGCATCCGGGCACAGCCATTGATGCGATGAAAACAACCGTCGGTGACAATGGGTTGTTCCTTGCGGCAACGCATGTGGCGCATGATTGCGTGGTCGGTGACAACGCGATTTTTGCCAATAATGCCGCGCTTGGGGGGCATGTGAAGATTGGCCATAATGTGATGCTCGGTGGCTTTGCCTCAGTGCAGCAATGGTGCCGGGTTGGCGATCATGCAATGGTGGGCTCGCAAACCGCCGTTGATGCCGATGTGATCCCCTTTGCCATCGCCGTTGGTAACCGTGCAAGTTTGACAGGGATCAATGTTATCGGGCTGGAGCGGCGTGGTTTTGATGCCATTGATGTTGATCTGCTGCGCCAGGCGTTTCGCGATCTGTTTCATCGTGATGGCTTGTTCAGCGAGCGGCTGGGCCGGATGCGTGATATCTATGAGAAGAACCCGCTGGTTGGCCAGATTATCAGCTTCATTGACGGTGCCGGCAAGAACGGCATCTGCAAGACAGCCAACAAAGTGACGAAATGAGGGTGACCAAGTAAGCGCATGAAGTTGGGCGCATGAAGTTGGGCGCATGAAGGTAGATTCATGAAGATAAATTCATGACAAGGCTAGCGGTGATAGCCGGGCAGGGCAAGATACCGGTGCAGATTGCCGAGACGGCCGTCAGCATGGGGTATGATGTTGTCGTGATGCCCATTCGGGGACAGGCGGATGCTGATTTTTCCGCCTTTGCCAGCCAGCCGATCGCGCTTGGGGCCATTGGCGGGACGCTGGCGCTGATGCAGGAACAGGGCTGTACACATCTGGTCATGGCGGGCAAGGTCGTGCGGCCATCGCTGGCGGCGCTGAAGCCCGATGCAAGTGCGGTGAAGCTGCTTGGCAAGGCGATGATGCGGGGCGATGACAGCCTGCTTCGGGTGATCAGTGACTTTTTTGCCGCCAACGGGATTGAGACTGTGGCACCGGAGGATTTCATGCGTGACCGGCTGGCGCCGGTGGGATTGCTCGCCGGGAGAACGCCTGATACCGCACAGGATGAGGATATCGCGCTGGCCCGCCGGGTGCTGGCGGCACTGGGTGAGTTGGATGTCGGGCAAGCGGTTGTTGTGCAGGCGGGCCGGGTGCTGGCGATCGAGGCGGCAGAGGGAACGAATGAGATGCTGCGCCGCGTAACCGGGCTGGTTGATGCTGGCGAAAGCCCGGCGGTGATGGTCAAAATGCCAAAGAGCGGACAGCACATGAAGCTGGATATGCCGGTGATTGGCGTGGCAACGATTGAGAGCGCGGCAGATGCCAGTATTGGCGTCATTGCCGTGCAGGCCGGGGGCGTGCTGTTTGCCGAGGCGGCGTCTGTGTTGGGCGAGGCGGCAGAGGCCCGGGGTGTGACGCTGCTCGGGCTTGAGGGGTAGCGTGATGACGGCGCCGGTGTTCATTCTGGCGGGCGAGCCTTCGGGAGACCAGCTGGCGGCAAGCATCATGGATGCGGTTGAGGGGCGTTTCGGCAAACAGAACTGGTTTGGCATCGGTGGGCCGTCGATGCAGGAGCGCGGTCTTGCCAGCGAGGCGGAGATGGCGCAGCTCTCGGTGATGGGCTTTGGGGCCGCGCTCAGCGCCTATCCACGGTTATCCGCGCTGGCGAACAGGCTGGTCCAGAGAATAATTGAAGCCCGGCCGCGCGCGGTGATCACCGTCGATGCCAAGGGATTTTCGCTGCGGTTGGCGGCCCGGTTGAAACAGCGAATGGCGGCCGAGGGCTGGTCAGCGCCGGTGATCCATGTGGTAGCGCCGACAGTCTGGGCCTGGGGGGCATGGCGGGCAAAATCGGTGGCACGCGCGGTGGACCGGCTGTTGTGTCTGTTCCCCTTTGAGGTTGATTACTTCACGCCGCATAGGCTGGCAGCGCATTTCATCGGGCATCCCGAAGCGTTCAATGCAGCGCTGATGCCACGTGTGAGGGACAACAGAGACAACCGGAACAACAGAAGCGCGGCAAAACGGCTGTTGCTGTTGCCCGGAAGCCGTCGTTCAGAGATCAGACGATTGTTGCCGGCGATGCACGATGCGCATGCGCTGCTTGCGGCAGATGGCACAGAAGATAGCGGGGTGGCGGCGACGCTGGTGACGGTGCCACATCTGAGGGATGAGGTGGCCGCAGTGCTGGGCAATGACAGCGGGATTGAGATCGTCAGCGGACGCGATGCGTTTTATCAACATCTGCATCAGGCCGATGCGATGATGGCGGCGTCAGGGACGGTGACATTGCAGACAGCGCTGGCCGGTGTGCCGGGCGTGACCTGCTATCGGACGTCAGGGCTGTCGGCGATGATTGGCCGGCGGCTGGTCAGGATGGACCGGGTGATCCTACCCAATGCGCTGTTGCGGCGCGAGGTCTATCCCTTCCTGTTTCAAGAGGAGGCAACGCCAGAGAGGCTGGCGGCGCATGTCAGGGCGATATTTGCCGCAGACCAGATGGCAAACCAGATGCCAGACAAGATTGGCACTGGGAGTGGATCTGGGAATGGATCGGGGAGTGGATCTGAGACGGCCGGCAGGAACGCCGATGAATTGCGGGCGCTGTTGCGGGGTGGCAGTGATGATTTCGAGACGCTGGTGGCCAACGCGCTGGCACCAGATTTTGGGCCACAAGATTGAGGCGGGCTGGCTGATTGGTACGGTGATCAGCATGAGTTGTTAGTGCCGGTGATGGGCGGGTTTTAATCGCGCTTGTCCATGGCCGTGTAGCCGCGAAGTGTTGGCCCGGTATAGAGCTGACGCGGGCGGCCAATGCGCTGCGCCGGGTCCTTGATCATCTCGTTCCATTGTGCCACCCAGCCAACGGTGCGGGCAACGGCAAACAGGACGGTGAACATCGAGGTCGGAAAGCCCATCGCCTTGAGAATGATGCCAGAATAGAAATCAACATTCGGATAGAGCTTTTTATCTATAAAATACTGATCCTTGAGGGCTATTTCTTCAAGTTCCATCGCAATGTCGAGAAGCGGGTCGGTGACGCCCAGACTGGCAAGCACATCATGACAGGAATCGCGCATCACCTTGGCGCGGGGATCAAAATTCTTGTAGACACGATGGCCAAAGCCAAACAGCCGGAACGGATCATCCTTGTCGCGCGCCTTGGCAACATATTCGGCGATATTGTCCTTATGCCCAATCTCGGTGAGCATGTTCAGCACCGCCTCATTCGCGCCGCCATGCGCCGGTCCCCACAGCGAGGCAATGCCAGCCGCAATACAGGCAAAGGGGTTGGCCCCGGATGACCCGGCAAGACGCACGGTAGAGGTCGAGGCATTCTGCTCATGATCGGCATGCAGAATGAAGATCTTGTCCATGGCGTCAGCTAGGATCGGATTGATCTGGTAATCCTCAGACGGAACGGCAAAACACATATGCAGGAAATTTTCCGCATAGGTCAGGCTGTTGCGCGGATGGTTAAAGGGCTGGCCAAGTGAATATTTATAGGCCATCGCCGCCAATGTCGGGATTTTCGCAATCAGCCGCCGCGAGGCAATCATCCGCTGTTGCGGGTCATGAATGTCGGTCGAATCATGGTAGAACGCCGAGAGCGCGCCAACAACACCGCACATGATCGCCATCGGGTGCGCATCGCGCCGAAACCCACGGAAGAAGATCGAAAGCTGTTCATTGACCATGGTGTGGCGGGTGATCGCCGTGTCGAAATCGGCTTTCTGGGTGGCATTCGGCAGTTCGCCCTGCAACAGCAGATACGCAACCTCCAGAAAATCGGATTGTTCCGCCAGTTCCTCAATCGCGTAGCCGCGATGCAGAAGCACGCCCTTGTCGCCATCAATATAGGTCAGGCCCGACAGGCATGAACCGGTGGCACCATAGCCCGGATCAAAGGTGAACATCCCGCTTTTGCCGTACAGGTCGCGGATGTCGATAACGTCCGGGCCAATACTGCCTTTCATCGTGGAAAGGGCAAAGCTGTCACCGGTTTCATCATCGGTAACGGTGATCGTTTTTTTCGAGTTCGTATCGGTTGCCATAATCGACCTCTCAGGACAGCAGTTCTTAAGATTGCGGTAATTTGATAACATAGCAGGCTTGTCAATCGCTCTGCTCTGCGCCGGTATGGGGGACGTGTGTTATATCTTAAAACCCTGTTATTTGCAAGTTTCCTCGACCCGGCGGATGGTCTCTTCGCGGCCAAGCGCAACAATCACATCGACAATTGACGGTGATTGCCTTGTGCCGGTGACAGCCGCGCGAAGCGGCAGGCCGATGTCCTTCATCTTGACGTCATTGGCGGTGAGCCATTCGCCAAGGAAGGTCTGAAACATCTCGACATTCCAGTCGGTTTCCGGCGCGGCTTGCATCAGGGCAACAAGGCGGGCGCAGGCGGCCTGATCAAGCAGGGTGCGGGCGCTCTCATCAAGGTCGGGCGCACCATCATGCAGCAAAAATCCCGCCGCATCGACAATATCGAGGTGGGATTTGGCCCGGTCACGCAGAAGCGGCATCAGGGTTTTGATCCGTGCCTCGGCGGCGAGGCTTGTTGGGGTGATTTTTGGGGCGATAAGGGCATAGAGGCTGTCATCATCCATCGCCCGCAGATAATGCGCGTTGAGATCGGCCAGCTTTTCCGGATCAAAGCGCGCCGGCGCGCGGCCCACGGCATCCAGCGAAAACCAGTCAATCGCCTCGGCACGGCTGATCATTTCATCATCACCATGGCTCCAGCCAAGGCGGAGCAGATAATTGAGCATGGCATCGGCAAGATAGCCCTGATCGCGGTAGGCACCGACACCAAGCGCGCCATGGCGTTTCGAGAGTTTGGCCCCATCAACACCATGAATCAGCGGAATATGGGCAAATTCGGGAACATCCCAGCCCATGCCGCGATAAACCATCGTCTGGCGAAAGGCGTTGTTGAGATGATCATCACCCCGGATCACATGGGTGATGCCCATGTCATGATCATCGACAACAACGGCCAGCATATAGGTGGGGGTGCCATCGGCGCGCAGGATAACCATGTCATCAAGGATCCTGTTCTGCACGGTAACATCGCCCTGAACCAGATCGGTGATTGTCGTGCTGCCCTCATCCGGCATTTTCATGCGAACAACAAAAGAATGGTCTTGCGAGGGTTGGTCGGGGGTATCCCTCCGA
>SHBD01000029.1 GCA_004212735.1 SAR116 cluster bacterium
TCCTGGAGACACAGCGCGTGTCTGCAAAATGGAAGACATCACTGACAGTGTCAGGTCTGGTAACACTCGTTGCCGCTGTTCACTATTTCTATATGCGTGATGTGTGGGTTGAAACCGGCGATACACCGACAGTCTATCGCTACATCGATTGGCTGATCACAGTGCCATTGTTGATGGTTGAGTTCTATCTCATCCTGCGGGCCATTGGAGAAGTATCTGGCGGCATTTTCTGGCGCTTGATGATTGGTACATTGATCATGCTGGTCGGCGGATATGCTGGTGAGGTTGGCTACATTAATGAGTGGCTCGGCTTCATCATCGGAATGGCCGGTTGGGCCTACATCCTTTATGAGGTCTTTGCTGGTGAAGCTGGCAAGATGTCAGCGGATCAGGCTCCCGAGTCTGTCAAGTCTGCATTCTCAACAATGCGCTGGATTGTAACAATCGGTTGGGCCATTTACCCGCTTGGTTACTTCTATGGTTACCTGGCCTCAGGCGACCCGGCTTCGGCTGCAAACTCACTCAACGTGATCTACAACCTGGCTGACGTGCTGAACAAAATTGCGTTCGGTGTGATCATCTGGAACGTTGCTGTCACCGAAAGTGAAGCAAAGTAAATTGCGAGTGGGGCGGTCCTTCGGGCCGCCCCTCTTTATTTCTTTTATGACTTTAATCCGGACTGGAGCCACTCCAGCCAAAGCCGCGCAAAACGATGGTAATTTATGAAGGTAGGAGGCGACGCGATGACGGATCTGTCACCATTGGTGAACTCTTATGCTGTAGATGAGGCAGCAACCTTACCGGGTCGCCAATCCACAACAGACCGTCTGGCTGAGTTTATCGCAGCCCGTCTGCCAAAAGCAGGTCAGCCTCTGGCTGAGGCCGCCAGCCATCATTTTGCCAAGCCCGGAAAGATGCTGCGCGCGAAGATGGCGTTACGCGCCTCACATCTGTTGAATGTCGATCGCGCCGCAGCCCTTCACTGGGCGGTTGCTATCGAGATGCTTCATAACGCCTCGCTGATCCATGATGATATCTGTGATGGAGACCAACTGCGTCGGGGACGGCCGGCAG
This sequence comes from SAR116 cluster bacterium, assembly GCA_004212735.1. Classification (GTDB taxonomy): domain Bacteria; phylum Pseudomonadota; class Alphaproteobacteria; order Puniceispirillales; family Puniceispirillaceae; genus MED-G116. The sequence continues at coordinate 1,075 of SHBD01000029.1, forward strand.
TCTGGTCGAAATATGGTCGTGATGTTGCACTGACACTCGGCGATTGGCTGGTGGCGTTGTCTTTCGAACTAGCCGCAGAAGCGGCGCAGCGTTCGCAGACGCCAATGCTCGTAAAGATCCTCGCCGATCACATGAAAACGACAACCATGGGTGAAGCTCGTGAATTTGATATTCAACGGAGCTGCAGCTGGCAAAGCTATGTTGAAATTGCCGCTGACAAAACAGCACCGCTGCTGACTGCGCCCCTCGAAGGCGTTGCCGCTATGGCGCTTCACGGTGGGGCATCCGCGACGATCGGTGCCTATTTCCGTTGCCTTGGGAATGCCTATCAGATTGCCAATGACATCTTGAACTTTCGGGGTGATGATGGCGCTGCAACAATTGGTTCCGATCTGGGAAGACGTGCACCAAATGCCGTTGTCGTGTTGTACCGGGACAGCCTTACAGCCGAGAAGCGGGCCAGATTTGACAGCTGGTACGCGTCCGGCAGCAGTGATCAGCTGGGCTGGTGGCAAGAGGCAGTTATGGAGTCAGCAGCGATGAGAGTTGCCGCTGTGAGAATGCATGGTATGCTTGACGAAAGCGAGCGGTTGGCCGCATCCCTGCCTGAAGAGCTGGTGGAAGTGATCACTCCTGTCCAGCAAATGCTGGAACAGGTTTGTCAGAGGTCGGTCCGCGCCCTGACACCACAAAACAGCGTTTTCTAAAGATCGATCGTGATGAAAAAACCCTCCCGCATCTTTCCTGTCAATGACGGGGAGGACGCACCCAACGTTAGTGATTTCCTTGTTATTGGCGCAGGGTTTGGCGGCATTGCGGCTGCATTGCGGATGCGTGCCAAAGGCTATTCTGTAACGCTGGTTGACCGGTTGCAGGCCATCGGTGGCCGCGCACAAGTATTTGAGCGGGGCGGCTTTCGCCATGATGCCGGCCCGACCGTGATCACAGCACCTTTCCTGTTTGATGAGCTGTTCGCGCTGTTTGGCGAGCGCCGCGAGGACCATCTCGAATTTCGTCCTCTCGATCCCTGGTACCGTTTTCGGTTCGACGATGGGCAGCAATTTGACTATCGGCCATCCATCGAGGACACGAATGCAGAAATCCGGCGTTTCAATGCTGCTGATGTCGAGGGCTATGCGGGGTTGCTGAAAACTTCCCGACAGATTTTCGAGATAGGCTTTGAAAAACTTGCTGACCGACCCTTTACCCGCTTCTGGACAATGATGGCGCAGGTGCCATCTCTTTTGCGTTTGCGCAGCTACAAGACGGTGGCCGGGATCGTCAACAGCCACATTAAACATCCTTTGCTGCGTCAGGCATTCTCGATCCATCCATTGCTGGTCGGAGGCAATCCTTTCACCACAACTTCGATCTACAGCCTGATCCATTATCTGGAACGCCGGTGGGGCGTATTCTTTTGCATGGGCGGTACAGGCCGGCTTGTTGAACAGTTGCACCGTTTACTGGAACGGGCTGGCGTGCGGGTGGTTCTGGATACCGATATCGAGGAGATAACCACCAAGAATGGCCGTGCAACAGGTGCGCGCTCGGTCGATGGCCGGGTGTTTTCTGCTGGCCGTGTGATTTGTAATGGTGATCCACCAACTGTCTATGCGCAGATGCTGCCATCTGCGGACAAGCTGCGCAAACGCGCCTTGCCAGAGGTGGTGACGCAATATTCCATGGGGTTGTATGTGCTCTTCTTTGGCACCCGCAAAAGCTATGACGAGGTTGCCCATCACACAATCTGGATGGGCCCCCGCTACAAAGAACTGCTTGCCGATATTTTTGACAAAAAGGTCCTTGCCGATGATTTTTCGCTTTATCTGCACCGGCCGACGGCAACCGATTCTAGTTTCGCGCCTGAAGGCTGTGACAGTTTCTATGTTCTGTGTCCGGTGCCAAATTTGCTTGGCAAAATTGATTGGCAGGAAACGGGCCCGCAATTGCGTGACCGGATTGTTGCCGCCCTCGACGATACCATCATGCCGGGCCTCACGGATGTGATCGCTGAGGATTTCTGGATGACGCCCGAGGATTTCAAGACCGATTATCGGTCGATGCATGGTGCCGGATTTTCGATTGCGCCGATTTTTTCGCAGTCAGCTTGGTTCCGTTATCACAATCGGGATCCACATATTCCGAACCTCTATTTTTCTGCTGCTGGCGCGCATCCGGGTGCGGGGATGCCAGGCGTCCTTTGTTCTGCTAAGGTGGTCGAAGCACTGATAGATGAGGAGGATCAGGCGCGCAAAGCCGGCTGATGGCTTCTGGCAAAGGAAGGCGATGGCCGGATATGGCTGACAGGGGAATGATCCGCAACGAAACTCTCACACCACAGGACTCGCTTGCTGCCAATGGACGCAGTTTTCACTGGGCGAGCCGGTTTCTTGGTGAAAAAATGGGCCATGATGCCGCCCGGCTCTATGCGTTTTGCCGGCTGCTAGATGATATGGCAGATGATGACATTCCCGATGGACCTGCCCGGCTCGCCTGTATCGAGGCAGATCTGGCATCAGGCAGAACGGGAAATGATCCGGCGTTTGGAGCCTTTCACCCGTTCATGATCGAAATGGGATTTTCGCCGGCTGTTCTGAGCGCTCTGATCGAGGGCCTGTTGCAGGATCAGGCTGACGAAGTTCGTCTTGACGATGAGGCGGCGCTGCTACGCTACGCCTACCGTGTTGCCGGGACGGTGGGCTTGCTGATGTGTGACGTCCTTGATTGCGGCGATGCCAACGCCAAGGCCCATGCCATAGATCTTGGCATCGGTATGCAGTTAACCAATATCGCCCGCGACGTTCTGGAAGATGCTCGGATGGGCCGCCGTTACCTGCCCGGTACGTGGGTCAACAACATGTCACCTCCGGCAATCTGCATCGCTGCAGATGCCCCAAATGGCGCCGACAGCCAGCAGATTGCCATGGCGGTTGAGCGTCTCTTGCTGTTGGCAGACCAATTCTATCAGAGTGGTGCCCGTGGCTATGCCTATTTGCCGTGGCGTGCGCATCTTGGTATTGCTGTTGCGGCCCGCGTTTATCGCCAGATTGGCGTGCAGCTCTCTACCTCGGGCTTTGCCTGGTATCGGGGTCGTCAGGTAACCAGCAGATCAACAAAAATACGGTGTTCTGTGCTTGCCTTGGGCAGTCTGTTCGCCCGTGCGTTGCCATCGCATGATACGGGACATGACGGATCGCTTCATCATGCCCTGCAAGGCTTGCCGCATGTCAGTTAGCGCACAATCCAAACCCATCCGACAAATTGTCCATGTCATTGGCGATGGATGCGCCGCGCTGTCTCTTGCTGCGCGTGTTGATCAGATGCCGCATCATAGGTTGACTCTGGTGCACCCTGACGGTGCGCCTCCTCGTCAGGACCATATCTGGGGATTTTGGCAGATTGACGGATTGGAGGCGGCGGCAGAGCTTGCGCGTCACAAATGGACCTGCTGGCGCATTGCCACGGCGGAGGGTGAGGCATTGCTGGCATCGGAAAAACATGCCTATCACGCCCTGCAACGTTCACAATGGGAATCGCATTGTTCTGATAGTGCCCGTAGCCACGGTGTCAATTTTGTAAGCCAGAAGAAATTGAAGGATGTTGCCGCTGCACAGATCCTTGACAGCCGCCCACCTGCGATCCCGGCTGGCCAGATGATCCAGCATTTCATCGGGTGGGAGGTCACCGCGCCGAGCGGCAGTTTTGATCCAACACAGGCCATCTTGATGGATTTTCGCTGTGATCAGTCGCGCGGCATCCATTTTATCTATCTGCTGCCTTTTGACGACAGGACAGCTCTCGTGGAATCGACCATGTTTGCCCCGCATCGTGAACCCGATATCTTTTTCGAGACGGCAATTACCCATTATCTTGCAGCGCAGTGCGGCGTTACCAAATTTACCACCCGGCGAACGGAAGCAGGTGCTATACCGCTGGGTCGTCTGCCGCGGTCCTCATCTGCCATGATAGGCCTTGGGGGCAATGGTGGCGCCATCAGACCGTCCAGTGGCTATGCTTTTGCGTTCATTCAGAAGCAGATTACTGACATTATTGCCAGAGCTGGCCAGACGGCGGCGATGACGGACAGGGGTGGCCCGTTGGCTGTGCGCAGCCCCCATAAGCCAGTAGATTTGTGGATGGACGAGGTTTTCGTGGTTGTGCTGCGCCATTGGCCAGCGCGCTCTCCGGAATTGTTTCTGCGGATGGCGCGGGCGCTTGATGGTGACGAATTTGCCTTGTTCCTGAGTGGTGAGGCAGGATGGGCGCTCCGGTTCAAGGTCATTCTCGCAATGCCGAAATGGATTTTCATCAAGGCGGTCTGTCGCCTGATCATCGGATCATCCAAACCAGGTGCCAGCCGGATGGTCTCCCCCTCCAGCAAACGCAAGGGGGCGTAATGGCGATGGATGTTTTGATCGCCAGCTTTGGTCTGATCAATCTGTTTGCACTTGGCGGGGTGGTGCTGATCGGCCTGCCACACGGAGCCTTTGATGGCGCAATTGCTGCCTGTCTAGGGCAAGCAGACCGACCAATCACCCTGATACGGTTTATCACTCTTTATGTGGCGCTGGCCGGCCTTGTTGTCGGATTGTGGCTGCTCTTTCCTGTGGCTGTGCTGATCGGATTTTTGGGCATCAGCATCATCCATTTTGGCTTGGGCGATGCGCGCGCCAAATCGGGTTGGTTCCGCTATGTTCAGGCCGTTGCCCATGGCGGTGTTGTTGTTGCAGGCATCTCGCAGAGCCACCGGCTGGAGGTTGATGTTATTTTTGGTTATCTCGTCGGGGGTGATGCCGCACCGGTGTGGATGGCAATTGATATCGCATCTGTGATAATTGCGGTGACATTGGCCATCTATGCTTGGCAGGCTTTCTGGAACGCCCGTTGGCGTCTTGGATTCCTTGAGGCCGGGCTGCTGATTCTGGTGTTTGCCGTTGTGCCGCCGCTTTTTGGTTTTGCCCTCTATTTCTGCTGTGTTCATTCTGCACGCCATATCTGGTCGGTCTGGACAGCGGTGAAGTTTGAATTTCCAAGCCATATGTTGTTTGGCGGTGCCATGGTTTTCACCCTCGCAAGCTGGGGCGCGGGTGCGGCGGCCTTTTGGTGGTGTGCCAGCTTCATGGCGGTGGAGTCGGCTTTGCTGCGGGTTGTGTTCATCGGACTTGCTGCGCTTACCGTGCCGCATATGATATTGGTTGATGGCTTTTTTCGCGCAAATGCGGGCAACTCCCGGTGAGGTTATTTAAGTATGGCTGAACAGACGAAAAGCGCTGATCGTAAGGACGCCCATATTGGGCTGGCGCTTGACCCGCTGGCCATGGCGGCCATTGATGCAGGCTTTGATAGGGTGCGCCTTGATCATTGTGCGATTCCTGAATGCGATCTCGAGCAGATTGACCTATCGACCGAATTTCTAGAGCATCAAATCTCAGCGCCGCTTTTCATCGGATCAATGACCGGTGGCACCACACGGGCTACCAGCATCAACCATGCCCTTGCAGAGGTTGCTGAGACCGCCGGGATAGGCCTTGCAGTTGGCTCACAGCGTGCCACTCTTGAGGCTGGCAACTCGCAGAGTGAGCTGCGCGCCATCGCGCCATCAATTCCGCTGATTGGCAATCTGGGTGGCATTCAGCTCGCACAATCAGATGGTCTTGATCTTGCGCGGCGCGCCGTCGACGATTTGCAGGCCGATGCCATTGCCATTCATCTCAACCCCCTGCAGGAAGCCGTCCAGCCCGAGGGCGAGCGTGACTGGCGTCATGTGCTGGCGGCGATTGAACAGGCTGTTTCTGCGCTGCCCTGCAAGGTAATCGTCAAGGAAGTTGGAGCCGGCATTGGCGCAGCGGTGGCGCGGCGTTTGTTTGATGTAGGTGTCTGGGCGGTTGATGTGGCGGGCCTTGGAGGCACCAACTGGACACGTATTGAGGCGGCGCGACGTGACGACCCAAAGCTGTTTGCACCGTTTCTTGATTGGGGAACGCCAACGGTAACCTGCCTGCACGACATAAGCACGGCAATGCCTGAGAAAACACTTCTGGCATCTGGCGGGGTGCGGCACGGTCTCGACGCTGCAAAGGCGATCTGGCTGGGCGCCTCAGCGGTATCGCTCGCTGGCCCAGTGCTAAAGGCGCTTGTCGGGTCAAACAATGGCGTACCTGATTCACTGGCAGCAGGTCAGGCGATTGGCGATCTCAAAGCGCAAATGGCGTTGGCCCTGTTTCTTACCGGGGCGCCTGATATCAGCCAGTTTCGCCGGGTTGGTGGCAGGATTCTGGAAGGTCGCTAGAAGTTATCCTTTCGGCGTCTGATCTCGGCAAAGACAGCGGCATCTGTATCATCGGGCATGTTCAGATGTGACCTTATGCCAGGGTCATTTGCCCGCAGAAACGGGTTCGTTGCCCTTTCCAGAGACATGATTGTCGGCACTGTTGGTTCACCAGCGGCGCGTAAAGCCGTTACCTGCTGTGCCCGATCGACAAGCATCTGATTTTTCGGGTCGACTGACAGCGCGAAGGTGGCGTTGGCGGCGGTATATTCATGGCTGCAATAGATGGTGGTGTCATCGGGCAGCGCCATCAGCTTGTTCAGACTCGCCCACATCATCGGGGCATCCCCCTCGAATAGACGACCACACCCCATGGCGAACAGCGTGTCACCGGTGAACACAAGCTTCTCGCTGGGCAGGTAAAAATTGGTCATATCGAGTGTATGCCCTGGCGTTGTCAGAACCCGCACCTCTCGCGATGCAAAGGTGAAATGTTCGCCGTCACCAACCTGTTGATCGAGGCCAGTCACTTGGCTTTTACCTGTGGCCGGACCAATCACCTGCGCATTATGGGCTGCCTTAAGCGCGATCAGCCCTGCTGTATGATCACCATGATGATGGGTGATCCAAATCTGGCTCAATGACCAGCCAGTTCTGGCAAGTGCCTGTTCGCCAGCTTCGGCATCGCCGGCGTCGACCATGGCTGTCTCGCCACTGTTGCGGCAATGAAGCAGTACGCCGTAGTTATCGTTGCCATAGGAAAATTGATGAATGTCCAGCATGGATGCGCTCCGCTCTTGTTCTGGTTTTTGACGGCGCTGTTACCAGCTGCCGGAATTTTCCATTGATGCCCATGGTTCAGCGGGTGGCAGTGCCTCGCCCTCCTGCAGCAATTCGATTGAGATGTTGTCTGGTGATTTGACGAACGCCATGTAACCATCGCGCGGCGGCCGGTTGATCGTGATCCCCGCATCCATGAGGCGTTGGCATGTCTCATAGATATTGTCGACCTTGTAGGCGAGATGGCCAAAATTGCGGCCATAATCGTAATCTTCGGCATCCCAATTAAAGGTCAGCTCCAGTTCGGGTGATCCGCTCGACCGTGCGCTGTCAGCATCTTTTCCCGCGGCCAGGAAAACCAGCGTGAATCGGCCTGCCGGAACATCCTTGCGCCGTGTTTCCAAAAGCCCAAGCTTGTTGCAGTAGAAATCAAGCGACTCGTCAAGGTTTTGCACCCTTACCATAGTGTGAAGATAGCGCATGTTTGCCCCCTGGATTAATGGTTTCACTGATTGAAAGGATAGGCATTTCAGTCGGACGCGTCCACCATATCATACGCAACCATCAACTCATTAGGTGTCTATTTTCAGCCATCCAACCCCGGTTGCCAGCGTGTTAGCAATAAGATGGAACGGGGGTGAGGATGGTTTTGTCGCTGGCACCAGATCGGGTATCTGGACAACGCGCAGGCCAGCCGCCAGGGCAGCTCTCACGCCCACTTCCGAATCCTCGAATGCGATACAATCATCAACGCCCGTGATGCCGCTTATTGTCACTAGCTTTTCAATGGTGGCCAGATAGACATCAGGTGCTGGTTTGCCGCGCTCAACCTCGTTGGCACCTGTAATTGCCAGCATATGGGCCGCTATACCGGCCCGGCCCAGAACATCGCGCGCCTTTTCCCCTTGTGATGACGTCGCCACGGCCATTGGTATATTGCGTGCGGCAAGTCGTTCTATCACATCGGCAACACCCGGCTTCACAGGCACTGTGTCTGCCAGTCTTTCGCGATAGTGCTCGCCCCATTCATCCTTGAAGTTCATTGCATCAATATGTGCCGGCAGAATGTTCCGCAGCACGTCAACCCCTTCGATCATGTTCAACCCTATCATTCGGCTGTAACTGTCAAATCCGGCGTTAAGTCCATAGCGATTTGCGGTTGCGACATAGGTTTCATAGGACAGGCTCTCACTGTCAAGCAATAGACCGTCCATATCAAAGATGATTGCCCGCGCGGCAAGGCTGTTGTTCCAGCGCTGTGTTAAGGGTCCACTCATAGGCCGAACACCCCGCGCAGGATATTCAGCGCGCTGAGAAGCAGAAAACACCCAAAGACACGGCGCAGCACCGCTGCGTTCAATCGGTGGGCGATGCGGCTGCCAAGTGGCACGGTAAACAGGCTTGTTGAAAAGATGATTATCGCCGCCGGAGCACTGATAAAGCCCAGCGAATAGGGCGGGCGCAGCTCAACATTGACGCCGGCCCACCCAAAGCCGATGGCTCCCGGGACGGCGATCAGAATGCCAAAGGCCGCAGCCGTACCAACAGCCCGGTGCATTGGCAATGACAGATAGCTGAGGATAGGAACAGCGATGGTGCCACCGCCAATGCCCATCAACGCAGAGGCAAGGCCGATGACAGAGCTGATCAGCCCGCCCGCGCCACCCCGGCCCAGCGGCGTCAATGGATGCGGCCTGTCTGCGGCATCGGTGGGAGCGGATTCTGGCGGTTTTTGCGGTGGTTGGCCGCGGATCATTGTGACAGCGACATAGAGTGCGATCACGCCGAACAGCAATTGCAGATAGCGCGAATCAAGAAAACCGGAGAGGCCGCCGCCAACCGCCGCACCGGCAAGCATGAACGGTCCCCATTGCCTGAGAATAACAAAATCGACAGCACCGCGGCGATGATGCGATCTGGCGGAAAGCAGCGATATTGGGATGATCGTCATCAATGATGTTGCCACCGCCATATGCATAATGAACTCGGTCGGCACCCCCATATAGCTGAACAGGATAAACAGTACCGGCACGATGACGATGCCACCACCGACACCAAGCAATCCGGCAAGAAGTCCGGCAAAAATTCCGGTGAGCAGCAAGGCTCCCGCCATCATTACCAGCAGATCAGGGGAGTAGATGTCAGCGTTATGCAATATCTGTGGCCTTTATCCGGTCTGTATTGGGCGCTGGCAGCGCATGTTCGTTGTTGTATCCGTTTGATCGTGGCTTGACCAGCATCGATCAGGCTCGCCGGTTTGCACGGCAGGTATAGCTCACGCTCACGCCATTGTTATTCGACAGATCCCGCTAATTGGTCGCATGATGGTCAATGTTACTAATGTTTGCAGGTGAAATGTAAGAACTGACGTTTGAACGCAGGAAGGGCAGGGATATGACACAAGACCTTGTTCTGACGCGCTTATTTGAAAAAGAGCGACTCTGAGAAAGAGCGGTAATCTCTCAAAAAGCTGGAGGAGACAGTCTGATGACCAATTTTCTATTCGCCTATCATGACGGCACACCACCCCCAGAAGCACCCGAAGATATGCAGGCGGAAATGGAGCGCTGGAAGAGCTGGTTTGACGATATCGGCCCGTCAGTGGTTGATCCCGGCAATCCGGTTGGCATGTCAAAGACAGTAAGCGGCGATGGGGTCGCTGATGGTGGTGGTGCCAATCCTGTTTCCGGCTATACGGTGGTTTGGGCGGACAGCATTGACGCGGCGGTTGCCATGGCAAAAAGCTGCCCCATCCTGCCAAGCGGCACTATCGAAGTGGCGGAAATTCATGAAGTTGATATGTAGGGTCATTGTCACCTGTTAAGGATGATGCACCGTAATGGACGGAACGTGTTGGCTTTTGCATGAGTTCCTATGTGTCTGCTCTCTGCCTACAGCCCCGCCAGCCGGTCGGGTAGTTCGGCAATGACATCTCGGCCTGCATTGGCAAAGGCGAATCTGAGATAATCCTCCTGCCCCTCACCAAAAAACGTTCCCGGAATGGTCAGCACACCAGCCTTGCGGGCCATGTCCTGCGCCACCTCGATGGAGGCGGTGCCGGCAAATGGATGTTTTACATAGCCGAAATAGGCTCCCGTGCTGAGCAGGGTCCACCCGTCCATGCTGGCGATGATCTCGGCAAACAGATCTGAGCGGGCGGCGATGCGCGCGCGGTTTTCCTGTCGCCAGTCAGTGAGCTGACGAAGCATTGGCGCAACGGCGATCTGTGGTGTGCGCGGCGCACAGATCTGAATGTTGTCGATGATTTTGGCCAGTTCGGCGATCAAAGCCGCGCCGCCAGTCACCGCGCCAAGCCGGTGGCCGGGCATACAGTAGGATTTGGAAAAACTATAGAGCTGGATCAGCGTGTCCTGCCAGCCATCATGGCTCAGCAACCGGTGTGGCTGGCCCGTGTTCAATGGCAGAAAATCACGATAGGTCTCGTCAAGAATGAGCCAGATGCCCCGTTTGCGACACAGGGTGAAAATCTCGTCCAGTAGATCGGCTGGATAAATTGTCCCGCAGGGGTTATTCGGCGTGACGATGGCCAGTGCCCGTGTTTTTGGGCCGATGGCGGCATCAATATCTGCCACCAGTGGGCGCATGCCGTTTTCAGTATGACAATCGACATAGCCGATGTTGATGCCGAGCATGCCAAGCGCCGATTCATGGTTGAAATAACAGGGGCGCGTCATCAGGATTTCCTCGCCGCGCCCGGCAACCGCCAGCGCTGAGGCGACAAATGCCTGATTGCAGCCAGAGGTGATATGGGTCTCACCCATCTCAACCGTGCTGTCGTAAATTTCGCCCAGATGTGCCGCATAGGCAGTGCGCAGCCCGTCATCACCCTCGACACGACCATAGCGCGCCGCGTCAACTGTTGCAGCTGCATCGGCCAGCGCCATCATCATATCAGGATGGGCCGCATAGCCGGGAACCGCCTGGCTCATGTCGATCAACGCGCCCTTGTCACCATTATAAGAGGCGCGCCAATCCAGGACTACAGAAACAGGAGGAGCGGTCAGGGAGGCAATCGCAGGATTGAACATGGTAAAAAACTCTTCTGTGGCAGGGCAAAGAGGCAGATAGATATATGCCTCAAATGGATAACAGGCGCTAAGGTAGCAGAGTTGATACGCCGACAAAAGCGCGTCAGACTGTCCAGCAACGACAAATAGACAAGCCGCAGGAGCGATGATGATTGCCCGTGAGACCCTGTCCTACGAACCAAAACCACTCCCCGATCGCATGCAACGCAGTGACGAGGAGATGATAGCTGCAGCCAATGCCCATCTGGCAATCATGCGGCAACGTCATTCCGTGCGTGATTTCGATCCGCGGCCGGTGCCACGCAGTATCATCGAGGATTGCATCCAGACGGCGGGCCTTGCCCCGAGCGGGGCAAATCACCAGCCCTGGCATTTTGCCCTTATCGGAAATCCACAGATGAAGGCTGAAATTCGCAAGGCCGCAGAAGTGGAAGAACGCAGATTCTACAGCCGTGACAGCGCTGACGAATGGATCAGGGCGTTGGAGCCCATCGGCACCGGCCCCGACAAACCCCATCTGGTCGATGCGCCCTGGCTGATTGTGATTTTTGCTGAACGCTATGGGCAGTTCGATGATGGCACCCGCTACAAAAACTACTACGTGCCGGAAAGTGTTGGCATCGCATCCGGATTTCTCATCTCAGCGCTACATCTGGCCGGGCTTGCCTGTTTGACGCATACGCCGAATCCCATGCGGTTTCTCACCGATATCTGCGCTCGACCAAAATCCAACAAACCGCTAATGATTCTTGCGGTCGGCCATCCGTCGGCGGATGCCTCTATACCTGCGGCGGCGAAGCGCAAGAAACCGCTGGATCAGATTCTGAGTCGTTTTGACTGATCACAGGCGTGACCTGCTGCAATTTTGATGATCAAACAACATCAAATTTGGCGCTTGCCCCTGTTTGTTTATCATCTAGGCTCAAAGTGTGGATTTTTCCTGAGGAGAAGGGCATGAAAACAGTAGCCGTAAGACAGATCGAACGGACGCCGTCTGCCTTGGCAACGCAACTTGGTGCTGCTGGCACTTCAACCGTTCATGAGGCTCAGGGGCGTACCGGGTTGATGAAGCCCTATATGCGCCCGATCTATCCCGGTGCTCGCATTGGCGGCACGGCAGTGACCATTTTGGCACAGCCCGGTGACAACTGGATGGTCCATGTGGCGATCGAATTGTGTCAGTCGGGCGATGTTCTCGTCGTTGCGCTGACCACGGATAACAATGATGGGTTCTTTGGTGATTTGCTTGCCACCTCGGCACAGGCGCGTGGTGTCAAGGGGTTGGTGATTGACGCCGGCGTTCGTGACGTTGCCGATCTTCAAACGATGGAGTTTCCTGTCTGGTCACGTGCCATCTCGTCAAAGGGTACGGTAAAAAACACCCTCGGCGCGGTAAACGTGCCGGTGGTCTGTGCCGGCCAGCTTGTGTTTCCTGGCGACGTGGTCTGCGCCGATGATGATGGCGTGGTGATAGTTGCCCGTAAACAGGCAGATCAGGTGATGCTGGCAGCACAGCAGCGGATTGATGACGAGGAAGACAAACGCCGCAAGCTTGCCAATGGCGAGTTAGGGCTTGATCTCTACAATATGCGTCCCCGCCTTGTCGAAGCTGGCTTTGAATATGTTGATGATCTCGACAGCCTCGGGGATTTCAATGGCATTGACTGCCGCACCAGTTAGCCGCCGGCTGGCGACTGGTGGCTCATGACTGGAGGCTCATGACTGGAAGCCCATGACTGGAAGCCCATGACTGGCGGTTAATTCTTTTCACGCTCGCACTGGAATTCACGCATGCAGTTGGCATTTGGCATTTCGATGGTCATGAACACATCCTTGCCGCGGCTCTGACGTTGATAGCGGCACTCGGTGATCTTTCCGATGGGACTGGCCTTTTTCAGGCGACAGGTCTCCAGCTCCTTCTTAGCCACCGCATTTTTGGGAACATAGGTGCGTGCGGCGGCAAAGGCGCTGCCGGTAATCAAGCTTGAGACAAGTACTGTCAGCACGATCTTTGTCAACGCTTTAGCTGCTTTCGACATCTTTATCCTCCTCTGAGCCAGGCAGATAGGCCTTGCCCTGAATCGCACGCGCCCCCAGTGTATCCACCAGCTGCGGATTGTCTTCAATCAGCTTTCCCAAAATTGTCTCAACATTTTTTTCAGCGTCTTCAATGGCTTCAACATCCATTTCGGCAACGCCGTCAATAATCCAGTGAACTTTCACCTGCATCGTAGTCTCCAAGGCCATCCTGCGCGTTTAAATGAAGGCGGTTCTGCCGCCCCTACTGAAATGTCAGGGTTTCAAAAATCGTGCCAGCTTCAACCTGAAGCTCAACAATTTTTTCCTCGTCGACATCGCCGCGTGTGTCGTCACGTGCCTCGAAGGCACCATCAAGCCCAATGGCCGCTGCAATCGAGTACCAGATATAGGCCTGCTCGTAGTCAGCTTCCTCGCGCAGTTCGGCATGAAAACGCGCAAGCTGCATGACGGCTGGCTTTTCTCCATCATCAATGCGTGCGCGCAACCTCTTGGAAACGGCATCTCTTGCCGCCTCGACAGATTTTTCAGGAATGAGATCGAGCAGTTCGTCCGAAAGATCCTCGGCCGCTTCAATCCCGCCAAGATGAGCCGCCCATGCCCAGGTAAGCGCTTTCAGGAAATCCTGCGGTGCGCCTTTGCCAGCTTTCAAAAGAACGGCCAGGTTATATTGTGCATCATGCTGGTTGGCTTCGGCTTGGTCCGCGAACAGCCTCACTGCATGCGCATAGTTTTTGGTCTTTACAGCGTCCACCGCTTCAGCGAAGGCCACATCGCTGGCATTACTCTGTGCGGTTGCTGGCGTGCCGGACATCGGTGACAAACACAGCACCCCCATCACGATCAGGATGGCGTGCATTTGCCGCATGGACATTCTACCGGCCAGCCATCATCACAAGCTGAAGGTAGAAAACGCGCAGCTTGAATTTTGAATTCGGACGGGTCTCGTAAACAACAATGCGCGGCCTGTCGCTGTTGGGTTTCTGAAATTCGATGACCATATTGTCCGGTAGAAAAATACCTTGCGACTCTAGCGTCCCCTGCGGGTCGCGGGCAAAAGTGTCGTGAAATTCCCGATCAATCCAGATCAGCGCAAGAGCCTTGCCAAGAATATCTGGCAAACGGTCCTTTACTTCCTCGCGGCTAGCGAACCTTACATCCTCGGCCGCCAGGCGGAAGCCGCCAGGTGCCGAGTCCTCGCGGACCATCGGTGGGGAGTTCTTGCCAGCTGGAACGAGTGCGTTCGGCGGGTTGCTGCTCATCGCATGCCCCATTTGCGGTGAAAATGAATGTCTAAATTAGCTGTCCTAGAATGCCGCATTTTGCAGATTTTGCAACCGCTTTACCAAACCGCCCGGTTTCGCATCGTTATTTTAGGTCAAATTTGTCAAATTCTATCAAAATTGCCTGCTGCTGTCTGTTTTGGCATGAAAATTGGAAGGCAGGGGCAGGCAAAAGGAAGGAAAACCATGATACCAACGATTCGCAATGGCCTTGAGGCTGCATCCCACAATCTGTCAGTCGTCTCGCATAACATCGCGAATGCGGGTTCAAATGGTTACAAAAAGAGCCGTGCAGATTTTTATGATACCTATGGTGTCGGGCTGGGCTCGCTTCCGGGGATTGACCTTGGCCAAGGAGCGCGCACCGATGGTCCACGCCGTCAGCACTCACAGGGGTCCTTGAAGGCAACAGCGTCGGAGCTTGACCTTGCCGTGTCTGGTCTTGGCATGTTTGTGACAACGAAGGCGGATGACGCCAACCCCGTGGTTTTCACCCGCGACGGGTCAATGCGGTTGGAAGATGATGGCCGTGTTGTCACTTGGGACGGACGATCATTGATTGATTCCGAAGGCCAGCCAATCTTCATCCCGGTCCAGCGTGAAAACGCCAATGGTGAGCGCCAGCTGCTTACGGCGGTGAATATTTCCTTGCGGGGAGATATCAGGGCGGTCTATGGCAGCGAGGTGCCGAACACAAGCACTGCGCCCTCTGAAATTGTCGAAGTGGGGACGATCGCGTTGGTGCGTTTTAACAATGTTGCCGGTCTCAAAGCAATCGGCAGTGGCCAGTTTGTAACCACCGAAAAATCTGGCCTGCCAAATTTTGGCACTGCTGGCGAGGAAAATTTTGGTGATATCCAGAGTGGCAATCTCGAGATGTCGAACATCAACATGACCGATGAACTGACCAAGATGATGCAGGCCCAACAGGCTTACTCCGCATCATCACGCCTGCTGCAGGCGGCGGTTGATATGTCGAAGCGGTTGATCGGTTAGGGCCAGCACACTCATTTCATTGACCACCAAATTTATTTCATTGAAAAGACGAAACTAGCATCTGCAACCTTGATGCTGGTTTCCTCGTCGATGCGCAGATCGCCGGCGATGCTAACAGCCAACGCTTCTGCAAGCGTCACCACGATATTGACTGGGCGGCTGCCGCTGCGCATTACATCAGTGCTCATCTTGGCGAACAAATCCGGGGCGACATGCAAAACGCCCTGCATTACCGGGCGGTCAATCGGGATATGCAGGATGTTCTCCCCCGCCTCGTCATCATGCATTGGGTGAACCTCAAGCCGGCAGCTGCCACGGGCGATATTCACCAGCCGACATGACAGCAACAGATGCCGCCCGCCAGCAAGGCTCGGGACACGCATTTCCGCGCTTTGGACCGTCATGCTGATTTCGCTGGTCTGTTCCCAATTGTCGGTCATTCGGTCAACTCGTCGCCATCTACCTGCTGCATGAAATTGCGCAGTTTTCCAATAGCTGCCTTTTTGATCTGCGAGACACGGCCAGTGGTGACTTCCAGCACCTCGGCAATTTCATAAACGTTCAGCTCCTCAACATAGTAGAGCTGGATAACCAGCGCTTCGCGCTCAGGCAAGGTTGTAAGGGCGCTTTTGAGCACATCGCGCAACTGGCCGTCGCTGATGTTTTCCTCAGGCGTATTCTCCGGCGAGACAAACCAGACCGAAAAGTCATCATAGACGCTGTCAAGTGATTGATGGACGTTCGCCTGGAAGGCCTGTTCCCAGCCCATCATTTCATCTTCGGTAATGCCGATTTTCTTGGCGAGTTCCTCTTTCGAGGGGGCGCGGCCAAGCTGCGTTTGTAGCTCGCGTTCGGCTCTGTTGGCCTGCTGCTGCATCTGGATCGTGGTGCGGCACAGATTGGAATTTTTGCGCAGGTGATCAACGATGCTGCCGCGGATGCGCAGGCTGGCATAGCTGGCAAAAGTCGCGCCTTCCTGGACAGTGTAATTCTGGGCTGCCAGCACCAGTCCGTAATAGCCTATCTGAACCAGATCTTCGATTTCGGTCGAGGCGTGAACACGGCCATGCATATGCCATGCAATTTGACGCACCAGCTCCATATGGCTGGTGATCAGCTCCTCGATATCGGGTTTCTGGTCAAGATACTGGTTCCTCACTAGGCAGGCTCCGGCTCTGCAAGAACGGCGCTGTCGGAAAAGAAACGAATCCCCGCATGGTTGTTTGCCGGCGAGTCCATGATCGCCTTGGAAATTGACTTGAATTTCTGGTTCTCAACCCATTCTTGGTCACCAAGCCCGATTGGCTTGCGTTTGACCACGGATTGCCGCATCCGCTCGGAATAGGGGACATTGCCTACATAGCTCAGATGCACATCAAGGAACCGCGAAACGATATCATTGAATTTGATGAAATGGCTCTTTGCCTCG